>JAKALD010000316.1 GCA_021813275.1 Pseudomonadota bacterium | reverse complement strand
CGTGCAGCCCGCGCTCGCGCCCTCGATCAACGCCGCGGCGGCCCGCGTGCTCGACCGCGCCGGCATCTCGCTCGTCGAAGCCCCCGGCGCGGGCTGCTGCGGCGCGCTGCGCTTTCACCTGAACAAGCACGAGGCCGGCCGCGACGACATGCGCGCACTGATCGACGCCTGGTGGCCGCTGGTCGAGCGCGGCGAGATCGAGGCGATCGTCATGACCGCGAGCGGCTGCGGGGTGACGGTGCGCGAGTATCCGCGCTATCTCTCCGGGGACGCGGCGTACCGCGACAAGGCGGCGCGGATCGCCGCGCTCACCCGCGATCTGTCCGAGATCGTGGCCGCCGAGGCGACGGCGCTCGAGCGCGCGCTCGGCGCGGGCGCCTCGCGCGGACGCGTCGCGTTTCACGCGCCGTGCACCCTGCAGCACGGACAGCAGATCCGCGGCGTAGTCGAGGCGCTGCTCGCGCGCGCCGGCTTCGAGCTCGCGCCGGTCGCCGAGCCGCACCTGTGCTGCGGCTCCGCGGGCACCTATTCGATCCTCCAGCCCGAGCTGTCGCGCCAACTGCGCGAGCGCAAGCTCGCGGCCCTGCACGGCGGGTCTCCGCAGTCGGTGGCCACCGCGAACATCGGCTGCCTCGCGCATCTGCAGGCCGGAACCGATACTCCGGTGCGCCACTGGATCGAGCTGCTCGACCACGCCTTGGGGGCTGGGCTAGGATAGCGGCGGGCGGGCGCTTCCATCGCGCTCCGCGCAGCGAGCCATGAACGCCCCGGCGACCTCGAAGACGCTCGGCTCTGCCGACCCGCGGGTCAGGCTCGTGCGCGCGGCCTGCCCGCACGACTGCCCCGATACCTGCGCGATGCTCGTCACCGTGAAGGACGGCGTCGCGGTCAAGGTCCAGGGCGATCCCACGATGCCGTTCACCGACGGCACGCTGTGCACCAAGGTCGCGCGCTACTTGGAGCGTACGTATGCGCCGGACCGCGTGCTGCATCCGCTGCGCCGGGCCGGGCCCAAGGGCGCAGGCGAATTCCGCCGCATCTCGTGGGACGAAGCGCTCGACGAGATCGCCGCGCGCTTGAAGGCGCTCGCCGCGGCACCCGAGGGCCCCGAGACGATCCTGCCGTGCAGCTACGCGGGCACGATGGGCATGGTGCAGTGGAGCTCGATGGACCGGCGCTTCTTCCACCGCCTTGGCGCCTCGCGCCTGGAGCGCACGCTGTGCTCCACCGCCGGCAAGGTCGGCATCAAGGCGACGCTAGGCGGCTCGGTGGGCATGGATCCCGAGCGCTTCGCCGACGCGAAGCTGATCCTGCTGTGGGGCGCCAACCCGATCGTCTCGAACCTGCACCTGTGGTCACGGGTGCAGGAAGCCAAGCGCCGCGGCGCGCGGGTGATCGCGATCGACCCGTACCGCAGCCTCACCGCCGAGAAGTGCAGCCAGCACGTCGCGCTCATGCCGGGCACCGACGGCGCGCTCGCGCTCGGCATGATGCAGGTGCTCGTGGCAGAGGGGCTGATCGACCGCGACTACGTCGAGCGCCACACCCTCGGCTTCGGCGAGCTCGCCGAGCGCCTGCGGCGCTATACGCCCGAGTGGGCGGCCGCGACCTGCGGCCTGAGCGTCGCGGAGGTCGTCGGGCTCGCGCGCGAGTACGCGACGGTCAAGCCCGCCGCGATCCGCCTTAACTACGGCATGCAGCGCCACGCCGGCGGCGGCATGGCGGCGCGCACCGTCACGTGCCTGCCGGCGCTCGTCGGCGCATGGCGCCACCCCGCGGGCGGCATCGTGCTGTCGACGGCGGACTTCTACGGCTTCGATCACGCCGCCCTCGAGCGGCCCGACCTGCTCGGCGCGCGCAGCCCGCGCACGATCAACCACGCGGCGCTGGGCGACGCGCTCACGAGCGCGCAGCCGCCGGTGCGCGCGCTCGTCGTCTACAACAACAACCCGGTCGCCGTGTGCCCGGAATCGAGCAAGGTGATCGCGGGATTCTCGCGCGAGGACCTGTTCTGCGTGGTGATGGACTCGTTCCTCACCGACACCGCCGACCACGCCGACATCGTGCTCCCCGCAACCACGCAGCTCGAGCATCTGGACGTGCACAAGTCCTACGGGCACCTGTACGCGCTCGCCAACAACCCTGCGATCGCGCCGGTGGGCGAGTCGCTGCCCAACTCCGAGGTGTTTCGCCGGCTCGCGGCGCGCATGGGCTACGACGAGCCGTGCTTTCGCGACAGCGACGAGCAGCTGTGCGCGCAGGCGCTGCGCTCGGCGAGTCCGCGCATGCAGGGAGTGGACTGGGGCGCGCTCAGGGAAGGCGGCTGGCAGCGGCTGCACGTGCCGGAGCGCTTCGCGCCGTTCGCCGAGGGCGGCTTCCCGACCGCTTCGGGCAAGTGCGAGCTCTACAGCGACTGGCTGCACGCGCAGGGCGTGGACCCGTTGCCGTTCTTCAGCCCGCCGGCCGAGTCCCCCGTGAGCAACCCGGCGCTCGCGCGCCGCTATCCGCTCGCCATGATCTCGCCGCCGGCGCGTCATTTTCTGAATTCGAGCTTCGCCAACCTGAAGCGCTTCCGCGACTTCGAGAAGGAGCCGCGCCTAGAGATGCACGCCGCGGACGCTGCGCCGCGCGGCATTCGCGACGGCGACCGGGTGCGCGTCCACAACGGCCGCGGCAGCCTGCTGCTGCGTGCGCGGGTCAATGACAAGCCGCGCCCGGGCGTGGTGGTGATCCCGTCGGTGTGGTGGAAGAAGCACGCCCCCGATCGCGGCAACGCGAACAATCTCACCGCGCAGCGCCTCGCCGACCTCGGGGGCGGCGCGACGTTCTACGATTGCCTGGTCGAGGTCGAGCGCGAGGGCTGAGGCGCGGGCGGCGCGACCGGGCGCGCGCCGGCGAAGCGGGGCACGGGAGCGGAAGTGGGCGCGACCACGCATGTTTTCCTGAGTGAGCAGCTCGGCGGCTACGGATTTCCGGAAGGCCATCCGCTGTCGGTCGACCGGCAGGGCGCGTTCTGGCGCGCGGCCTGCGCGCTCGGGCTGGACGCGCGCGTGGTCGTCGCCGGATCGGCGCCCGCGGACCGGGAAGCGATCGAGCGCTTCCACCGGCCCGAATACGTCGATCGCGTGATCGCCGCCTCGCGCGCGGGCGAGGGCTACCTCGACGCCGGCGACACGCCGGCCTTTGCCGGCTGCTTCGAGATCGCGGCGCACCTGGTGGGCGCGGCGCTGGAAGGCGCGCGCCGGGTGATGCAGGGCGAAGCGCGCCGCACGTTCCAGCCGATCGGCGGCCTGCACCACGCTCGGCGCGGCGCGGCGGCGGGCTTCTGCGTGTTGAACGATCTCGGGGTGCTGATCGAGGCGCTGCGGCGCGATTACGGCGTGCGGCGCATCGCCTCCGTCGACATCGACGTGCACCACGGCGACGGCGTGTTCTACGAGTTCGAGGACGATCCCGAGCTGATCGTCGCCGACATCCACGAAGACCCCGCTTTCCTCTACCCCGGGACCGGCTTCGCCTTCGAGGCGGGGCGCGGCGAGGCGCTCGGCACCAAGCTCAACCTGCCGCTCGCGCCCGGCGCCGGCGACGCGCAGTTCCTGCGCGCCTGGGGCGAGGCGGAGGCCTTCGTCGATCGCTTCGCGCCCGAGCTCGTGCTCCTGCAGTGCGGCGCGGACGCTCTCGCCGGCGATCCGCTCGCAGACCTGCGGCTGAGCCCCTTGGCCCACGCGCACGCCGCGC
>JAKALD010000315.1 GCA_021813275.1 Pseudomonadota bacterium | reverse complement strand
GATCACCACGGTCTGGCCGAGCGCCTTCTGCAGCAGCGGCGCGAACGGCCGGAAGATGTTGTCGGTGTCCCCGCCCGCCGGCCAGGGCACGATGATCTTCACCGGTCGGTCGGGATACTCGGCGGACGCGCTGAACGGCGCGAGCAGCGCGAGTCCGGCTGCTGCGACGGCGGCAAGCTTCCTCAGCATGGCGGTTCCTCCTCTGCGTGGTCGGGGCGGCCCGCGGCGGCGCTCCGGTGGCGCGGTCCGGGCCCTGCTGCCTTATACCAAAACTGCGGCGCGCGCGCGCGAATCGGCCTCAAGGATCCGCCAATCGGTCTTGCGGGCGCTGGTATAGTCGCCAGCTGGCGCGCGGAGGGGGCCATGGTGTTTCACGGCAGGTGGTACGACGAGGTCGCCGTCGGCGAGCGCTTCCGCGACCGTGTCACCGTGACCGAGACCCACCTCGTGCTGGGCGCGGGCATGTTCGGCGACTTCAATCCGCTGCACGTGGACGAGGCCTTCGCGCAGAAGTCGCTGTTCGGATCGCGCATCCTGCACGGCCCGTTCACGAGCGCGCTCGCGTCGGCGCCGGTGGGGATGTTCTTCGCCGGCACCGCGATCGCCTACCTCGAGCACGCCTGCCGCTTCAAGGCCCCGGTGCGCCCCGGCGACACGCTCGCCACCGAGTGGGAAGTGCGCGAGAAGCTGGAAAAGCCCAAGCACCGCGGCGGGATCGTGGTGCTGCGCGGCACCTGCGTCAACCAGCACGGCGACACGGTGCTCGAGGCCGACGGCAAGATCCTGGTGGCTGCCCGGCCAGCCCAGTAACGCGGGGGTGAGAACCACCTTACCCCCGCACCCCCGAGGCCTTTCCGGCCGCGCGCGCCTCTTCGCGCTTGCGCAGCTCCTTCCGCTGCACCTTGCCGGTGGTGGTCATCGGCAGCGCGTCGATGAACTCGATCTCGCGCGGGTACTCGTAGGGCGCGAGGCGCCCTCGCACGTGCTCCTGGATGCTGCGCTCGAGCTCGGGCGAGGCCCGCTCCCCCGGCTGCAGCACGATGAAGGCCTTGACGATCGCGCCGCGCGCCTCGTCGGGCTTGCCGATCACCGCGGCGTTCGCCACCGCGGGATGGCGGATGAGGCACGACTCGATCTCGGCGGGACCGATCCGATAGCCAGCGCTCTTGATCACGTCGTCGGAGCGTCCCTGGTACCAGATGTAGCCGTCCTCGTCCATCCTGCCCTGGTCGCCGGTCACGCCCCAGTCGCCGACGAACTTGTCGCGCGTGGCCTGCGGATTTTTCCAGTACTCGAGGAAGAACACCGGATCGTCCGCACGATGCACCGCGATCTCGCCGAGCTCGCCGCGCGGCCGCTCGGCGCCCGTCTCGTCGACGATCGCCACGCGGTGCCCGGGATAGGCGCGCCCGATCGAGCCCGGCTTGACCGGCCCAGCCGCGTGGCAGTTGCCGACCACGTAGTTGATCTCGGTCTGGCCGTACATCTCGTTGATCGTGACCCCGAGCTGCTCGCGCGCCCACTCGATCAGGGAGGCGCCGACGCTCTCGCCCGCGCTCATCACCGAGCGCAGGTCGAGCTGGTACCGGCTGCGCGGCTCCGGGACCGCCTTCATCATGAGCTTGAGCGCGGTCGGAAAGAGGAACGCGTTGCGCACTCCGTAGCGCTCGAGCAGCTCGTAGCCGCGCTCCGCGTCGAAGCGGCCGCGGTATCCCAGGATCGGCAGGCCGAAGTACCAGCTCGGCAGCAGTGCGTCGAGCAGCCCGCCCGCCCACGCCCAGTCGGCCGGCGACCAGAACATGTCCCCGGGCTGCGGGAAGAAGTCGTGCGAGTGCACGAAACCCGGGAGGTTGCCGAGGATCGCCCGCTGCGCCTGCAGCGCGCCCTTCGGCGCGCCGGTCGTGCCGCTCGTGTAGATGATCAGCGCCGGCTCGTCGGCCGCGGTGTCGAGGCAGGCGAAGCTGCGGCTCGCCCTGGCGAGCAGCGCGTCCCAGTCGTGCACGCCCGACTCGCGCGCGCCGCCCGCGCCGATCACGTGCCGCAGCTGCGGCAGCCGGTCGCGGATCGCCCAGAGGCTGGGCAGCGTCGTCGGCTCGACGATCGCGACGCTCGCCTCGGCGTGCTGCATGCGGTACTCGAGCGCGTCGGGGCCGAACAGGTGGCTGAGCGGCAGCGCGATCGCGCCCATCTGGAAGATCGCGATGTAGGCGATCGCGGTCTCGGGGCGCTGCGGCAGGATGAGCGCGACCCGGTGGCCGCGCTCGACGCCGAGCGCCGCGAGCGCGTTCGACAACCGGTTGGCCCGCTGCTGGATGTCCCAGAACGAGTACGCGGCGCGCGCCCCGGACTCGTCCTCCCAGTACAGCGCGAAGCGGCTGCGCTCCGCGGCCCAGCGCCCGCAGCACGCGCGCGCGATGTTGAAGCGCGCCGGCACCTCCCACCTGAAGGCGCGATACAGCTCTTCGTAGCGGTTCACCATGGCGCGCGGGCAGTTTACCATTGCGCTTTAACGAAGGAGGCCCGCTCCATGCCCCTCGACGCTCTCGTGTTCGACGCCTACGGCACGCTGTTCGACGTGCACGCGGTCATCGACCGCTGCGAGAAGTTCTGGCCCGGCAAGGGCGCGCAGCTCTCGCAGCTGTGGCGCGCGAAGCAGCTCGAATACAGCTGGCTGCGCAGCCTGATCGGCCGCTACCAGCCGTTCTCGGCGCTCACGCGCGACGCGCTCGGCTACGCCTGCGAGGCGCTCGGCCTGGCGCTCGACGAGGCGAAGACGAAGACGCTCATGCAAGACTACCTCGGGCTCGCGCCCTACCCCGACGTGCCCGAGGCGCTCGCCGCGCTCAAGGGCGGAGGCCGCAAGCTCGCCATCCTCACCAACGGCTCGCCCGACATGATCGAGCCGCTGGTGAAGAACCGCGGCCTGCAGTCGAGCTTCGACGCGGTGCTGAGCGTCGATCCCCTGAAGACGTTCAAGCCCGCGCCGCGCGTCTACCAGCTCGCGGTCGATTCGCTGCGCGTGCCGGCGGCGAACATCGGCTTCATCTCGTCGAACGGCTGGGACGCGCTCGGCGCGAAGTCCTTCGGCTTCACCGTGTTCTGGATCAACCGCGGCGCGGCCCCGGTCGACCGGCTGGGCTTCCAGCCCGACGGCATGCTCGCGAGCCTGGGCGACCTCGCGCCGCGCATCGCGCATTAGGAGCGCTCAGTTGAGCTGCACCCGCTCGCCCCAGGGCACTTCGCCCCGCCCCGTCACGATCCACAACACCGGGTAGCCCGGCGCGCGCTCGGGAAATTCACCTAGCGCGTCCGTGAAGTACACCAGCGCGTGCGGACGCAGGCCCGCGTCGTCCACCCAGTCGAACACCGGCGCGAAACGCGTGCCGCCTCCGCCGCCGAGTCGCTCCGGCAGCGCAATACGCTCCCACGGCTCGAAGCTCCAGGGCGCGTGCGGCGCGAGCGCGGCGTCGCAGGCGGTGAGCACCACCCGCGCGGCGAGCTGGCCGTGCAGCGCGTCGACCTCGTCGAGGAACTCCGCGAGCTCGCCGCGCCCGATCGAGCCGCTGGTGTCGAGCGCCACCACGAGCTCCATCCGGCGGCCGACGCGCCCGGGGAGAATCGCGCTCGTGCCGCTTTCCTGGCGGCGGCTCGGGCGCTCGTAGCCGTAATCGTCGGGCGCGGCGCCCGCGAGAAAGCGCGCGAGCAGCGCGCGCCACGGCAGGCGCCGGCGCGCGAGCTCGC
>JAKALD010000314.1 GCA_021813275.1 Pseudomonadota bacterium | reverse complement strand
TGATCTCGACGACCGGGTGGCGGTCCTCCTGCGCGATCGCCATGTAGATGCGCGGCATCAGCGGGAAGTGGTAGGCCATGTGGCACTCGTCGCCGTCGCCGAAGTACTCGCGCACGTCCTCGGGCCACTGGTTCGCCTCGGCGAGCAGCAGCCGCTCCGGGTAGCGTGCCTCGAGCATCGCGCGGATATTGCGGATCACGGCGTGCGTCTCGGGCAGGTTCTCGTTCGAGGTGCCCTCGCGCTCGACGAGGTAGGGAATGGCGTCCAGCCGGAACCCGTCCACGCCCATGTCGAGCCAGAAGCGCATGGTGCGCATCACGGCCTTGAGCACGTTCGGGTTGTCGAAGTTCAGGTCCGGCTGGTGGCTGAAGAAGCGGTGCCAGTAGTAGGCCTTCGCCACCGGGTCCCAGGTCCAGTTCGACTTCTCGGTGTCGGTGAAGATGATGCGCGTGCCCCGGTACTTCTGGTCGGTGTCGCTCCAGACGTAGAAGTCGCGCTTGGACGACCCCGGCGGCGCGCGGCGCGCGGCCTGGAACCAGGGGTGCGCGTCCGAGGTGTGGTTCACGACCAGCTCGGTGATCACCCTGAGGCCACGGCGGTGCGCCTCGCGCAGGAAGGCGCGGAAGTCGGCGCGCGTGCCGTACTGCGGGTGCACGTTGCGGTAGTCGGCGACGTCGTAGCCGTCGTCCCTGAGCGGCGAGGGGTAGAAGGGCAGCAGCCAGATCGTGTTGACCCCCAGCTCCTTCACGTAGTCGAGCTTGGAGGTGAGGCCACGGAAGTCGCCGATGCCGTCGGCGTTCGAGTCGAGGTAGGCCTTGACGTGCAGCTGGTAGATGACCGCGTCCATGTACCAGAGGCGGTCCTCGGCCGCGGCCGGCGCGTGCGGGCGCGCGCCGGCCTCGAGCGCCTCGGTGTCGGTCGCGTCCATCGGCTCAGGCGAAGTAGTCGAAGTCCTGCTCGCGGCGCACGCGGCGCCGCACGCGGAACACGTGCGCCGGCACGCGCTGCGGGTCGAGCTGCACGTAGTTGCGCGCGCCCTGCCACAGGAAGCGCGCGCCGCTGATCAGATCGTGCATCTGGTAGGGGCGGTCGGCGGCGACGCCGAGCGCGGCGAGGTCGAGCTCGACCCAGCCCGCGTGCGCGTTGCGCGGGTCGAGGTTCACCACGACGACGATCTGATTCGCGCCGTCCTCGGTCGCCTTCGCGTAGCAAAGCAGCTGCTCGTGGTCGGTGGGAAAGAAGCGCAGGCTCCCGTCCGCCTGCAGCGCCGGATTCTCGCGCCGGATGCGGTTCACGAGCGCGACGAGCGGCCGCAGGCTGTCGGGGCGCTCGAGGTCCCAGTGGCGCAGCTGGTATTTCTCCGAGTCGAGGTACTCCTCGCTGCCCGGCTCGCGCGGCTGGCTTTCCATCAGCTCGAAGGCCGGGCCGTAGATGCCGTAGCTCGCGCACAGGGTGGCCGCGAGGACGAGGCGCGCCATGAACGCGCCGCGCCCGCCGAACTGCAGCGCCTCGGTGAGGATGTCGGGGGTGTTCGGCCAAGCGCTCGCGCGGAAGTACTCGCGCCCCGGCCCGTGCGCGAGCTCGGTGAAGTACTCGGTCAGCTCGCGCTTCGTGTTGCGCCACGCGAAGTAGGTGTAGGACTGCGTGAAGCCGAGCTTCGCCAAGCGGTGCATCACCTTGGGCCGGGTGAAGGCCTCGGCGAGGAAGATCACCTCCGGGTGCGCGCGCCTCACCGCGTCGATCGCCCACTCCCAGAACGCGAAGGACTTGGTGTGGGGGTTGTCGACGCGGAAGATCCTCACCCCCTCGCCGATCCAGAAATCGAGCACGCTCTTCAGCTCGGCCCACAGCGCGCGCCAGTCCTCGGTCTCGAAGTCGAACGGGTAAATGTCCTGGTACTTCTTGGGCGGGTTCTCGGCGTACTGCACGCTGCCGTCCGGACGCCGGCGGAACCACTGCGGGTGCTCCTTCACGTACGGGTGGTCGGGGGAGCACTGGAAGGCGATGTCGAGCGCGATCTCGATGCCGAGCGACGCGGCCTTCGCCACGAGGCGCCTGAAGTCCTCGCGCGTGCCGAGCTGCGGGTGCACCGCCTTGTGCCCGCCCTCGGCCGAGCCGATCGCCCACGGGCTGCCGAGGTCGCCGGGGCCGGCGCCGAGCGCGTTGTTCGGGCCCTTGCGCTGTGCGCGTCCGATCGGGTGGATCGGCGGCAGGTACAGCACGTCGAAGCCGAGCTCGGCCACGTAGGCGAGGCGCGCCTCGCAGTCGCGGAAGGTGCCGTGGCGCCCGGGCTCGGGCGCGGCCGAGCGCGGGAACATCTCGTACCAGGCGCCGTGGCGCGCGCGCTCGCGGTCGACGACGAGCGGCAGCTCGAGCGGCCAGCTCGTCGCGAGGCCGCGGTCCGGATGGCGCGCCGCGAGCTCGATGAGCGGCGCCTCCAGGCACAGCGTCTTGAGCTCCTCGGTATCGAAGTCGATGCCCGCCCTGACGCGCGCCGCCCAGTCGGCGAGGCGCTTGCGCTCGGCGCCCTTCGCGCGGGCGGCGCACGCCTCGATGAGCCCCGCGCCGGCAAGCGCCGCGACGCGGATGTCCGCGGCATCTTCGCGCAGCAGGAATTCCTTGAGCCAGGTCTGAAAGTGATCGACCCAGGCAGTGACCGTGTAGCGGTAGCGCCCCGGCGCCCCGGCCGTGAATTCGGCGCGCCAACGGTCGTTGCCGAGCGGCTGCATCTCGGCCTCGCGCCAGTCGGCGGCGTCCTCGGCGCGCCAGCGCAGCACCGCGCGCAGCGCGTCGTGCCCGTCGGCGAAGCAGTCCGCCTCGACCGCGAAGCGCTCGCCGGTCACGCGCTTGACCGCGAAGCGCCCGCCGTCGACCGAGGGGCGCACCGCGTCGATCACCGCGCGCACGCGGCCGCCGGGCGCCCCCGCCTCAGCCATGCGGCCCGCTCCGCAGGAAGATCGTGGCGAGCGGCGGCAGCGTCACGGCGACCGACCACGGCCGGCCGTGCGCGCCGACCGGCGCGGCCTCGACGCCGCCGAGATTGCCCCAGCCCGCCCCGCCGTAGTCGCGCGCGTCGCTGTTCAGGAGCTCGCGCCAGACGCCGCCGTGCGGCACGCCGAGCACGTAGTTGGTGCGCGGCATGGGCGTGAAATTGCAGGCGACCAGCAGCGGCGCGCCGCCCTCGCGCGGCTTGCGCAGGAACGCGATCACGCTCGACTGGGCGTCGCTGCAGTCGATCCACTCGAAGCCTTCGTGGCTGAAATCCACCTGGTGCAGCGCGGGCTCGGCGCGGTAGGCGCGGTTCAGGTCCGCGACCCAGCGCCGCAGCCCGGCGTGCTCGGGCATCCCCGCGACCCACCACTCGAGCGCCTGCTCGTGCGTCCACTCGCGGCGCTGGCCGAACTCCCCGCCCATGAACAGCAGCTTCTTGCCGGGGTGGCCCCACATGTAGCCGTAGAGCGCGCGCAGCCCCGCGAACTGCTGCCAGCCATCGCCCGGCATCTTGCCGACGAGCGAACCCTTGCCGTGCACCACCTCGTCGTGCGAAAGCGGCAGCACGAAGTTCTCGTTGAACGCGTAGATGAGCGAGAAGGTGAGCTGGTCCTGGTGGTACTTGCGGAAGATCGGGTCGTTCTGCATGTAGGCGAGCGTGTCGTGCATCCAGCCCATGTTCCACTTCATGCCGAAGCCCAGGCCGCCGACGTAGGTCGGGCGCGACACCATCGGCCAGGCGGTGGACTCCTCGGC
>JAKALD010000056.1 GCA_021813275.1 Pseudomonadota bacterium | reverse complement strand
CCTCGCCCTTTTGCACGTACAGAGTCTCGGTGCCGGCCGCGATGCGGTCGAGCTCCCCGGGGCTCATCTCGCTGAAGAGGGGCAGGTTCGCGAGGAACGCCTGCACCTTGATCTGCGGGCGCGCCGCGCGCGCCGGCGCGCGCGCCGGCTCGGCGGGCTTTTCGTTTTCGCGTTCCATCGCGACGGGCACTCTCCTCAGCGGGATTGTACTTTCACCGGCGCGCTCCTCAGCTCGCCGGCGCGACGACCACGATGTGGTCGCGGGAAACGTTGATGAAGGGCGCGGTGAACGCCTGGCGGCCGGCCATCTCCCAGACCTCGGCGTCGGTCACCGCGATGAAGCCCTTCGCCTCGACCATGTAGTCGGTCACCCGGGACCCGGGCATCACCTCGATGTAGCCCTTGATGCGGTACGTGTCGGTGAGGATGGTGACCTTGGTGCGGTGCTCCCGCGCGGGCATGGGGTCCTCCATTACGGATTTCGGTCTTCGAGCAGCGGCGCGCTTTCGGCCTCCGGCAGCGCCTCGACGTCGCGCAGCTTCCTCTCGATCTGGCGCGTGCGCACCTCGGCCGCGTCGATCGAGTTCGCCACCGTCTGCAGCTGCGCCTTGGTCTTCGCCAGCACCTCGCCGAACCGGCCGAACTCGGTCTTCACCGCGCCGAGGATCTTCCACACCTCGGAGGAGCGCTTCTCGATCGCGAGCGTCCTGAAGCCCATCTGCAGGCTGTTCAGCAGCGCGCTGAGCGTCGTCGGGCCGCACACGGTCACGCGGTAGTCGCGCTGCAGCGCCTCGAACAGGCCCGGCCGGCGCAGCACCTCGGCGTACAGGCCTTCAAACGGCAGATAGAGGAGCCCGAAGTCGGTGGTCGCCGGCGGCTCGAGGTACTTCTCGGCGATCGTCCTCGCTTCCAGGCGGATGCGCACTTCGAGCGCCTTCGCGGCGGCCTCGACCGCCAGCGGATCGGCCGCTTCCTGCGCCTCCTGCAGGCGCTGGTAGTCCTCGGTCGGGAACTTCGCGTCGAGCGGCAGCCACACCACGCCCTCGCTGTCGCGGCCCGGGAGCTTGATCGCGAACTCCACCCGCTCCCTCGAGCCCGGCCGCGTGGCGACGTTGGTCGCGTACTGCTCGGGCGCGAGCAGCTGCTCGAGGAGCATGCCGAGCTGCACCTCGCCCATCACGCCGCGGTTCTTCACGTTGGCGAGCACCTTCTTGAGGTCGCCCACGCCCGCGGCGAGCGACTGCATCTCGCCCAGCCCCTTGTGCACCTGCTCGAGACGCTCGGAGACCTGCTTGAACGACTCCGAGAGGCGCTGCTCGAGCGTGGCGTGCAGCTTCTCGTCCACGGTCTGGCGCATCTGCTCGAGCTTGGCGGCGTTGTCCTTCTGGAGCTTTTCCAGCCGCTGCTCGAGCGTCTCGCGCGTATCGCGCGCGGCGAGGCGCTGCTGGTCCTGCACGCGCGCGAGGCTCTCCTCGAGCGTGCGACGGAAGTTCTCCAGGCGCGCCTCGTTCGCCGCGGTGAGCGCCGAGAGGTTCTGCGCGAAGCCGTCGATCTGGCTGTTCTGCACCGTGGCGATCGAAGTCATCTGAGTCGCGATGTTCTGCCCGAAGGCCGAGAGGCCGCGCGAGAGCTCGTCGCGCGCCTCGCGCGCCGAGGATCGCTCGCGCGCGAGCAGCACGAGGAGCAGCGCCGCCACCACCGCGACGACGACCAGCGTGAGGACGGAGAGAACCTCGCTCACGCCTGCCCCGGCATGTCGCCCGGCTTGTTGCGCATCCAATCCGCGGTGCCGAAGAGCTGCTGCGTCAGCCACTCGCGCAGCTCCTCCTCGACCGCGCTTTCCTCGAGCGCGCGGCGCATGCAGGCGAGCCAGGCGTCGCGCTCGGATCTTCCGATCGCAAACGGCAGATGGCGCGCGCGCAGCATCGGGTGGCCGATTTTCTCGACGTAGAGCGGCGGCCCGCCCAGCCAGCCCGAGAGGAACATGAAGAGCTTGTCGCGCGAGCCGGCGAGGTCTTCGGGGTGCAGCTTGCGCACGGCGTAGAACTCGGGCTCCGAGTCCATCAGCGCGTAGAAGCGCTCGACCAGGCGGAACAGCGCCTGCTCGCCGCCGAGCAGCTCGTAGGGCGTGACTTGCTTCGACATCCGTTCAGCTTCCTGTGACATGCGCCGCCGTGCCTCGGTCGATCGACGCGCTCGGCGGCGGAGGCCAGTCTAGCATCCGGTCGGGCTTCGCCTGAGAGCTTGAAACGCGGCGAGGACCGCGCCTCCGCCGGGGTTATCCAATCTTTTCGGGAAACAGGCCCGGCATCCAGCGCGAAGCGAGCTTCGCTGGAAATGCGAGGCGCAGAGGCGCGCGCGTGCTCTCGGACTGGAGCACCTCGTTCTCGACGAGGGGAGAAACGATGCGGCGTGCCTGGCGGTCGCTCGTTTCCAGGATACGAGCCGTTTCGGCGCGGGGCAGCTCGCCGCGGTAGAGGACGGCTTCGAGAATGACCGCCGCCCTGGGCGGCAGCCGGCCAAGGCGGATTTCCTCCTGCGCCCAGATCAGAATGCGCGCGCGCAACCGGTCGGGCTGCATGAGCCCTTCCATGAACGTGACCTGGTCGAGGCAGGTCTCCAGGAAGAACCGCGTGAACTCCGCGAGGCTTTCCTCGCTCAGCGATCCCCTGCCGTCGAGATCGTTGCGCCGCGGCAGATCGCAGGCGACCAAGTGGGCCTTGTAGGCATCGACGTTGCGTGCGAGCCCGCGGGCAATCGACCAGATCGCGCCCGTGTCCAGCGCCTCCAGCAAGGTCGCGTGCGACATGAGCCTCGCGACGCGGCCGTTGCCGTCGATGAACGGGTGAATCCAGACGAGGCGGTGATGTGCCGCTGCGCTCGCGAGAATGGTCTCGGCAATTCCGAGGCCGGCATAGACTTCTTCGAAGCGTTGCAGAAACCGCGGGACCGCCGGCGCGCTCACGGGAACGTGCCGGCCGACCACGACGTCGCGACGGCGGAGCTCGCCGGGAACAACCCTGACCCGTTCCTTGGTCGCCGGATCCTCGACCCACAGCAGATCCTCGGGCATAAGGCTGCAGAAGCGCCGATGGATCTCGCGAATGCCATCGATAGTCACCGGTTTGCCTGCGAGGCCGCCGCCGTCAATCCATTTCTGTACCTCGATGTGCGCCTTGGCTTCCAGCTGGAGATCGCGCTTCCTCGCGTCCTTGCTGTAGTGGCCCTTCAGGGCACGCTCGATGTCGATCGGGTGGGTGTCGTGTCCTTCGATGAGATTGCTGTAGTAGCAGTTCATCGCCCGCACGAGGTCGGCAAGCGAGGAGGTAAGGGAAGCCGGAAGCGAACGGCGCAAGCCGGCGCTCTTCCGCCCGAGCTCCACGGCGAGATCGGTCAAGACTCCGCGATGGGGCGACGTCTGGCTGATCAGGAGAGGCTCCATCAGGCCAACGGACTCGCCCCGGTCCTTGGCCGGCTTCGTGTCCGCTACTATGTCCGCTTCTTTAGACAAGGCAATCGCGCGCTATCAGTGGGTTACGTCCGCCCTAGAAGGGCACTGGCCGAATATATGTCCGGTTCAGTGGCCTGTCAAAATGGGCGCCATCCGGAAGGGACTTCAGCAGGTTCGAAGCTCCTCGCCCCGAGCGACGCAACCTCCACCCGCGCGCTATGCGGCCCGATCCTGTTCCGGCAGGGCGGCAGCGAGCGGCGGCGTGTCCGAGGGCACGAAGCACCAGGTGCCGGAGCGCACCGGAAGGTCCTGCAGGTGCGTCCAGGTCGGCGTCCACTCCGGGCGCTCCATGCCCGCGATGCCGAGCTCGCGCAGCCGCGCCTCGTTGCGCAGGCACCAGCACGCGAAAAGGCGCAGCGGGTCGTAAATGTCGATCGCGTGCGCGCTGCGGTGCTTCGAGCCCGGCGGCCCGACCGGGCTCGCCCGGCCGCGAAAGCCGCCGTTCCCTTCGCCCGAGACGTAGCTGCCGGTCTTCGGGTTCAGGATCAGCACGACGCCGTCGGCGATCGCCGCCTCGAGCGCGCGGTTGACCGCGACGAGGAGTTGCGTCGCGGCCGCGCGCGTCTCCGGCGTGTCTTCGCCGTGGTTCCAGAAAGGGCCGAAGTAGTCCTCGAGCGCGATCAAGTTCATACCAGGAGCTCTGCTCTGCCCTGCCCCGGCTGCGTCGCGACGTTTAGATCGTGACGACGCTCATCCCGAGCGCCCTGGCCCCGGCGATCATGGCGTCGTCGAGACAGAGAATGCCCTGCGCGTTCAGGCCCATTGCGATTGCGAGATGAAGCGCATCGCCTGCCCTGAGCTTCAAGCCATCGTCGCCCGCCAGCTCCGCGGCGCGCCGGAATTCGTCCCGCCCCGGAATGGCCACCGTGCAATGCTTCCGTGCAAATTCGCGCGCCCGCGCCACGGCCACTCTCGCGAGCTTCGGGGCCGTCTGGCCGGTGCGCACCTTGAGCGCCGCAGCCGACGCGAACTCGACCAGGCACCACTCGCTCAGCACCAGGCGCTCACCCGAGGACTCGAGCCACGCGATTACCGCTTCGCTCTTCGGTTCACGGATGAAGACCGGGACCAAGGCGCTCGTATCGACGTAAATCATCAATAGCGCGCGCCGCGGCGCAGCTCTGCGACCGAAGGCGTCGTCTCCTTCTGCCTAACGATGAAACGGCGCAAGCGGCGCGCATCGGCCTTGCCGATCGCGTGCCCTTCCGGAACGAGCACCAGGCGGCCGTCGGCCGAGACCTCCGCGACCAGCGTGTCGCCCTCGCCCACGCCGATCCGCTTGGCGGATTCCGCCGGCAAACGCAGCGCGAGGCTGTTCCCCCACCTCGCTACGGTAAGCGCCATGCGCGAGCCTTTGGCCGCCATCTTCGGCCTCCACGTATCTACAAGTAGATACATCATCGGCCCGGGCGGCGGGCTTGTCAATCCGCGGCTTGACAAGTCGCAGGCGGCGCGCCGCTAACTGGACTCCCTGAGCGTCAGCGCCGGCGACGTCTTCAGCACCTTCCGCGCCGACACCCACGCGTTGAGCGAAAGCAGCGCCACCCCGGCGACCGGCCCGGCCACCAGCTCCCAGCCATTCAACGGCAGCTCCAGATCGAACACCCGCAGCGCGAGCAGCTGCCCGATCGCCGCCGCCCCGACCGTCGCGAGCGCGCCCGCGACCAGCCCCATCGCCAGGAACTCGACGCGCTGGCTCCCCGCGACCTGCGCACGCGAAGCCCCGCACACGCGCATCACCGCCGCCTCGCGGCGCCGCTCGTCCTCGGTCGCGACGAGCGCCGAATAGAGCACCAGCACGCCCGCGCCCAGAGCGAACAGAAAGACGAACTGCACCGCGCTGATCAGCTGATCGATCACGCCCTGGGCCTGGCGCACCGCGGCGCCGATGTCGACCACCGTCAAATTTTGGAAGCCCTGCGTGAGCGCGTTCATGGCGGCGTCCTGCGCGGGCGCGACACGGAACGCGGTGATGAAGCTCGTCGGAAAGCCCTCGAGCAGCGCCGGCGGCCCGATCACGAAGAAGTTGACCTTCATCGAGTCCCAGCGCAGTTTCCGCACTGAGGTGACGGGCGCCGTGAAGGTCTGCCCGCCGACCGAGAACGTCAGCTCGTCGCCGAGCTTCCAGCCGAGCCGCTCGGCGATGCCCTGCTCGACCGAAAGCCCGGCCGGCTGCCCGCGCGCGTTCGCCCAGCGCCCCGCGACGATGCGGTTGTAGCCTGGCGGCTCCGCGGCGAAGGAAAGGTTGAACTCGCGCTCGACCAGGTGCCGCGCGCGCTCGTCCGCAAAGCTCTTCTCCGAGACCGGCCTGCCGTTCTCGGCGACGAGCCGCCCGCGCACCATCGGGAAGATCTCGGGCGCGCCGATGCCGTGCGAGGCGAGGAACGCCTTCACGCCCGCGACCTGGTCGGGCTGGATGCCGAGCACGAAGCGGTTGGGCGCATCCGGCGGCGCCGCGCGCCGCCAGGCGTCGACCAGGTCGTTGCGCGTGAAGCCGAGCAGCAGCACGGCGGTGAGCCCCAGCGCGAGGCTCGCGACCTGCACCGCGTTGCCGCGCGCGTGGCGCCGCAGGTTCGCGAGGCCGTAGCGCGGCGCCGAGCTGCCCGCGCCGAAAAAGCGCGCCACGCGCGCGCTCGCGAGGACCCGCAACGCGAGCCAAGCGAGCACGGCGAACCCCGCCGCCGCGAGCGCGAAGCCGCCCACCACGTAGGCGCCGAGCCGCACGTCGCCTGCCTGCCAGACGAGCAGCCCCGTGAGCGCGGCCGCGCCCGCGGCATAGACGGCGTAGGCACCGCGCGATCGCCCCGCTTCGCGCCGGATAACGCGCAGCGCGGGAACGTTCTTCAGCTGCACGAGCGGCGGGAGCGCGAAGCCGAGCAGCAGCACGAGTCCGACGAGGAACCCCTGGAGCGCAGGCAGCGGAGTCGGTGCCGGCAGCTCGGTTCCGATCAGGCTGCCGAGCGTGCCGGCGAGCGCTTCCTGCGCGACGTAGCCGCCGAAGCAGCCTACCGTGGAGGCGGCGAGCCCGAGCGCGAGGAACTCGAGTCCGTAGAGGGCAAGCAGCCGCGCCTGCGTCGCGCCCAGGCAGCGCATCACCGCGCAGGCATCGAGATGGCGCTCGACGAAGCGCCGCGTGCCGAGCGCGATCGCGACGCCGGCAAGGATCGCGGCGAGCAGCGCGGTGAGGCCCAGGAAGCGCTGCGCGCGCTCGATCGAGGCGCGCACCTCGGGCCGGCCGCTCTCCAGGTCTTCGAGGCGCTGGCCGCGCTCGAGGCGCGCCCTCGCCCAGCGCTCGAAGGCGCGCCGCGCCGCGCGCGGCCCCGCCGCGTACAGGGTGTAGGTAACGCGGCTGCCGGTCTGCACGAGCTCGGTGGAGGGCACGTCCGCGAGATTCATCAGCAGGCGCGGCGCGAGGTTGAAGAAGCCGATGCCGCGCTCGGGCTCGAGCGTGAGCACCGCCGCAACCGTGAATTCGCGCGCGCCGAGCCGCACGCGGCCGCCGACCGGCGCGCCGAGCGCGCTCACCAGCCGCTCGTCGAGCCACACCGTTCCCGGCGCGGGGCCGTGCGCGGCAGGCGCATCCGGCGCGCCCGGCGCCGGCGCGATGCGCAGCGTGCCGCGCAAGGGGTAGCTCGCGCTCACAGCCTTGACGCCGGCGAGCTGGCTCCTGAGGCTCGCGCCCGCGCTCGGCGTCGCATCGCCCGCGCCCGCCTGAGCCATGCTGACGAAGCTCTCGGCCTGGGCGCGCTCGAGCCCGCGCCGCGCGATCTCCTCGCTCACCGCGCTCGCCCAGGGGTGATCGGAGACGAGCGCGAGGTCGGCGCCGAGCAGCTGGTGCGCGTCGCGCAGCAGTGCCTGGCTCACGCGGTCGGCGAAGAAGCCGACGCTCGTCACGCTCGCCACCGCGACCGCGAGCGCCGCCGCCAGCAGGCGCAGCTCGCCCGCGCGAGCGTCGCGCGCGAGCATGCGCAGCGCGAGCCCGATCATCGTCAGGCCGCGAGCCGCCCCGCGGCGAGCCGCAGCACCCGGTCGCAGCGCGCGGCGAGGCTCTCGTCGTGGGTCACCATGACAAGCGTCGTGCGGTGCTCGCGGTTGAGCTCGAAGAGCAGCTCGATCACGCCGGCGGCCGAATCGGCGTCGAGGCTGCCGGTCGGCTCGTCGGCGAGCAGGAGCTTCGGGTGCACCACGAAGGCGCGCGCGAGCGCCACGCGCTGCTGCTCGCCCCCGGAGAGGTGCGCGGGACGATGCCCGAGGCGCTCGGCCAGGCCCACGCGCGCGAGCTCGTCGCGCGCGGCGCGCTCGGCGTCGCGCCGCCCGGCGAGCTCGAGCGGCAGCATCACGTTCTCGAGCGCAGTGAGCGCCGGCAGGAGCTGGAAGGACTGGAACACGAAGCCGACCTCGCGGCCGCGCAGCTCGGCGCGCGCGTCCTCGTCGAGCGCGAACAGATCGGCGCCGTCCAGCTCGACGGTGCCCGCGCTCGGCGTGTCGAGCCCGGCGAGCAGCGCGAGCAGGGTCGACTTGCCCGAGCCTGAGGCGCCGACGATCGCGAGCGCCTCGCCGGGCATGACGGCGAGCTCGATCCCCTGCAGAATGACGAGCTCCGTGTCGCCGCTCCGCACCTTCTTGCCCACGCCCTTCGCCGCGAGCAGCGGCCGGGCGTCATCCGCCGGCGGGACCGGCGCGTTGCTCGCAGTCATGCGGGGCATGGCATCCATGACGAGGACTGTATGGCTGGCGCTGGCGCTCCTGCTTCCCGGCGCGGCGGCGGCCGCGCCGGCGATCCTGGTGTACGGCGACAGCCTGTCCGCGGGCTACGGCATCGCGCAGGAGCGCGGCTGGGCGGCGCTGCTCGGCGAGCGGCTCGAGAGAGAGGGATTTCATTATAGCGTCGTCAACGCGAGCATCTCGGGCGAGATCACCCGCGGGGGCCTCGAGCGCCTGCCGCAGGTCCTCGCGCGCACGCGTCCCGCGGTGGTGATCCTCGAGCTGGGGGCGAACGACGGTCTGCGCGGCCTGCCGATCGCGCAGATGAAGGCGAACCTCGGGCACATGATCGAGCTCGCGAAGGGCGCGCGCGCGAAGGTGCTGATCGTCGGAATGAAGCTGCCGCCCAACTACGGCCCGGAGTACACGCGCGCCTTCGAATCGGCATTCGGCGAGCTCGCGCGCCGCTACCGCGTGGCGCTGGTGCCGTTCCTGCTCGCCGGGGTCGCGCGCGACGAGGCGCTCTTCCAGGCCGACGGCCTGCACCCGACTGCGGCCGCGCAGCCCGTTTTACTGGATAATGTATGGAGCGCCCTGCGCCCGATGCTGCGATGACGCGAAAGACCAAAACCGACGAGTTGCCGCCGGTCTACGAGGTGGATGTGCTGCCTGTCGAGCGGCGCCTCTTCCCGCGTGGGCGCCGCAGCCAGCAGGGCGGCCCGATCGAAGTCGAGAAGGACGGCAAGAAGGTCGTCGTCGAGCGGCGCCGCTCTCCCGGTCGGCGCACGAGCGACCGCGAGCCGGGCGGCAGGGAGTCCTAGAGCACGGTCACCCGCGCCGGGCCGGCCGCGAGCCGCCCGATCGCGCGCGCTTCGTCGAAGCCGCGGCGCGCGAACTCGGCGAGCACCTGCGCTTCGGACCCCGGCGCGCAGGCGACCAGCAGCCCGCCGCTCGTCTGCGGATCGGTGAGCAGATTCTTCTTCCAGCCGGCCATGCCCGCGGGCAGCACGACGTCGGCGCCGTAGCTCTTCCAGTTGCGCTCGGAGGCGCCGGTCGCGAGCCCGCGCTCGGCCCACTCGCGCGCCTCCCCAATCACCGGCAGCGCGTCGAACGCGATCTCGGCGGCGAGCCCCGAGCCGCGCGCGACTTCGAGCAGGTGCCCGGCGAGCCCGAAGCCCGTCACGTCGGTGAGCGCGTGCACCCCGGGCAGCGCGGCGAGCGCCTCGCCCGGCGTGTTGAGCATCGTCGTGGTGGCCACGAGTCGCGCGTAGCCCGACTCCGAGAGCTGGCCCTTCTTCAACGCGGCCGAGAGGATCCCCACGCCGAGCGGCTTGCCGAGCACCACGACGTCGCCCGCTTTGGCGGTGTCGTTGCGCTTCACCCGCGCGGGATGCATGAGTCCGAGCGCGACCAGGCCGTAGATCGGCTCGAGCGTGTCGATCGAATGCCCGCCCGCGATCGGGATCGCCGCCTCGGCGCACACCGACTCGCCCCCCTCGAGGATCCTGCGGATCGCGGCGAGCGGCAGCTTCGCGAGCGGCATGCCGACGATCGCGAGCGCGAGGATCGGGCGCGCGCCCATCGCGTAGATGTCGGAGAGCGCGTTCACCGCGGCGATGCGCCCGAAGTCGAACGGGTCGTCGACGATCGGGGTGAAGAAGTCGGTGGTCGCGACCAGCGCCTGCTCGTCGTTCAGCCGGTACACCGCCGCATCGTCCGAGCTCTCGTTGCCGACCAGCAGCTCGGGCGGCAGGCCGCGCACGGGCGAGGCGGCGAGGATCTCGGAGAGCACCGCGGGCGCGATCTTGCAGCCGCAGCCGCCGCCGTGGCTGAACTCGGTAAGTCGAATCTTGTGCTGCGCGGACGCGACGGACATAGAGGCTCCTCGGCGTAAGGTGCCGGCTAAATTAGGCATTTCCCGCGATGGCAACCGGCACCAATTTAGTCGCGTTCGGCGCCAAATCCTTACCGCGTTCGACGCCGTGATCGACGCCTGCCTGGCGAGGCTCTCGGGCGGGGTACGCGAGGTTGGGCCTCCGGAGAATTCGGTAAATGGCGAGGACCGCGCTAGGAGCGCTGACCTGTGCCCGCAGCACCGCCTTCTGTCCCTGCCACTTAGGCGCCCGGCATCCGATTGGTTGCCGTGGCCGCCGCGGAGAAATACGAGAGGACGAACGGCTCGAGCAGAAATGAAGGCGGTGCACCGTTCAGCAGCTCGGCCGAGAGGAGCTCGCTGAGCGGCGAGTATAGGGTGCGCGTCCGGAAATGTCCCCGCGTCGCATCGGCCCTCATTCCGCCTCCGGCCAGGCCATCGGCCGGAACGAACTACTGGCACATACCGCACATCTTGCCGTCGAGCGGCTGGACGTGATCGTGCATGGAAGCCCTGATGGCCTTACCGCGCGCATTCGAGGCGACCGGACTTCAACTCGAGTATAGCTTGGGTGCCGCCGTCGCCACGATCGAGACGAACTGCTACAAGCACTTGCGCCAAGACTAGCGCTTTCGCTTGATAAGCGGATTGATCATGTGTCAGGTGTGGTGCGCGCTTCGCGCCCGTAGCCCGACGGTCGGCAGCGCCGCAACCAGCGTCAGCGCGGCGGTGATCCAGAAGATGATCCGGTAGCTGCGCGCCACGCCGAGCACCAGGAGCCTGCCGAGGACGCCGATCCCGCGCGCGCCCTGTACGCCCCTTGAATCCACAATTCGCCGGTGATATAAGGAACACCTCGGGGATCCGGCAGCCTCCCCGCTCAAGACGCCCCTCCGGCGTCCAAGGTCTGCCCGACATATGGCGCGCTCGCCACGTGGAGGGATGCCTTGGACGCTTCGAACACCCCCGCAGTCGATTCAGCCCCCGCGTATACCCTGTGGCAACTCGTCGCCTATGCGTTGCGGCTCGGCACGCTCGGCTTCGGCGGCCCGGTCGCGCTGGTCGGCTTCATGCACCGCGATCTCGTCGAGCGGCGCAAGTGGATTTCCGAAACCGACTACAAGGAGGGCCTGACACTCGCCCAGCTCATGCCGGGGCCGCTCGCCGCGCAGCTCGCCATCTATCTTGGATACGTGCATTACGGGATCGCGGGCGCGACGCTGGTGGGCGTCGCCTTCGTCCTGCCATCCTTCCTGATGGTGGTCGCGCTCGGGGCTGCCTACGTCGCCTACGGCGGCCTGACCTGGATGCAATCCGTATTCTACGGCGTCGGCGCCTGCGTGATCGGGATCATCGCGATCAGCGCCTACAAACTGACGACAAAGAGCATCGGTAGGGACAAGCTCCTGTGGGCGATCTACCTCGTCGCGGCTGCGATTGTCGTGATTACCGAGAAGGAGCTTGTGTGGGTGATCCTGAGCGCGGGCGTGCTGACGTGGCTGGTGAAGGCGCCGCCGAAGCACTGGCTGCCCGGCGGCACGAGCGGCATGGCCGCGTTGGCAGCGCAGCTTCCCACGGCGTCGACGCTCGCCCCGGCGATCGATTGGCCGCTGCTTTTCCGCATCTTCGCGTTCTTCGGCGAAGCGGGCGCGTTCGTGTTCGGCAGCGGCCTCGCGATCGTGCCGTTCCTCTACGGCGGGATCGTCACCCAATACCACTGGCTGAACGACCGGCAGTTCGTTGACGCGGTAGCGGTAGCGATGATCACCCCCGGCCCGGTGGTGATCACCGTCGGGTTCATCGGCTATCTGGTCGCCGGACTGCCGGGAGCCACTGTCGCCGCGCTCGCGACTTTTCTGCCGTGTTACCTCTTGACAATCATTCCGGCGCCCTACTTCCGCAAGCACGGCAAGAAGCTCGGGCTCGTCGCCTTCATCGACGGCGTGACCGCGGCGGCGATCGGAACGATTACCGGAGCGGTGATCGTCCTGGGCAAGCGCTCCATCGTGGATCTACCCACGACGCTTCTCATGCTCGCCACGATTGCGCTGATCTGGAAGGTGAAGAAGCTGCCCGAGCCCGCGATCGTCGCGTTGGCGGCACTTGCGGGCTTGATCATTTATCCGCTGTTACGGACATAGAGGAGGTCACCATGTCACAAGGGAGAATCGGCATGACACCGGGCAAGGGCTTACTCGCTCTTTGCGTCGTCGGCGCATGCCTTGCGTTTGGCCGAACGGCGCTCGCCGAGGAAGGCGCCGACATGAGCGCGCTAGTCCAGGCCCTCGGCAAGAGCAAGCAGACGCTGCTCGGCGGGATGCGCCACGCGGCGCAAGGCAAGGCGGCCGTGATCTCGGCGAAATTCGAGCTTGAGGACGGCAAGCTCTCGCTCTCCGTGTACACCGCGGGCAAAGGGCTCGCCGTCCCGCCCGAGGAAAACGTCCTCCAGGAGCTGAGCGGGAGTCCTGAGCAGGACAAGTGGATGCCGCAAACGGAGGTCTTCAAGGATGTTCCCCACGTCGCGCGATTCGCGGAGCAGCTCACTTTGATGGCGCTTGCGCGCAAGAGCCTGCCCGCGATCGTCGCGGAGGTTCAGAAGGCGCAGGGGGGCACTGTCTTTTCGATCACGCCCGCCGTCAGGAACCACCGCGCGGTGGCCGTGATCCTGCTTTCCCACAAAAGCAAAGTCAGAACGCTGATCCGTCCATTGTGATGGGCAGTTTCGTCAAAGGAAGTGCCATCTGAGGGGTCTTCAATGAATTACGAGATGAAGCCGCTCGCCTGCGATCCGAAACGCCTCCGCGGGCTGTCGGAAAAGCTGATCGTTAGCCACTACGAGAACAATTACGGCGGGGCGGTGAAACGGCTCATCGCGATCACCGCCGAGCTCGCGACACTCGACTTCGCCCGCGCACCGGGGTTCGTCGTGAACGGCCTGAAGCGCGAGCAGCTCATCGCGGCGAATTCGATGATCCTGCACGAGCTGTACTTCGCCAACCTCGGCGAGGGATCGGGGCCGACGGGCGCCCTGGCGGAGGCGCTCGTGCGCGATTTTGGCAGCGTCGAGCGCTGGAGAGCGGAATTCGTAGCGATGGGCAAGGCGCTCGGCGGCGGCGCTGGCTGGGTGCTGCTGGTCTATTCGTATCGAGACCGCCTCCTGGTGAACCAGTGGGCCGCCGACCACACGCACGTGCTCGCGCACTGCACGCCGCTCCTCGCGCTCGACATGTACGAGCACTCCTACCACATCGACTACGGCGCGAAGGCAGCGGCGTACGTCGAGGCCTTCATGGAAAACATCGCTTGGGCGAGCGTCGGGGCGCTCCATGCGGGATGCGCTTGAATCGCCTTTCACGAGGCCACCGTCATGCAAACTTCGATTTCCTTTCCCCAGCTTCAATCGGCGCTGAATTCGCCCGAGCCCCCGCTGGTGATCGATGTGCGGCCGGGCGCGGCGTTCCGCGCTGCGACCGAGATGATCGCCGGCGCGCTCAGGCGCGCGCCCGAGACCGTCGCGCGATGGTCGAGAACGCTCCCCAGCGCGAGCACCGTGGTCGTCTACTGCAACCGCGGGCACGAGGTCAGCCAGGGCGCCGCGAAGGCACTGCGCGAGAGCGGTATCCAGTCGGTGTATCTGGAAGGCGGTATCGAGGACGGATGGAAGGCGAAGGGCGGGGCGCTCGATCGCAAGCCCGCGGGCGCGGACACGCGCTGGGTGACGCGCGAACGGCCGAAGATCGACCGCATCGCCTGTCCCTGGCTGATCGCGCGATTCGTCGACTCGGCCGCCGAGTTTCTCTACGCGCCGCCCAGGCAGGTGCTCGAGGTGGCGAAGGCACGCGGCGCCGTGCCTTACGACATTCCGGACGTACATTTTTCGCACGACGGCGAGCGCTGCAGCTTCGACGCCTTCGTCGGGCACTACCGGCTCGACGATCCGGCGCTCGCGCAACTGGCGGTCATCGTGCGTGGGGCGGACACCGCGCGGCTCGAGCTCGCGCCGCAGGCCGCGGGACTCGCCGCAGCGTCGCTCGGGCTTTCCCGGATCTTCAGCGACGACCACGAGATGCTCGAGCACGGGATGGTCCTGTACGACGCGCTCTACGCCTGGTGCAAGGAAGGGCAGGACGAACTGCACACCTGGAACCCGGCGGCGTATCGCTGAGAATCGCGGTCCGTGTCGCAAGCCGAACGACTCGCCACGGCCACAGCGCTGTGCGCAGCTCTCGCCGCTGCCGATCCCGCGTTCGCGCTTCGCCCTTTCGATTCGACGGATGCCGACGTCGCGGCACCGGGCGAGCTCGAGCTGGAGCTGGAGCTCGGCCCGGCCGGCTGGCTGCGCCAGGGCTCGAAGAGAGCGTTGATCGCCCCCGCCGCGGTCGGCAATTTCGGTCTGCCGGGCGATCGCGAGCTAGTGGCCCAGGGCCGGCGCGAGGTGGCGCTCGATCGCGGGCCGGGAGAGCCGCGAAGCTCGATCGACGAGAATGGAGTCTTCATGAAGCAGGTGCTGCGGCGAGGCGTCTTGCAGGACGCGTCCGGTCCAAGCGTCGCAACCGAGTACGGCGTGCTGCTGCCTTCGGTCCGCGGGGAGGGGGGCACCGGGGCCTCCGTCGCCTGGATCGTGTCCCAGCGCACCGACGCCGTGACGGTGCATCTCAACGCGGTGTTCGCATGGACGCGCAAGCACGAGTCCGACCTCTTTCTCGGCGCCGTCTTCGAAGCCCCAAACGGCTGGACGGTGCGGCCGGTCGCCGAAGTCTTCGGCGAGCAGACCTCCGCGAGCCCTCGCACGACCTCGAGGCTCGCGGGCGCGATCTGGCGCGTCTCGCAAGATCTCTCGTTCGACGCCGGGATCCGCGGCGCGCACGAAGGGGGCGAGAACGTGCGCGAGCTGCGCCTGGGGCTGACCTGGATCTTCTCTTTGGGAAAGGAGCCGTGACATGTGGTCGCGACGGAGCCTGATCCTGATTGCGCTTCCGTGCCTCGTTCTGCCCTCCTCAACGCTGGCAGCGGGCGCGCCGCTCGAGCTGGTCCGAACGATCGCGCTCCCCACCGTAAAAGGCCGCATCGACCATATCGGCATCGACCTCAAGCGGCGCCGGCTCTTCATCGCCGCATTGGGTAACGACATGCTGGAGGTCGTCGATCTGAACTCGGGCCGCCGCGAGCGTAGCCTCACCGGCTTCGGCGAGCCGCAGGGCGTTCTCTATCTCCCGGAATACGATCGCGTCTATGTCGCCAACGGCAGCGGCGATCGCCTCGACATCCTGGACGGAACCTCGCTCGACCGCGTCGAGAGCGTCTCCGGGCTCGGCGACGCGGACAACGTGCGCTACGACGCCGAGGCACGCAGGCTCTACGTTGGATATGGAACGGGCGCCCTGCGCGCGCTCGATCCCGCGACCGGGGACTCCGCCGGCGATATCCGGCTCGCGGGGCATCCGGAAGCGTTCGAGCTGGAGGCGCGCGGGACGCGCATGTTCGTGAACGTTCCCGCAGCCCGCCAGGTCGCGGTGATTGATCAGGCGAAGCGCGCCGTAGTCGCGATCTGGAAAGTCCCCGGCGCGCGATCGAACTTTCCCATGGCACTCGACGAGCCGGGCAGGCGCCTGTTCGTCGGTACGCGCCGGCCGCCTGCAGTCCTCGTGTACGACATCGACTCCGGCAAAGTCGTCGCCCGGCAGGCGATCTGCGGCGACGTCGACGATCTTTTCTTCGATGCCGCGCACAAGCGTCTCTATGCGATCTGCGGCGAAGGGCGGATCGACGTCCTGCGGCAGGACGGCCCGGACCGCTACGTGCTGGAGACCTCCGTGCGCACGGCGCCGGGCGCGCGCACGGGGCTGCTCGTTCCCGAAGAGGCACGGCTCTACGTCGCTGCGCCGGCGAACGCGGCCTTGCCCGCGAGGGTGCTCGCGTACCGGGTGCGTTAAGCCCGATGAACGCGTTCGCTGCGATCGTCGTGGCCGGCACCCTGTCGCGACTGGGCTACCAGATGGCGAGAAGTCCGGTGCTGCCCGCCTTCGCTGCCGATCTAGGTGCGCCTCCGGAGATGATCGGCGCGATTGTCGCCGCCTCCACTGTCACCGGCATCTTCTTCAAGCTGCCGTCGGGCGCGCTCTCCGACGTGCTCGGAAAAAAGCCCATGATGATGCTGGGAGCGGCGTTCTTCGCGGTGCCGCCGTTCCTGTACGGGTTCGTCGGCGACCCCTGGTCGCTGCTCGTGCTTCGCTTCGTGCACGGGTTCGCCACCGCGATTTTCTCCCCGGTGGCATCAGCCTACGCGGCGAGCCTCGCTAACACCGGCCGTGGCGCACGGCTCGGCTGGTTCTCCTCTGGCAACGACATCGGAGCGACGGCAGGGCCGCTCATTGGCGGCTTTGTACTGTATTTCACCGCCAGCTATGCAGCGACCTATTTCGCAGTGGCTGCGATAGGCGTGCTCACCCTCGCGGTCGTGCTGGTGCTGCCGGATATCGAGCGGCGGCCCCACGAGGGCAAGAGGTTCGCCATGCGCACTGCGGAATTCCGTCAGGGCCTCGGCGAGGTATTGAAGACGCCGCCTATATTTGTCGCTGCTGGCATCGAGGCACTGATGTATCTCGGTTACGGTGCCTTCTTAGGCTTTCTACCGATCTACGCCAAGGCAGCGGGTTTGAACGATGCGGAGATCGCGATCGTGCTTGGTGCCCAGCTCGCGGTCGCGACGCTGGCAAAGCCCATTACCGGTCGTCTGTCGGACCGTGCCGGGCGGAAGCCTGTGATCCTCGTCGGTTTGTTGCTCTGCGCACTCGCGCTGCCGCTGATATTTCGAAGCACCAGCATGACGGCGCTCGTTCTCATGGCGCCAGTCCTGGGCCTCGGCGTTGGGGCGGTCACGCCGGTTACTAAACGTAGCGTCTTAAAGAATGCCGCATAAGCGACGCAGTACTGGGTTTGGTTTTGACCACCGATCGAAGCACTCGCCGACCGCGGCGATGAGTTCGTCGAGGGTGGGAAAGTAGCGGTTGTGTGT
>JAKALD010000055.1 GCA_021813275.1 Pseudomonadota bacterium | reverse complement strand
ATCTCGTCGAGCTGCACCCGGGAGGCGGGCGCGTCGGCCTGCTGGCCTTCCTCGCGCGCGAGCGTGAGCAGCTGCTGGACCAGATGGCTCGCGCGCTCGACCCCGCGCCCGAGGCTGCCGAGCGCGTCGCGCCGCTCGCCGTCGCTCGCCGCGCGCGCCGCGAGCTGCACCTGCA
Source organism: Pseudomonadota bacterium (assembly GCA_021813275.1). Taxonomy (GTDB): domain Bacteria; phylum Pseudomonadota; class Gammaproteobacteria; order Burkholderiales; family SG8-39; genus JAKALD01. The sequence continues at coordinate 16,938 of JAKALD010000055.1, read as the reverse complement.
GGCGCAGCGCGGTGAGCGGCGTACGCAGCTCGTGCGCGGCGTCGGCGACGAAGGCGCGCTGCGCCTCGATCGCGTGATCGAGCCGGCGCAGCAGGTCGTTGAGCGAGCCGACCAGCGGCCGCACCTCGTTGGGCAGGCCGGTCTCGGGAATCGCTTCGAGCGCGGCGGGCGAGCGGTTGCGCACCTCGCTCGCCAGGCGCTCGAGCGGCGACAGCCCGCGGCCGACGGTGAACCAGATCAGCAGCCCGAGGAGCGGCAGCATGGCGGCGAGCGGCCAGACCGTGCGCAGCGCGACCGACGCGGCGAGGCGGTCCCTGACCGCCTGGGGCTGAGCGACCTGGATGACGTGGTCGCCGAGCTGCGTCGAATACACGCGCCACTTGCCCTGCGGGGTCGCGACCTCGGCGAAGCCGAGCTGCGCGCGGTCGGGCATGCCGACGCGCGGGTGCGAGATGTAGAGCCGCAGGCCCTCGCGGTTCCAGATCTGCACCAGCACCTCGAGCGCCTTGTCGGGGTCGCCCTCGTGCTCGATCAGGCCGCTCGCGAGCGCGTGGTCGCGAAACGACATGGCCAGCTGTTGCAGCTGGTAGTCGGCGAGCGCGTTCGCCTGCTCGCGCGCTGTGAAATAGGTGAGCACTGCGCCGATCGCGACCGCGCCGGCGACCCCGCCGAGCAGCCACGCGAGCAGCCGGCGGCGGATCGAGATCATCGCGACCTGGGCACCATGTAGCCGACGCCGCGCACGGTGCGGATGAAGTCGGTGCCGAGCTTCTTGCGCAGGCCATGGATGAATACCTCGACCGCGTTGGACTCGACCTCCTCGCCCCAGCCGTAGAGCCGCTCCTCGAGCTGCGCGCGCGACAGGATCGCGCCCGGGCGCGCGGTGAGCGCCTCGAGCACCGCGAACTCGCGCGCCGAGAGCGCGAGCGGCTTGCCCTCGAAGCTCGCCTCGTGGGTCGCCGGATTGAGCTTGAGGCCGAGGTGCTCGATCACCGGCTCGGCGCGGCCCTCGCGCCGGCGCACCACCGCGCGCACGCGGGCGGCGAGCTCGTCGAGATCGAAGGGCTTGACGACGTAGTCGTCCGCGCCCGTATCGAGCCCCTTGATGCGCTCGGCCACCGCATCGCGGGCGGTGACCACGACGACCGGCAGGTCGTCATGCCTCGCGCGCAGGCTGCGCAGCACCTCGATGCCGTCGCGGTTCGGCAGCCCGAGGTCGAGCAGCATGCAATCGTAGCTCTCGGCCCCGAGCGCCAGCTCGGCGGAGCGCCCGTCCTGCACCCAGTCGACCGAGAAGCCGTCCTGGCGCAGGCCCTTCTGAACGCCTTCGCCGATCATCCGGTCGTCCTCGACCAGCAGCAACCGCATCGCTCGCCTCCCCACCGAGCGACTTATTCTACGCGGGCGAGCCGGCGCGCAGGCTCAGGACAGCGCCTCGAACACCACGTGGTGCGGGCGCCGCCCGACGACGACCTGGCGCTCGAGCTTCTTGCCGTGGACCTCGGCGACGACGCGGTAGCGGCCTGCCGGCAGCTTGAGCAGCATGAACGGGCCGGTCGACATCGCGCTGAAGACCTTGGCGCCATGGACGTTGGTGATCGTCACCGGGACGTTCGCGGTGAACTCCGGCGGCATGCCCTTGTGCTCGGTCTTGACGACGAACTCGAGCGAGAGCGGGTAGTGCCTCGCGGCGCGCTCCATCGCGCGCGCCTCGCTCTGGCCGATGCCTCCGGAGAGCCAGGTGACGTCGCCTTGGGTCCTGGTATGCGGCAGCGGCGCGCTTTCCACGGCTGCGTGCGCCACGCCGACGGTGAACAGCGTTGCGATCAGCATGCTCAATCCCTTCATCATGACGTGCTCCTTTCCATTGCGTGCGGAAAAACGCGGGCGGCGCCGGGGGAGGGAGGGGGGAGCCGGCGCCGCCCGCTCTCCGCGCCGGTGGCTCTCAGCCGAGATCCACCGGTACGAAGATCTTCGCGTCGTCGCGCTGGATGAGCAGCGCGACGTGCTTGCCTGCCTTGTCGATGATCGCGCGCAGCTGGGCGACGCTCTTCACCGCCGTGCCGTTGACCGCCAGCACGATGTCGCCCTGCTGGATGCCGGCATCGGCCGCCGGGCCGCCGACCTGCTCGACGAGCAGCCCGCTCGGGACCCCGGCCTGCTGGCGCTCTTGCGGCGTGAGGGGCCGCACGGCGAGGCCGAGGCGGCCCTGGTCGGCCTTGTTGCCGCCCTCGATGCTCGCGATCTCCTTGCTGCTCAGCTTGCCCACCTTGACGGTGAGATCCTTCTCCTCGCCGTGGCGCCAGATCTTCAGCGTCGCGTCGGCGCCGGGCTTGACCGCCGCGACCAGTGGGGGCAGCTGGGCCGAGGTTTCGACCTTGGTGCCGTTGAACGCGAGGATTACGTCGCCGGACTGTATGCCGGCCTTGGCGGCCGGCCCGTTCGGATCGACCGACGACACGAGCGCGCCCGCGGGCTGCTTGAGGCCGAACGATTGCGCGAGCGGCTGCGTGACTTCCTGGATCGTCACGCCGATGCGGCCGCGCTCGACCTTGCCGTGCGCGAGGATCTGCTGCTCGACGTTCTTCGCCACGTCGATCGGGATGGCGAACGACAGCCCCTGGAAGCCTCCCGTCTGCGAGTAGATCTGCGAGTTGATCCCGATCACCTGGCCGTCCATGTTGATCAGCGGCCCGCCCGAGTTGCCGGGGTTGACCGGCGCGTCGGTCTGGATGAACGGCACGTAAGTGCCGTCGGGCAGCGCGCGCGAGGTCGCGCTCACGATGCCCGCGGTCACGGTGTTCTCGAAGCCGTACGGCGAGCCGATCGCGATCACCCATTGGCCCACCTGCACGTCCTTGGAGTCGCCCAGCTTCACGGTGGGCAGGTTGTGGGCGTCGATCTTGAGCACTGCGATGTCGGTCAGCTTGTCGATGCCGATGACCTTCGCCTTGAATTCACGCCGGTCCGAGAGCTTGACCGTGATATCGTGGGAGTGGTCGACGACGTGCGCGTTGGTCAGAATCACGCCGTCTGGGCTCACGATGAATCCCGAGCCCAATCCGCGCTCCGGGGTCTGCGGCTGTGGAATCTGGAAATGACGGAAGAACTGCCAGAACGGATCGTTCGGGTTGCCGGGGAATTGCGGGCTCGCGGCGGCCTGCTGGTTTTCGACCACCGTGATGTTGACCACCGCCGCCTTGTTGGCATTGACGATCGGCGTGAAGTCGGGCAGCTGCACGGTGCGCATCGGCGCGGCCGCAGGCGCGGGCGATGCGGCGTGCGCTTCCGCGCGGGACCATGCGGGCAGCCCCGCGGCTTGCATGCCGCCCCAGGCGCCGAGGGCGAACAAGCCGGCGGCAGCGAGGGCGAGAATCGTGCGCTTGCGTTGCATCGAGACCTCCGTGTGCGTGTCTGCGCGCTCCAGCGCGCTACGTGGCACGCATCATCCGGGTGAGGTCTTAAGGCAGCCTTAAAGACCGAGGTGGGCGACGATCACGTCGACGCAGGCTTGCACGGGCGCGGCGACGTCGACCACGATCGCGTGCTCGGGCCGCTCGAGCGCCGCCAACTGGCTCTCGAGCAGCGAGGCCGGCATGTAGCGGTGCCGGCGACCTGCGACGCGGCTGCGGATCAGCTCGGGGCTTCCCTCGAGAAACGCGAATTCGCACCGCGCCAGGCCGGCGGACAAGCGCTCGCGGTAGGCCTGCTTCAGCGCGGAGCAGGCGAGCACGGCGCTCTCGCCGCGGGTCTCGGCCGCGCGCAGCTCTGCGTTCAGGCGCTCGAGCCACGGCCGGCGGTCGGCATCGTCGAGCGCGATGCCCGAGCGCATCTTGGCCACGTTGGCGGGCGGATGATAGTCGTCCGCGTCGAGAAATCGGCAGCCGATGCGCGCCGCGAGCAGCCGGCCTACGGTGCTTTTGCCGCATCCCGAAACGCCCATGACGACGACGATCACGACGGTCTCCGTCCGGTGCATCCGCGCGCCGCGTCAATCTGCTCGGGAACGCGGCGCCCTTGCGCCGCGCGCGCGGGCCGCGGCTCGGCGGGTGGGCTCAGAACAATCAGATCAATGGGCCGCTTGACCACAGTCAGCTGCCGTTAAAAATGTCCTTGTACGCCTGCCGATCGACGGCGATCATGTGAACTATGTCCTCGCCTAGCACAACCCGCAGCGCCGCGGTTCCCGAAGCCGCCACCTCACTGCACGCAGCCGAAGCTGCCCCAAGCACGCAGCCGGGCGTCGTCGTCGCGCTCGCCGAGCTCGCCCCGGAATGGTTCCGCATGCTGGAGTGGCTCGGACTGACGATCGCCATCCACGTTCTCGCCACCTGGACCGGCTCGACGCTGCTCGAGGTCGGCAAGTGGATCTCGTACCTGATGCTGTTCACCTGGATGAGCTACAAGATCGATCGCGCGCTGCAGTGGCTCTTCAGCCGGTCGGCCCGGGCCGAGCAGGCGGGGGCCGAACCGATGCATCCGGTCATCGCGGTGGGATTGGGCGCCACCCTGATCCCGATGCTGTATATCTTCGTTCAGTACGTGGCGATCGTCCTGATCGCAAGACTCGGATCCTGATCCAGCTGCCGCGGGCCGCCTAGGGCGCAGACGCGCGCATTCGCGCGTCGAGCGCGCCCTCCAGGTCGGGCGCATCGGGGTCGAGCGTCTCGAGCCCGGGCAAGGAGCGCAGCCACGTCAGCTGGCGCTTCGCCAGCTGACGCGTCGCGGCGATGCCCTTGTCGCGCAGCCCAGTCCGGTCGCACATTCCTTCGAGATAGTCCCAGGCCTGCCGGTAGCCGACGCAGCGCATGCTCGGCAGGCCGGCGTGCAGCGCATAGCGACCGCGCAGCGCCTGGAGCTCCTCGACCAGCCCCTCGGCGAGCATTCTGTCGAAGCGCGCCGCGATGCGCGCGTGCAGCCGCGCCCGGTCGCGCGGCACGAGCGCGAAGCCGCGCAGCGCGAACGGCGCCGCCACGCCCGGCGCCGCGTGAAAGCTCGAGATCGTCCGCCCGGTCGCGCGGTAGACCTCGAGCGCTCGCTCGATGCGCTGCGCGTCGTTCGGCGCCAGCCGCCGCGCGCTGGCGGGATCCACTCGCGCGAGCTCTGCGTGCAGCGCCGGCCAGCCGTCGCGCCGGGCCTGCTCCTCGATCTCCGCGCGCAACGCGGGGGGGGGCCCTGGGAGCGCCGCAATCCCCTGGGCGAGCGCGCGGTAATAGAGCATCGTGCCCCCGACGAGCAGCGCGATCCTGCCGCGCGCCAGGATGGCCTCGACCGCGGCGACCGCGTCCTCGCGGAACCGTCCCACCGAGTAGCTCTCGGTCGGATCGACCAGGTCGATCAGGTGGTGCGGCACGCGCCGCCGCTCCTCCGCGCTCGGCTTCGCGGTGCCGATGTCCATGCCGCGGTACACCTGGCCCGAGTCGACGCTCACGATTTCGATCGGCAGCCGCTCGGCGAGCCGCAGCGCGAGCCGCGACTTGCCGCTCGCCGTCGGGCCGAGCAGCGCGAACGCCGTCCTAGTCACGGCGCGCGCCCGCGACGATCGCCGCCTGCCGCACGCTCAGCGCCCGCGCAGGAACAGCCTGTCGAGATCGGCGAGCGTCAGCTGGTACCAGGTCGGCCTGCCGTGGTTGCAGCTGCCCGCGCGCTCGGTCTGCTCCATCTCGCGCAGCAAGGCGTTCATCTCGGGCATGCTCAGCGCACGATGCGCGCGCACCGCCGCGTGACATGCCATGCCGGCAAGCAGCTCGTCGCGCCGCGCGGAGAGCGCCTGGGCCGCGCCGTACTCGCGCAGCTCTGCGAGCACGCTCCTCGCCAGCGCGGGCAGATCGCCGCCGGCGAGCGCCGCGGGGACGGCGCGCACGCAGAGCTCGTCGGGCCCGGACACGGAAAGATCGAATCCCAGCCGGGCGAGCGCCTCGCGGTTCTCCTCGGCGGTCGCTGCGTCAAGGGCGTCCGTCCGGAAGACCACCGGCACGAGCAGCTGCTGCGCCTGCATGCCGCGCGTGTCGAGCTCGGCCCGAAGCCGCTCCATCACGATGCGCTCGTGCGCCGCGTGCATGTCGACCAGCACCAGCCCCGCCGCGTTCTGCGCCAGAACGTAGACTCCGTGCAGCTGGGCGAGGGGGAATCCCAGAGGCGGCATGTCGCGCGTGGCCGGGGAAGCCGTGCCCGGGTCCGCGCCGGGAATGACCGAGCCCGCTGCGGCCGGTGCCGCGGACGCCATGAAGCCCTGATAGGCCCCGGCGGGCTGCGCGATCGCGAGCCCCGCCTGATGGGGGCCCGGAGCGCCGTGCGCCGCGGTCAGGCTCGCGTAGGAAACCGGCGCCTCCGAGGCCGTGGCCGACAGCGCGCGCGCAAGCGCCTGCTGCACGAACTGATGCACGCCGCGCGCGTCCCGGAAGCGGACCTCCGTCTTCGCGGGGTGGACGTTGACGTCCACGCCGCGCGGGTCGATCTCGAGGTAGAGCACGTAGGCGGGCTGGCGCTCGCCGTGCAGCACGTCGCGGTAGGCCTCGCGCACCGCGTGCGCGAGCAGCCGGTCGCGCACGTAGCGTCCGTTGACGAAGAAATACTGCGTGTCGGCGCGGCTGCGCGCGGCCTGCGGCGTGCCCGCGAGGCCGTGCAGCCGCAGCGTTCCGGCCTGCGCCTCGACCGGCAGGCTCGCGACCAGGAACTCCTTGCCGAGCAGCGCCGCCGCGCGATCGCCGAGCGGCTGCCGGCGCACGTGCGGCCCCGTGCGGCCGTTGTGCCTGAGCACGAACGCGACCTCGGGGCGCGCGAGCGCGGCGCGGCGAAAAGCCTCCTCGCAGTGGCCGAGCTCGGTCGCCTCGGTGCGCAGGAACTTGCGGCGCGCAGGGGTATTGAAGTAGAGGTCGCAGACCGCGACCGTCGTGCCGGGCGCGCGCGCGGTCGGCTCCACCTCGCCGTAGAGCGCACCCTCGGCGCGCAGCGCGTAGCCGTGCGGCGCCTCGTGCGTGCGCGAAGCGATCTCGAGGCGCGATACCGAGGCGATCGAGGCGAGCGCCTCGCCGCGAAAGCCCATGCTGGCGACCGCCTCCAGATCGTGGAGCGTGGCGATCTTGCTGGTGGCGTGGCGCGCGAGCGCGAGCGGCAGCTCGTCGCGCGGGATGCCGGCGCCGTCGTCCTCGACCTGCACGCGCCGGCTGCCGCCGTGCTCGAGCGCGACGACGATTTCGCTCGCGCCCGCGTCGAGGCTGTTCTCGATCAGCTCCTTGAGCACCGAGGCGGGCCGATCGACCACCTCGCCCGCGGCGATCTGGCTGATCAGCAGCTCGGGAAGGATCCGGATCGCGCCCAAGGTGCGGCCGATTATACCGGCGGGCCCGTTACAATCCGGGAATGGAGATCCTGCTCGCGCTCTGGGAGTTCGCCGCCCACCTCGACCGCCACCTCACCGAGTTTCTCGCCCAGCACGGCGGCTGGGCGTACGCGCTGCTCTTCGCGATCGTGTTCTGCGAGACCGGGCTCGTCGTGACGCCCTTCCTGCCGGGGGACTCGCTGCTGTTCGTGGTCGGCACGCTCGCCGCGACCGGGGGGCTGGATCTGCCGGGCTCGATCGCGCTGCTCGTGAGCGCCGCGCTGTGCGGCGACAACGTCAACTACTGGGTCGGGCGCGGGCTCGGGCCGCGGGTGTTCCATTTTCCGCAGTCGCGCTGGTTCAATCGGCGCGCGCTCGAGCGCACGCACGCGTTCTACGAGCGCCACGGCGGAAAGACGGTGGTGATCGCGCGCTTCCTGCCGATCGTGCGCACCTTCGCGCCGTTCGTCGCGGGGGTCGGCACGATGCGTTACCTGCGCTTTCTAGCTTTCAGCGTGGCCGGCGCGCTGCTGTGGGTCGGATCGCTGACCTTCGCGGGCTATTACTTCGGCAACATCCCGGTGGTCAAGCAGAACCTCTCGGTCGCGATCCTCGCGGTCGTCACGCTGTCGGTGCTGCCGGTCTTCGTCGCCTACCTGCGGCACCGCTGGGCGAAGCCCGGGGCCTGAATCAGCGCTGCTGCAGCGCCATGGTGGGCGCCGCGTGCGGCGGGTTGTTGACTAGATACTGCTTGATGCCGTCGAGGATCGCGCGTGCGATCTTCTCCTGGTAGGCGTCGTTGCGCAGCTGGCGCTCCTCGTTCGGGTTGGAGATGAACGCGGTCTCCACCAGGATCGAGGGCACGTCGGGCGCGGTCAGAACCGCGAAGCTCGCCTGCTCGACGCGGTCGCTGTGCAGCGGATTCACCTGCCCGAGCTGCGCGAGCACGTCGTGCCCGAGCCTCAGGCTGTGGTCGATCGTCGCGGTCTGCGACAGGTCGAGAAGCGTGCGCGCCAGATAACGGTCCTTGGTGTCGATGTCGACGCCGCCGACCAGGTCGGCGCTGTTCTCGCTGCGCGCCAGCAGTCGCGCCAGCGTCGACGTGGCGCGGCGCTCCGAGAGCGCGAACACCATCGAGCCCTGCGCGTCGCAGCGCTCGCAGGAGTTGGCGTGGATCGACACGAACAGGTCGGCGTTCAGGCGGCGCGCCATCGCGACGCGCGCGGCGAGCGGCACGTAGTAGTCGCCGGTGCGCGTGAGCACCGCGCGCATGTCCGGCTGATCGTTGATCAGCGCCTGGAGCCGGCGCGCGATCATCAGCGTCACGTTCTTTTCCAGGGTGCCGTCCGCGCCGCGCGCGCCCGTGTCCTCGCCGCCGTGACCGGGGTCGACCACGATCGTGGCGACCCGCTCCAGTTTGACGGGCGCTCCGCGGCTGCCGTCGAGCCCGCCCGCGCCGCGCTTCGACTCGGACTGGATCAGCGCGGCGAGCGGGTCGGGCGCGTGCAGCGGGTACATGTCCAGCACCAGGCGGTAGCGGTAGTCGGCGACCGGCTTGACGCTGAATATCTGCGGCTTGACCGGGGCTTTCAGGTCGACCACCACGCGCACCACGCCGGGGCGGTTGCGCCCGACGCGCAGCCGCTCGATGTAGGGGTCACCCGCCACGATCTTGCCCTGCAGCTCCGCGAGCGCTGGCCCCATGTCGACGTCCTCCAGGTCGAGCACCAGCCGGCGGGGGTGCTCGAGCGAGAACAGGTTGTACTTGAGCGCGTGCTTCGACTCGAACGTGATGCGCGTGTAGTCCTGGGCGGGCCACACGCGCGCCCCGATCACCGCCTCGCCGGCGCGGGCGGGTGCCGCGCAGACGAGCAGCGCGAGCGCGGTTACGCCGGCTGCCAGCGCTCGAGCGCCGCGTCGAGCCAGGCCCGGCCCGCTTCGCTGCAGGGTGTGAGCGTCGCGCGGCGCCCCTCGCCGGCGAATTCGAGGCTCACCTCCAGGTCCGCAGGCGCAAGCGAGCCCCCAGCCCGCTCCGGCCATTCGACCACGCAAACCGATTCCGGATTGAAGTAGTCGCGGAACCCGGAGCTCACCCATTCCGAGCGATCCTTCACCCGATAAAAATCAAAGTGATACAAGTTTAAGCTCGAAAGGGTATAAAGCTCAAGCAGCCCGTAGGTCGGGCTCTTCACGCGCCCCGCGTAGCCCAAGGCGCGCAGCAGCCCGCGCACCAGCGTGGTCTTGCCGGCGCCCAGCTCGCCCCGCAGGAAAAGGACCCGGCCGGGCGCCACGCCGCCGGCAAGCGCGGCCCCCAGGCGCGTGGTCGCCGCCTCGTCCGGCAGCTCGATCCTGGTCATGGGCGCGTCGCGCCAGCCGCACGCTGCGGTTGCGTCGGCCTCGAATCGCGTTCCAACATCGGGTCCATGGACTACGCTCGGCTCGCCGCGCAGATCAAGGTCTGGGGAGTACAGCTCGGCTTTCAGGCGACGGGCATCGCGGACACCGACTTATCCGCCGCCGAGCCGCGCCTGTTCGAGTGGCTCGCGAAAGGCTGGCACGGCGACATGCATTATATGGCGCGCCATGGGGCGCGCCGCGCGCGTCCCGCCGAGCTGGTCCCGGGCACGCTGCGCGTGATCAGCTGCCGCATGGACTACGCGCCCGCCGGGCGCGACGAATGGCACGCGCTCGCCGACGGCGCGCGCGCCTATGTCGCACGCTACGCGCGCGGCCGCGACTATCACAAGCTGCTGCGCGCGCGTCTGCGAGCGCTGTGCGCGCGTATCGCCGCGCAGGCGGGCGATTTCGGCCATCGCGTGCTCGTGGATTCCGCGCCCGTCATGGAGGTCGCGCTCGCGGCCAAGGCGGGGCTCGGCTGGCGCGGCAAGCACACGCTGCTGCTCTCGCGCGAGGCGGGCTCGTGGTTCTTTCTCGGCGAGATCTACTGCAGCCTTCCTCTGCCGCCGGACGCGCCGGCAAGCGAGCACTGCGGGAGCTGCGCCCGATGCATCGAAGTCTGCCCCACGCGGGCGATTCGCGCGCCCTACCAGCTCGATGCGCGCCGCTGCATCTCGTACCTCACGATCGAGCTGAAAGGCGCGATCCCAGCGGCGCTGCGCCCGCTCATCGGCAATCGGGTCTACGGCTGCGACGACTGTCAGCTCGTATGCCCGTGGAACTCGTTCGCGGTGCCGAGCCGCGAGCCCGACTTCGCCGCCCGCAACGGGCTGGACGCCGCGAGACTCGCCGAGCTGTTCGCCTGGAGCGAAGCCGAGTTTGCCGAGCGGCTGGCCGGCTCCGCGATCCGCCGCATCGGCTACGAGCGCTGGCTGCGCAACCTGGCCGTGGGCCTGGGCAACGCGCCCGCCTCGCCTGCGGTGCTCGCGGCGCTGCGCGCGCGGGCGCAGCACCCGTCGGCGCTCGTCAGGGAGCACGTGCAGTGGGCTCTGGAGCGCCACGCGGGGAGCGGCGCGCAGCGCGCGCCGTCGTAAACTTCGCGCCATGAGCGACTGGCAGCCGGATGCTCTGCTCGCGGGCTTCGAGCAGCTGCGGCTCGAATTTCCGGCCGACTACGACGGCCCCGTGGTCGCGACGCTCGTGCGTCTGCCCGGGCCCCGGCGCGACAGGGCCGCCCTGTACGTGCACGGCTTCGTCGACTATTTCTTCCAGGCGCACATGGCGGAGCGCTTCGCGGCCGAAGGCTATGCCTTCTACGCGCTCGACCTGAGAAAGCACGGGCGGTCGCTGCTCGCGGGGCAGCATCCGTGCTACTGCAGCGACTTGTCCGAGTACTATGCCGAGCTCACGCGCGCGATCGAGGTGATCGGCCTCGAGGAGGGCGATGTGCCGCTGCTGCTCGCCGGGCATTCGACCGGCGGCCTGCTCGCGGCGCTGTACGCGCACGAGGGCGAGGCGCGCGCGCGGCTCGGCGCGCTGTGGCTGAACAGCCCGTTCTTCGACTTCTATGCCCCTTCGCCGGTGCGGGCCCAGATCGCCGCCGCGGCCGCGCTGGGGCGCCTGTTTCCCTTCCTCAACAATCCCAACAGGCTCTCGGCGCTGTATCCGATGAGCCTGCACAAGCGCTATCGGGGCGAATGGGACTTCGACCTGCGCTTGAAGCCCATCGAGGGGTTCCCGACCTATTTCGGCTGGCTCGCGGCGATCCGCCGGGCGCACGCGCGGGTGCACACCGGCCTGGCGATCGCCTGCCCGGTCCTCGCCATGCATTCGGACCGCTCCGAGCAGGCGAGCGAGTGGCGCGACAGCCTGATGAGCGCCGACATCGTGCTCGACGTCGCCGACATGAAGCGCTGGAGCCCGGGACTGGGCGCAGAGATCACTTTGTGCGAGATCCCGGGCGGCATGCACGACCTGGTGCTCTCGCGGCGCGAGCCGCGCGAGCGCGCCTTCGCCGAGCTCTTCGGCTGGCTTCAGCGGCGCGGCTTCGGGGGCACGAGCCAGAGCGTCGCGACCGCGGCGAGCGCCCAGAGCACGTAGGCCAGGGCGAACACCCACTCCGGGAAGCTGTAATACAGCAGGCGGTGCAGCCAGTGGCCGATGAAGGACTCCGGCCGCACGTTGCCGCGCAGCAGGTCCTCCCACACGGTCAAGGGGCAGGCGTAGCCGGCGAGCGTTTCGAGCGCGACGAATACGATCGCCGCGACGTGCACGAACCGGAACGCGCGAGCGCGAATCCAGCGCCAGCCGCGCGCCGCGCCTACCCAGACGAGGACCAGACCGAAGACGATGAACGCCGCGACGGCGAAGTGGACGACGAGCAGCGCGTCGGCGGCGTAGCGCAGCATGTGAGCGCCTCAGGCCGGCCGGGCACGCGCTCGCTCAGGCGGGCGCGCCGAGCGGCCTCAGCTGTTGCCGCGCAGTCGCGGGCGCGCCGGATCCGCGATCCACTCGCTCCACGAGCCCGTGTAGACGCGCGAGCCGGCGAGGCCGGCGATCTCCATCGCGAGCTGGTTGTGGCAGGCGGCCACGCCCGAGCCGCAATAGTGCACGACCTCGGCCGGATCGCGGCCCGCGAGCTGGACCGCGAATTCGCGGCGCAGCTGTTCGGCGCTCTCGAAGCAGCCGTCCGCGCCCAGGTTGTCGCTGCAGTAGCGGTTGTGCGCGCCGGGAATGCGCCCGGCGATCGGATCGATCGGCTCGGCGTCGCCGCGGAAGCGCTCGGGCGAGCGGGCATCGAGCAGCAGGATGTCCTGGCGCCCGAGGCGCTGCGCCACGAAGGCGGCATCGGCCTGCAGCGCCGCGCGCGGGCGCCCCGGGTAGACGGTCGGCGTCGCGGCCGGCGCGTCGCTGCCGAGCGGGCGACCTTCGCGCCGCCACTTCGCGAAGCCGCCGTCGAGCACTGCCACGGCGTCGTGTCCGATCCAGCGCAGCATCGACCACAGGCGCGAGGCCATGGTGCCGGTGCCTGCGTCGTAGGCGACTACCTGATCGCCGGGCTTCAGCCCCTGCTGGCCGAGCCACGCGGCGAAGGCGTCCGCCTCGGGCAGCGGATGACGGCCGTTGCGGCCGTCCGGTCGCGCCGAAAGATCACGGTCGAGATGCGCGAACCGCGCGCCGGGGATGTGCGCTTCGGCGTATTGCCGCTCGCCCAGCCCCGGATCGGCGAGGTCGTGCCGGCAGTCGAACAGCCGCCACGCCGCCTCGCCGAGATGGCGCGCGAGGGTATCGCTATCGACGAGGGTCCGGAACGCCATCGGAGCTTCCCCGAGCGCCGCTCAGCCGCGCCCGGCGGGCATGCCGAGCTCGCGCCGCAGCCACTCGTGGAAGTGCACCATCGCGTCTTCCATCGGCGACTGGTAGGGGCCGGCGTCGTCCAAGCCCTGCTCCCAGAGCGCGCGCCGGCCGCGGTCCATGCGCAGGCACAGGTCGCCGTCCTCGAGCGCGGTTTCGTTGTACGCCGCCTGCTCGGCCTCGACGAACTCGCGCTCGAACAGCGCGATCTCCTCGGGATAGTAGAACTCGACCACGTTGGTGGTGAGCGTCGGCGAGCGCGGGATCACGTGCGAGACGACCAGCACGTGCGGATACCACTCGAGCATCACGCCGGGGAAGTACGTCATCCACAGCGCGCCGCGCTTGGGCTCGCGGCCGTCGAGGTACTTGAGGCACGCCTCGTGCCAGCGCTTGTAAACCGGCGTGCCCGGCCTCTTGAGCCCCGCCTTGGCAGCGACGATCTGCAGCGACCAGTTGTCCCCGTACTCGACGCTGAAGTGGTCGCAGTCGGCGAAGTTGGACAGTCCCGGGTGGAACGGCTCGACGTGGTAGACCTCGAGGTACACCTCGATGAAGGTCTTCCAGTTGCAGGCGTAGTCCTCGATCGTCACCCGGTCGAGCACGTAGCCGCTGAAATCGAAGTCGCCTGCGAGCGACACGCCGGCGAGGTCGCGGTGCGGGTCGCGCGGGCCGCTGAACAGGAGCCCGTTCCAGCTCGAGAGCCGCTGCACGCCCAGGTTGCGGCACGGCGTTTCGGCGAAATGCGGCGCCCCGAGCAGCTCGCCCTTCATGTCGTAGGTCCAGCGGTGCAGCGGGCAGACGATGTTCGCGGCGTTGCCGCGCCCTTCGAGCATGATCGCCTGGCGGTGGCGGCAGACGTTGGACAGAAGCTCGACGCCGGAGGCGTTGCGCACCAGCATCCTGGCGTGATCCATCCAGGCGAGGGTGTGGTAGTCGCCCGCCTTCGGCACCATCAGCTCGTGGCCGGCGTAGCCGGCGCTCGCCTCGAACAGGCGCTTTTTCTCCAGCGCGAAGATCTCCGGGTCGAAATACCAGGAGACCGGCAGCTGTGACGCCGCCGGCTTGAGCTGCTGCGGGATCGCAATATCCGACATCGGGGCTCCAGGCGGACCCAAAAAAACGTAAAATTCTATCGCGCCCGCTCTCCTGCTGAGAAGCGGGCCGCCGATCAAGATCCCCGCTATGAGCAAGTCCCCCCGTCAAAGTTCCCAGGGCGAGGCGCCGGCCAACCCCGAGCCGACCTTCGAGAAGGCGCTCGCCGAGCTCGAGAGAATCGTCGCGCAGATGGAGAGCGGCGATCTGTCCCTGGAGCAGGCGCTCGCCGCGCACCGGCGCGGCCTGCAGCTCGCCAAGCTCTGCCAGGAGCGGCTCGACGCCGCGCAGCAACAGGTGAGGGTGCTCGAGGGCGAGGTGCTCAAGCCGCTCGCGCCCGCGGAACCCGGTGCGGACGACTGAGTCTCACTTCGAAGGCTGGATGGGCGCCATCCTGGGACGGGTGGAGGCGGCGCTCACGCGCCTGCTGCCTCCCGCGGAAGCCGTGCCGGCCCGGCTGCACGAGGCCATGCGCTACGCGACGCTCGAGGGTGGCAAGCGCGTGCGGCCGCTGCTGTGCTTCGCGGCCGGCGAGCTGACCGGCGCGGCGCCGGAGCGGCTCGAAATCGCCGCCGCCGCGGTGGAGATGATGCACGCCTACTCGCTGGTGCACGACGACATGCCGTGCATGGACAACGACCTGCTGCGGCGGGGCAAGCCGACGGTGCACGTCGAGTACGACCAGGCCACCGCGCTGCTCGTGGGCGATGCCTTGCAGGCGCTCGCGTTCCAGCTGCTCGCCGAGCAGCAGGTCGCGCGCGACGCGCCGACTCAGCTCGAGATGGTGAAGGCGCTCGCCGTTGCGGCGGGCTCGCGCGGCATGGCCGGCGGCCAGGCGATCGACCTGCAGTCGATCGGCAAGACGCTCAGTCTGCCGGAGCTCGAGCTCATGCACATCCTCAAGACCGGGGCACTGATCCGCGCCGCTGTGGCGCTGGGCGCGCAATGCGGGCGGCCGCTCGGCGGCGAACAGGCCGAGCGCCTGGACCGCTACGCCAAGTGCGTGGGGCTCGCGTTCCAGGTGGTCGACGACGTGCTCGATTGCGAGGCGAGCAGCGCGACGCTCGGCAAGACGGCGGGCAAGGACGCGCGCCGGGGCAAGCCGACCTACGTGTCGGTGATGGGGCTTGCGAATGCGCGCGAGCTCGCCGAGGAGCTGCGCGGTGAGGCGCACGCGGCGCTGGAAGGCTTCGGCGAGCCGGCGCTGCGGCTGCGGCAGCTCGCGGACTTCATCGTGCTGAGAAAATTCTGATGACGGCGATCAGCGGGATCCCGGCGGAGCTGCCGAGCGACGGCGAGACACAGGGCGGCGAGGCGCAAGCGCGGGACTACAATCCGCGCATGTACGAGCTGCTGCAGACGATCGACAATCCGCTCGAGCTGCGCAAGCTCGAGCGCCGCGAGCTCAAGCAGCTCGCCGACGAGCTGCGCGCGTTCGTGCTCGACTCGGTGTCGAAGACCGGCGGACACCTCTCGTCCAACCTCGGCACGGTCGAGCTCGCGATCGCGCTGCATTACGTTTTCGACACGCCCGAGGATCGCGTCGTCTGGGACGTCGGCCACCAGACCTATCCGCACAAGATCCTCACCGGGCGGCGCGAGGCGATGAACACGCTGCGCCAGCTCGGCGGCATCTCGGGCTTCCCGCGGCGCACCGAGTCGGCCTACGACACCTTCGGCACCGCGCATTCGTCGACTTCGATCTCGGCGGCGCTCGGCATGGCGGTCGCGGCGCGCATGAAGGGCGAGCAGCGCCGCTGCATCGCGGTGATCGGCGACGGCGCCATGTCCGCCGGCATGGCCTTCGAGGCGATGAACAACGCGGGCGCCACCGACCTCGATCTGCTCGTGATTCTGAACGACAACGAGATGTCGATCTCGCCCCCGGTGGGCGCGCTCACCAACTACCTCGCGCGGCTGCTCTCGGGTCGCCTGTACAGCAGCGCGCGGCGCGCGAGCGAGCACCTGCTCAAGCGCGTGCCCGCCGTGTGGGAGCTCGCGCGGCGCGCCGAGGAGCACTTCAAGGGGATGGTGACGCCCTCGACGCTGTTCGAGGAGTTCGGCTTCAACTACATCGGCCCGATCGACGGCCACGACCTCGACGCGCTGATCCCCACGCTCGGCAACATCAAGCGCCTCAAGGGCCCGCAGTTCCTGCACGTCGTCACGCGCAAGGGCCAGGGCTACAAGCTCGCCGAGGACGACCCGGTCCTCTATCACGGGCCGGGCAGGTTTGATCCCGCCGAGGGCATCAAGGCCTCGGCCGGAGCCAAGCCGACCTACTCGCAGGTCTTCGGCGACTGGCTGTGCGACATGGCGGCGGTAGACGAGCGCCTGGTCGCGATCACGCCCGCGATGCGCGAAGGCTCCGGCATGGTGCGCTTCTCGGAAGCCTACCCGGGGCGCTATCACGACGTCGGCATCGCCGAGCAGCACGCGGTGACCTTCGCCGCGGGTCTCGCCTGCGAGGGGCTCAGGCCGGTGGTCGCGATCTACTCGACCTTCCTGCAGCGCGGCTACGACCAGCTGATCCACGACGTGGCGATCCAGAACCTGCCGGTGCTGTTCGCGCTCGACCGCGGCGGCCTGGTGGGCGGCGACGGCGCCACCCACAACGGCGCCTTCGATCTCGCCTACCTGCGCTGCATCCCAAATCTCACGGTGATGGCGCCTGCCGACGAGGACGAGTGCCGGCGCATGCTCACGACCGGCTTCCGGCTCGAGGGCCCGGCCGCCGTCCGCTATCCGCGCGGCGTCGGCCCCGGGACGAC
>JAKALD010000054.1 GCA_021813275.1 Pseudomonadota bacterium | reverse complement strand
GAAGCGCACGCCGTGGTAGCCGGGCGAGGGCTCGACCATCTCCGGGAACTTGCCGTTGTCCCAGGGAAACTTGCCGGACTCGACGATCGCGCCGCCCATGGTCGTGCCGTGGCCGCCGAGGTACTTCGTCGCGGAGTGCACCACGATGTCCGCGCCCCAGTCGAACGGCCGGCACAGGTACGGCGAGGGCACGGTGTTGTCGATCACCAGCGGCAGCCCCGCCTCATGCGCGATCGCGGCGAGCGCCTCGATGTCGACGATGTTGATGAGCGGGTTGCCGAGCGCTTCGGCGTACAGCAGCTTCGTGTTCGGACGCAGCGCGCGGCGAAAGCCCTCGGGCTCGTCGGGGTCCACGAAGCTCGTCTCGACGCCGAGCTTCTTCAGGTTGACCCCGAGCAGGGTGTGCGTGCCGCCGTAGAGCGTCGAGGCGGACACGATGTGGTCCCCCGCGCTGACGAGTGTCAGCAGCGCGACCACTTCGGCCGCCTGGCCGGTGGCTGTGGCGAGGGCCGCGCGTCCGTTCTCGAGCGCTGCGATCCGCTCCTCGAGCACCGCCACCGTCGGATTGGAGATGCGCGAGTAGACGTTGCCGAAGGTCTGCAGGTTGAACAGGCTCGCGGCGTGGTCGGCCGAATCGAACACGAACGAAGTGGTCTGGTAGATCGGCGCGGCGCGCGCTCCCGTGGCGGCGTCGGGGATCTGCCCGGCGTGCAGGCACAGCGTCTCGATGCCGAATTTGCGGTCAGCCATGCGCGGATTCTAAGGCACGCGCCGCGTCGCTTGCGGCGCGCGCAGCCGCGCCTAGCGTTCCGGCTTGGGATCCGTGCCGCTCGCGGGCGGCTCGGACTTCGGGCCCGCCTTCGCGGACGTGGCGCGGCGGTATTCCGAGGGCGGGATTCCGACCTGATGCAGGAAGAAGCGCGTGAAGTTGCTTTGTGCCGAGAAGCCAAGCTCGGCGGAGACTTCGGCGATCTTGGCGCGCCCCGAGGAGAGCTTCTCGATCGCCGTCTCGACGCACAGCAGGTTGAGGTAGGCGCGCGGCGACAGTCCGGTGCAGACCTGGAACAGGTCGTAGAAGCGCGAGCGCGACAGCCCAACCTGGCTGGCGAGCTCGTCGATATTGACCTCCTTGTTCGGGCGCACGCGCAGCAGCTCGAGCGCCCGCCGGATGCGCGAATCGGAAAAACGCGACCCGCGCCACAGCGCCGCGCCCGGGCGGCGCCGCGCCAGATAGGTGTCGACGATCGAGAGCACCAGCTCGAGCACCATGAATTCCAGGCGCTCGGCCGACAGGAACTGGTCGTGCACGGCCTCGATCGCCAACGCGTCGGCCAGGCGCCGGATGCGCGGGGTGATCGGCTCGCGCGGCCGCGGGAACGGGCGCGCGTCGTCTGCGCCGAACACCGCCGGGAAGCTCTCGCGCAGCCAATCCCCCGAGGCCTGCAAGGCGATCAGCCGGGTGGGCTGGCTGCCCGGAAGGCGCAGGTCCTGGTGCGACTCCCCCGGGTTCAGGAAAAGGATGTCCTCGCGGGTGAGCGCGACGCGATGGCCTGCGATCAGATAGTCGCCGTCGCCGCCCCCGTGCTTGACGAAGATGTACGGCTCGGCATGGGCGTGCGGCTCGCTCGGCGCTGCCACCTCGGCGAGCATCACTCGCCCGAAACGCCCCTCGAAGATCCGGATCGGCCGCAGCATAGGCCAGTAAGGATAATGTCACCCGCGGCCGGGCGCTAGGGGGGCCGCCGCTGCCCTTTGGGTGCTCGGCGCCCCGCGGGGCGCCGAGCGGGCCCGGAGCCGGGGCCCCTTTGCCCTGCAAATCTCAGTAAGCGAGCCAGCGCGGGCGCTTGGCCGAGACGAGCCGGGTGTTGACGCCGACCCAGTTCAGCCCGCCGAAGAGCCGCGCATGCTCGATCTTCACGCAGCGGTCCATCACCGCCTCCAGGCCGGCGGCCTCGGCGCGGGCGGCGGCGGCGGCATTCTTGACCCCGATCTGCTGCCACAGCACCTTGGCGCCGATCGCGATCGCGTCCTCGCAGACCGGCATGATGTCCTCGGTTCTGCGGAAGCAGTCGACGATGTCGACCTTCTCCGGGATGTCGCGCAGCGATGCGTAGCACTTCTGGCCGAGGATCTCGCGCTCCCCCGGGTTGACCGGGATGACGCGGTAGCCGTGCTCGAGCATGTATTTCGCCGCGAAATAGCTCGGCCGGAACCAGCTCGCCGAAAGCCCGACCATCGCGATGATGCGGCTCTCGCCGAGGATGCGTCGCAGGGTGGCGATGTCGTCCATACGAAGCGCGCCGAGCGCGAGACACTATACCCGAGAGCACGCGGGGCGCGAAACGCGGCCGCGGCGCGCGCGAGCGCTCCACTATAATCGGCGCGTCCGGAATCACGGCGTGCACGCCGGAAGCGCGCGGCGGAACACGCAGGAGGGGGCGATGAGCTTGCATCCACAGGCCGCGGCGCTTCTGGAGCGCGTGGCGCGCTCGGCGCTGCCGCCGTACTACACCGTGCCGCCGTTCCTCGCGCGCCGGCTGTATCGCGACACGCGCGGTGCCGTCGCGCCCGGGGCGCCCGAGGTCGCCGAGGCGCGACTGCTGCTCGCGCCGGGCCCGGGCGGGCCGATCGCGATGCGCGGTTACCGGCCCGCGGGGGCGACGCCGCAGGAAGCGCTGCCAGCGCTGGTGTACTTCCACGGCGGCGGCTGGGTGATCGGCGACCTCGACACGCACGACGTGCTTTGCCGCCAGCTCGCGAACGGCGCGCGCTGCGCGGTGTTCTCGATCGATTACCGGCTCGCTCCCGAGTCCCCGTTTCCCGCCGCGGTCGAAGACTGCGTCGCGGCGACCCGCCACCTCGCGGCCCAGGCTCGTGCGCTCGCGATTGATCCGGCGCGGCTCGCGGTCGGCGGGGATAGCGCCGGCGGGAACCTCGCGGCCGTAGTGGCGATCGATGCGCGCGACCGCGCCGGACCCGCGATCGCGTTTCAGCTGCTCATCTACCCGGCCACCGACCAGCGCTGCGACTTTCCTTCGCACGAGCGCAACGGCGAAGGCTACCTGCTGACGCGCCAATCGATCGAGTACTTTCGCGGCTTCTACCTGCCGCGCAAGGCCGACTGGCAGGACTGGCGCGCCTCGCCGCTGCTCGCGCGAAGCCTCGCGAAGCTTCCGCCCGCCTTCGTGCTGACGGCCGGCTACGATCCGCTGATCGACGAAGGCAAGGCCTACGCGGAGCGGCTCGCGCGCGAGGGCGTCGAGGTGAGCTATCGCGAGTTTTCCGACATGGTGCACGGCTTCATCCTGATGGGCGGGGCGCTCGACACCGCGAACGCGGCGGTGGCGGAGTGCTGCGCGGCGCTGCGCGGCGCGTTCGGCGGGAAGGCGTGAAGCCCGGCTCGAGCATGCGCCACGGCGGTCGGATCCTCGCCGACGCGCTCCTTGCGCACGGCGTGAAGCTCGCCTTCGGCGTGCCCGGCGAGAGCTACCTGCCGGTGCTCGACGGCTTCTACGACTTGCGCGACCGCCTGCGCTTCGTCGTCTGCCGCCAAGAGGGCGGCGCCTCCTACATGGCCGAGGCCTGCGGCAAGCTCAGCGGGCAGCCCGGCGTGCTGTTCGTGACCCGCGGTCCGGGGGCCACCAACGGCGCGATCGGCGTGCACACTGCGTTCCAGGACTCGACGCCGATGGTCGTGCTCGTGGGGCAGGTCGGCGGCGATTTCGTCGAGCGCGAGGCGTTCCAGGAAATCGACTACCGGCGCATGTACGGACCGATGACCAAGTGGGTCGCGCAGATCGACCGCACCGAGCGCATTCCCGAGTATGTGAGCCACGCCTTCCACACCGCGATGGCGGGGCGGCCCGGGCCCGTGCTGCTCGCGCTGCCCGAGGACATGCTGTTCGCCGAGGCGGCGGTGGCAGACGCGCCGCATTACAAGGTGGTTCGCCCCGCACCCGCGCCGGGCGACATGCGCGCCTTGCAGCGCCTGCTCGCGGACGCGCAGCGCCCCTTCGTCCTGGTCGGCGGCGGCGGCTGGTCGCGGCCCGCCTGCGACGCTCTGCGCGCGTGGGTCGAGGCGAGCGGCTTGCCGGCCGGAACGTCGTTCCGCTCGCAGGACCTGTTCGACAACCGCAGCCCGAGCTACGCGGGCGACGTCGGCATCGGCATCAACCCGAAGCTCGCGCAGCGCATCCGCGAGGCCGACGTGCTGCTCGTCGTCGGCGCGCGCCTGGGAGAGATGACGACGAGCGGCTATTCGCTCGTCGAGGCGCCGCTGCCGCGGCAGACGCTGATCCACGTGCATCCCGGGGCCGAAGAGCTCGGCCGCGTCTACCACGCGACGTTGCCGATCAATGCGGATCCCGCGCAGTTCGTCGAGGCGCTCGCCGGCGTGAAGCTGGACGCTGCGCGCTGGCGCGAGACGACCCGCCAGGCGCGCGCCGAATACGAGGCGTGGACCGAGCCGCGACCGATTCCGGGCAAGCTGCAGTACGCGGAGGTCGTGAAGTGGCTCGACGGCGCCCTGCCCGAGGACGCGATCGTCGCCGGCGGCGCCGGCAATTTCTCGGGCTGGGTGCACCGCTACTTCCGCTACAAGGGTTTTCGCACCCAGCTCGGACCGACCAATGGCTCGATGGGCTACGGGCTGCCGGCGGCAGTCGCAGCGAAGCTTCTCGCCCCGCAGCGCACGGTCATAGCGGTGTGCGGCGACGGCGATTTTCTGATGACCGGCCAGGAGCTCGCCACCGCGGCGCATTACGGCTGCGCGGTGATCGTGCTGGTGGTGAACAACGGCATGTACGGCACGATCCGCATGCACCAGGAACGGGAATATCCGGAGCGCATCCTGGGTACCGCGCTGACCAACCCCGACTTCGCCGCCTACGCGCGGGCTTTCGGCGGCTACGGCGAGGTGGTGGAAACGACCGCACAGTTTGCGCCCGCCTTCGAGCACGCGCGCGCTTCGGGAAAGCCGGCGATCATCGAGCTGCGCATGGACCCAGAAGCGATCACCACCGGCACCACGCTCTCCAGGATCCGCGCCGACGCGCTGGCGCGCCGCAGGTAGGGCGACCTCCTAAGTGGTCGCAACGAAGCTGGCGTCGTCCTGCTGCTCGCGCTCGAACTTCAGGAACTCGTAGTAGCCGCAGCGCGGGCCGTTCGGGTAGTCGCGGCACACCGCGGGGCGCGCCTCGTACACGCTACAGCGGCGCTCCTTGCGGTCGAGGAACTGGCAGACCGAATCGAACACGTCGTCCTTGCGGTGGCGCAGGACGCGCGCGCGCTCACCGGCGTCGTACTTGGTGAAGCGCTCCTCGGCCTGCTCGTACGAGAGCTCGAAGTGGCGCGCGAGGCGCGCGATGTCGCGCTTGCCGATCTCGATCAGCGGGTAGCTGCAACAGTACGCGGGGCACTTGCCGCACGCGTAGCGCAGGCGCGGCGAGGTGCCGTTCGGACGGATCGCGCTGACGATGGGGATGGTGCGGTGTTTGCCGTTGATCATCTGCCCGGAGAGCAAGGCCGGGCCCTGCTTCACGCGAAAATCGAGGCGCGAATTGTACGCGAGTTCCGCCGCTGCGCGGCGCTCAGGCAGAGGGCTTTTCGCCGCTCGCCTGCAGGTACACGGCGCAGGCGTCGAGCCTGCCCAGCGAAGCGCGGCGGGCCGCCTGATACTGGCTGCGCACCAGCGCCGCGATCGGCGCGGGCCGGTCCAGCTCCGAGGCGAGCCCCAGGAAATAGCGCAGGTCCTTCTCCATGAGCTGAAGCTGGAACTGCGCCGTGAAGTCGCGCTTGAACATCATCGGCAGCTTGGTCTTGAGCAGGCGCGATGCCGCCGCGCCCTCGCCGAGGATCGCGAGCGCGGCCTCGCGGTCGACCCCGGCCGCCTCGGCCACCTGGGCGGCCTCCGCCAGCGCCGCGGTCATGGTGCCCGAGAGCATGTTGTTCACCAGCTTGATCGTGGCGCCGGCGCCCGATTCGCCCGCGCGCACGGCGAGGCGCCCCATCGCCGCAAACAGCGGCTTGGCCCGCTCGAATGCGGGCTGTGCGCCGCCGACCATGAATACGAGCTCGCGGCCCTGCGCCTGCTTGATACTGCCCGAGACCGGCGCGTCCAGATACGCGCTTCCCTCGGCGGCCGCGGCCTTCGCCACCTCGCGCGCGAGCGCGGGCGAGTTGGTGCTCGAGTCGATGATGACCGTGCCAGGCTGGGCGCCGCGCAGCACGCCCGCGGCGCCGAGCATCACCTCGCGGCTCGCCTCGTCGTCGGAGACGATCGACACGGCGAACTCGGCGCCGCGCGCCACGGCCGCGGGCGAGTCCGCCACTTCGGCACCCAGCTCGGCGAGCGCTCTGGTCTTCGCCCGATCGCGGTTGTAGACGCGCAGCCGGTAGCCGGCCTGCAGCAGGTTCTGCGCCATGCGCGAGCCCATCGCGCCCAGGCCGATGAAAGCCACCGTGGTCATGTTGGATCTCCTGGAATGCACATTCTCGAAACCCCGCGCAGGCCGGCGCAGCGCTCGCGGCTGTTCTCGCACTCTAATGAAGCTTTTCCCGAAATTAAGGCATTGCAGCGCAGCGTTTCACGCTGCGCTGCAACGCATCGTAGTTCCTAGTGATGCAGGATCTTTGACAGGAACAGCCGCGCACGGTCGGATTGTGGTGCCGCGAAGAACGCGTCCTTGTGCGCGTCCTCCACGATCGTGCCGCCGTCCATGAAGATCACCCGGTCGGCCACTTTGCGCGCGAAGCCCATCTCGTGGGTCACCACCATCATCGTCATGCCTTCCTCGGCGAGCTCGACCATCACGTCGAGCACCTCGTTGATCATCTCCGGGTCGAGCGCCGAGGTGGGCTCGTCGAACAGCATCGCGATCGGGTCCATCGACAGGGCGCGCGCGATCGCCACTCGCTGCTGCTGGCCGCCGGAGAGCTGGCCCGGGTACTTGTCCCGGTGCGCGAGCAGACCGACGCGCTCGAGCAGCTTGACGCCCTTCTCGAGCGCCGCCTGCGGCGAGCGCCCGAGCACCTTCACCTGGGCGAGCGTTAGGTTCTGCGCCACGGTCATGTGCGGAAACAGCTCGAAGTGCTGGAAGACCATGCCGACGCGCGCGCGCAGCTTCGGCAGGTCGGTCTTCGTGTCGCCGACCGAGACGCCGTCGACCAGGATCTCGCCCTCCTGGAACGGCTCGAGCGCGTTGACGCACTTGATGAGGGTCGACTTGCCGCTGCCCGAGGGCCCGCACACCACCACGACCTCGCCCTTGCGCACCTCGGTCGAGCAGCCGGTGAGCACCCGGAAGCTGCCGTACCACTTGCTCACGTTGCGGATCGAGATCATGGGGAAGCCACGCGACTGTGCAGGCGCCGCACGGCGAGCGACGCCGCGAAGCAGACCACGAAATAGGCCGCGCCGGCGAACATGAGCAGCTCGACGATGCGGCCGTCCCGATCGCCCACCTTGTAGGCGGCGCCGAAGAAATCCGCCAGCCCGATCACGTACACGAGCGAGGTGTCCTGGAACAGGATGATCGCCTGCGTGAGCAGCAGCGGCGTCATGTTGCGGAACGCCTGGGGCAGGACGACCAGCCGCATCGCCTGGCCGCGGGTGAGGCCCAGCGCGAGCGCGGAGCTCAGCTGGCCCTTGGGCACGCTCTGAATTCCGGCGCGCATGATCTCCGCATAGTACGCCGCCTCGAACAGCGAGAACGCGACGAACGCCGAGGTGAGCCGGATGTCGGGCATGCCTTCCCCGAACAGGGCGCGCAGCGCCGCGGGCACGATGAGAAAGAACCACAGGATCACCATCAGCAGCGGCACGGAGCGAAACAGGTTGACGTAGAGGGCGGCAAACGCCGCGAGCAGCGCGTGGCCCGACAGGCGCATGACCGCGAGCACCGTGCCCCAGACGATGCCCACCAGGATCGCGAGAGCCGTGATCTCGAGCGTGATGCGCGCGCCGTGCCAGAGGTAGGGCAGGGCCCCGGGGATCGAGCTCCAGTCGAAGCTGTAGCTCATTTGGCCGCGACGAGGTACCCGGGGATGCGGGTGCGATGCTCCAGCCAGCGCATGGCGTACATGACAACGGCGTTGATGACCAGATACGCGATGGTCACCGCGATGAACGCCTCGTAGGGCTGGGCGCTGTAGTCGACCAGCTGCTGCGCCTGGCGCGAGAGCTCGATCAGCCCGATGGTCGAGACGACCGACGAGTTCTTGATGATGTTGAGGGCCTCGGAGGTGAGCGGCGGCAGGATGATGCGGAACGCCATGGGCAGCAGCACGAAGCGGTAGGTCTGCGGCAGCGTCAGGCCGAGCGCCAGGCCGGCGGCGCGCTGGCCGCGGGCGATCGACTCGATCCCGGCGCGCACCTGCTCGCACACGCGCGCGGCGGTGAACAGGCCCAGGCACAGCGTTGCGGCGACGAACTGCTGCGCGAGCGGCGGCGAGCCCTTGATCGCGTCACCGAGCGCCTTGGGCAGCAGCTCCGGAACGACGAAGTACCAGAGAAAGAGCTGCACCAGCAGCGGGATGTTGCGAAAGAGCTCGACATACGCGGCGGCGAAGCCGCGCAGCGCGCGGCTCGGGACCGTACGTAGCACGCCGAGCAGCGCGCCGAGCGCGAGCGCGATCGCCCAGCCGGCGGCGGAGACGAGCAGCGTCCACTCGACGCCCTGCACGAACCAGTCGAGATAGGTGGCCCCGCCCGAGGGCACCTGCTGGAAGAAGACGCCCCAGTTCCAGTGATACCCCCCCACGCCGCCTCCCGCGCGGGCCGCCGGCGCGGCTTACTGGAACGCCTTGTCGTTCGGGTGCGTGTACAGCTCGACCACGTCCTCGCTCATCGGAAAGTCGAGGTTCAGGCCCTTGGGCGGAATCGGCGACTGGAACCACTTGTGGTACAGCTTGGCGGCCTCGCCGCTCGTCTCGATGCGCGCGATTGTCGCGTCGGCGAGCTTCTTGAACGGCGCATCGCCCTTGCGCAGCATGCAGCCGTAGGCCTCCTTCGACTGCGGCGTGCCGACCACGATCCAATCAGAGGGGTTGCGCGCCTTGGCGCGCTCGCCGTAGAGCAGGGCGTCGTCCATCATGAACGCCACCGCGCGGCCGGACTGCAGGGTGAGGAACGATTCGCCGTGGTCCTTCGCGCTGATGAGGTGCATGCCCATCTTCTTCTCCTCGTTCATCTTGCGCAGGATCTCCTCGGAGGTGGTGCCGGCGGTGGTCACCACGTTCTTGCCGGCGAGATCGGCGAAGTCCTTGATGCCCGAGCTCCTGTTGACGAGCAGCCGCGTGCCGATGATGAAGATCGTGTCGCTGAAGTCGACCTGCTTCTGGCGCGCGGTGTTATTGGTGGTCGAGCCGCACTCCAGATCGACCGTGCCGTTCTGGATCAGCTGAATGCGGTTGGCGGGCGTGACCGGGATGCGCTTGACCGCCAGCTGCGCAAGCCCCAGATCCTTCTTCACCGCGTCGACGATCTGCAGCGCGATGTCGTAGGAGTAGCCGATGGTGTTCTGCTGGTTGTCGTAGTACGAGAACGGGATCGAGGACTCGCGCACCGCGAGCGTGATCGTGCCCGTGTCCTTGATCTTCTTGAGCGTTCCGGTGAGCTCCTGCGCGTGCGCCGCGGCGACCAGGCCGAGCGAAGCGAGCAGGGCGAACGCGATACGTGCGGTTTTCATGATTCGGCTCCAGGGAGGGGTTCGGGCGATTGTTCTCGGCGCGGCGCGGCCGGGCGAGCCATTCTCGACATGCCTGACGGGCGTGTCAAGGAAGCGGCGACGCGGAGGCTCGGGCCTATAATTGCCGCGCGCCGGCTGCCGTGCCGGGCGAAAACCCGAGGCCTTGCGATGACCGCTCCCGCCCTTCTATGGCAGCCTTCCGAGCAGGCGATCGAGGCGGCGCAGATCACCCAGTTCGCGCAGTGGGTCGTGCGCCGCTTCAGGCTCGACCTGAACAGTTACTCCGAGTTCTACCGTTGGACGGTCGAGAACCCGGAGCAGTTCTGGGAATCGGTCTGGGAATGGTGCCGGGTGAGCGCAGCGAAGAAGGGCGCGCGCGTGCTGCTCGATGGCGACAAGATGCCCGGCGCCAAGTGGTTTCCCGAGGCGCGGCTCAACTTCGCCGAGAACCTGATGCGCCGCGGTGACCGTGGCGACGCTCTGGTGTTCTGGGATGAGACGGGGTTCCGGCGCCGGCTGAGCTACGCCGAGCTCTACAGCGAGGTCTCGCGCGCGGGCCAGGCGCTCGCCGCTCTCGGCATCCGGCCGGGCGACCGTGTCGCGGCGTTCATTCCAAACATGCCCGAGACGATGGTGCTTGCGCTCGCGGCGATCTCGCTCGGCGCCGTGTGGTCCTCGTGCTCCCCCGACTTCGGCAGCGACGGGGTGCTCGACCGCTTCGGGCAGATCGGGCCGAAGGTGCTGTTCTGCGCCGACGGCTACCTGTACAACGGCAGGGAGCACGACTCCCTCGAGCGGGTCGCGAGCATCGCCGAGCAGCTGCCGAGCCTTAAGAAAGTCGTGGTCGTGCCGCACCTCGACCCGAAGGTGGACGTTGCGGAAGTCCCGAACGCGGTGCGCCTGGACGAGTGGCTCGCGCGCTACACCCCCGGCGACATCCAGTTCGTGCAGCTGCCCTTCGACCACCCGCTGTACATCCTGTTCACCTCGGGCACGACCGGCAAGCCCAAGTGCATCGTGCACGGCGCGGGAGGCGCGCTGCTCGCGGGGCTCAAGATGTACAAGC
Organism: Pseudomonadota bacterium; assembly: GCA_021813275.1. GTDB lineage: Bacteria > Pseudomonadota > Gammaproteobacteria > Burkholderiales > SG8-39 > JAKALD01. The sequence goes on along the minus strand of JAKALD010000054.1, from coordinate 6,446 downwards.
TGCAGATGGACGTGCGCCCGGGCGACCGCTTCTTCTACTACACGACCTGCAACTGGGTGATGTGGAACCTGCTGTTCGCGGGCCTGTGCGCCGAGGCGAGCGTGATGCTCTACGACGGCTCGCCGTTCGCGCGCGACGGCCGGATCCTGTTCGATTACGCGGACGCCGAGCGCTTCACGCATTTCGGCACTTCGGCGAAGTTCATCGACGCGATCGCGAAGCGCGGCCTCGAGCCGCGCGCGACGCACAAGCTCGAGGACGTGCGCATGATCGTGTCGACCGGCTCGCCGCTCGTGCCCGAGAGCTACGACTACGTCTACCGCGACGTCAAGGCGGACGTGTGCCTGTCATCGATCTCGGGCGGCACCGACATCCTCGCCGCGTTCGCCGACGCGAATCCCGTGCTGCCGGTGTACCGCGGCGAGCTGCAGTGCCGCTCGCTCGGGCTGGCGGTCGAGGTGTTCGACGAGCAGGGCAAGTCCGTGATCGGCCAGAAGGGCGAGCTGGTGTGCACCAAGCCCTTTCCTTCCATGCCGCTCGGCTTCTGGAACGACCGGCACGGCGAGAAGTACCATGCCGCGTACTTCGCGCGCTACCCGAACGTCTGGTGCCACGGCGACTGGTGCGAGCTCACCGAGCGCGGCACCATGATCGTGTACGGGCGCTCGGACGCCACGCTCAACCCGGGCGGCGTGCGCATCGGCACCGCCGAGCTCTACCGCCAGGTGGAGAGAATCGACGCGGTCGAGGAATCGGTGGCGATCGGGCAGCTCTGGCCCCCCGAGCAGCCCGCCGACACGCGCGTCGTGCTGTTCGTCAAGCTGCGCGAGGGACTCGTGCTGGACGACGCCCTGGCGGACAAGATCCGCGGCCAGATCCGCGAGCACACCACGCCGCGCCACGTCCCGGCGCGCATCATCCAGGTGCCGGACATCCCGCGCACCAAGAACGGCAAGGTCGTCGAGCTCGCGGTCAAGGCGGTCGTGCACGGCATGCCGGTGGCGCACACGGATGCGCTCGCCAATCCGGAGGCGCTCGAGTATTTCCGCGATCTGCCGGAGCTGACTACCTAGCCCGGCGCCTCCCGGAGGTCGCCGGACGTCAGCGACTTTCGGGGTTTACCCCAATCTCCTGTTTTTGCGCATTTCGCCGCGAGCGGCGAAATGCGCAAAAACAGGAGACCGTGGAAATTCAAACCCGCGCTCGGTCGCCGCGCTCAACGCGGCCTCAATGCAGCGTCGCCCGCCTTCCCTCGTAGATCCCCTGCAGCAACCGCAGCGAGCCGCGGCACACGGCCTCGTGCGACAGCGCGTGTCCGAGGTCGGAGATGATGTCGAGCGTGACCGGAACGTGCAGCGCCGCGAGCACGCGCGCGGCGCGCTCGGCGTGCACGCGCGAGACCACCGAGTCCCAGGCGCCGTGCACCAGGTGGATGCGCGCATCGAAGCGCGCGCCGGGCTGCGGCAGCCGCGCGAAGCGCGCGCAGTACGCGACCACCGCGCCCGCCAGGCCGCGCAGCGCCTTCACGGTCTCGAGCGCGACGGTCCCGCCCTGCGAGTAGCCGATCAGCACGGTGCGCTCCCGCGGCACGCCGTAGTTGGTCTGCTCGCGCCGTACCAGGTCCTCGATGCGCGGCAGGATCGCGGCGACGCGCGCCAGGCGGTTCTCGTCGTTCAGACCGCGCGTCGAGTACCACTGCTGCGCGTCGCTGTCGGTGCCGTAAGGGTCGAAGCCGTTCGGCACGATCAGCGCCGCGCTCGGGAAGCGTCCCTGGAACCGGAAGGCGATCGGGATCATCGACTGCGCGGTCGCGCCGCTGCCGTGCAGGAAGACGAACAGATGATTCGCCCGGTGCTCGGGCGTGGGCCCGAAGCGGAAGACCTTCCCTGGGGACATGCGGGCCATTCTCGCCCCGTTCCCGGCTTTCTGTAAACTGCCGCCGCAGAACCGCGCGCGGGGCGGCGCGGTCGAAAGCCTGCTGCCGCTGCGCGCCAGGCGCGGGCGGTCCAACGAGAGGTGGTGCAATGCAACCGAAGCGATTCATGTCGGCGTTCTGGGCGCTCGCCAAGCCCTACTGGGTCTCCGAGGAGCGCGCCAAGGGACTGCTGCTGCTCGCGGCCGTGGTCGGGCTCACGCTCGGGCTGGTCTGGATCAACGTCGAGATCAACCTCTGGTACAACAAGTTCTACAACGCGATCCAGGAAAAGAAGCTGCACGAGTTCTACTTCCTGCTCGGCAAGTTCACCCTGCTCGCGCTCGCCTTCATCGTCATGTGGGTGTACCGGCTCTACCTGCAGCAGATGCTGCAGATCGAGTGGCGCACGTGGCTGAACGAGCGCTACCTCGCCGACTGGCTGCGCGAGCGCGCCTACTACCGCCTGCAGCTGCTCGAGCGCGGCACCGACAACCCGGACCAGCGGATCAGCGACGACCTGAGGATGTTCGTCGAGAGCACGCTGTCGCTCGCGCTCGGGGTGCTCTCGGCGGTGGTGACGCTCGCCTCGTTCGTGGCCATCCTGTGGACGCTCTCCGGGCCGCTCACCGTGGGAGGCTTCACGATCCCCGGCTACATGGTGTGGTTCGCCGTCGTGTACGCGATCGTCGGCTCGTGGCTGACGCACCGCATCGGACGGCCGCTCATCCGCCTCGGGTTCGAGCAGCAGCGCTACGAGGCCGATTACCGCTTCTCGCTGGTGCGGCTGCGCGAGAACAGCGAGGGCGTGGCCCTCTACCGCGGCGAGCGCGGCGAGCTGGAGAATTTCCGCGAGCGCTTCGCCAACGTGATCGGCAACTGGTGGTCGATCATGAAGAAGCAGAAGCAGCTCGGCTGGTTCACCTCCGCCTACGGCCAGCTGGCGGTGATCTTCCCCTTCGTGGTCGCCGCGCCGCGCTACTTCTCCGGGGCGATGCAGCTCGGCGGCCTGATGCAGACCGCGTCGGCCTTCGGCCAGGTGCAAGGCGCGCTTTCGTGGTTCGTCGACGCGTACGTCTCCTTCGCTTCCTGGAAGGCGACCGTCGACCGGCTGATCGGCTTTCACGCCTCGCTCGACTACGCGCGCGAGGAGGCCGATCGCCTCGACGGTGACCGCGTCGTGGGCGAGCGCCCGGAGCTCTCGCTCGAAGGGCTCGCGCTCGCGCTGCCGCAGGGCGCGCCGCTGCTCGCGCCGACCTCGCTCGCATTGCGCCGCGGCGAGCACGTGCTCGTCACCGGGCCGACGGGGGCCGGCAAGAGCACGCTGTTTCGGGCGATTGCGGGCATCTGGCCCTACTGGAAAGGCCGCATCGCGCTGCCGCACGGCGCGCGGCTGCTGTTCCTGCCGCAGAAGCCCTACCTGCCGATCGGCACGCTCAAGTACGTGGCGTGCTATCCGGCGGACGAAGCCGGCATGAGCGACGCGCAGGTGGCCGAGGCGCTGCGCGCGGTGGATCTGGGCGCGCTCGCCGACGATCTCGGGCGCGCCGAGAACTGGGCGCAGGTGCTCTCGGGCGGAGAGCAGCAGCGGCTCGCCTTCGCGCGCGCGCTTCTCAACCGGCCGGACTGGCTGTTCCTTGACGAGGCGACCGCCTCGCTGCCCGACGACGCGCAGGCGCGCCTCTACCGGCTGCTGCGCGAGCGGCTGCCCGGTACGACGGTGGTGTCGATCGGGCACCGGGCGAACCTCGCGGAGTTCCACGACCGCCACATCGCCTGGCAGCACGCGGGCGAGGCCGCGCCGGCGCTCGCCGCCGCCTGAAGCGGCTCAGCCGTGGGCGACGAGGCGCTCGCCGCGCCGCGGCGCCCCGAGCGCTTGCCCGAGGTAGCGGCCGGTGTGGCTTTCCGGGCTCGCGGCGATCTGCTCGGGCGTGCCCCGGGCGACGATGCGTCCGCCGCCGTCGCCGCCCTCGGGCCCGAGGTCGACGACCCAGTCGGCGGTCTTCACGACGTCCAGGTTGTGCTCGATCACCACGACGGTGTTGCCGGCGTCGCGCAGGCGGTGCAGCACCTCGAGCAGCAGCTTGATGTCGTGGAAATGCAGCCCCGTCGTCGGCTCGTCCAGGATGTAGAGCGTGCGACCGGTCTCGCGCTTGGAGAGCTCGAGCGAGAGCTTGACGCGCTGCGCTTCGCCGCCCGAGAGCGTGGTGGCCGACTGGCCGAGCTGCACGTAGCCCAGGCCGACGTCGAGCAGCGTCCCGAGCTTGCGCGCGATCGCGGGCACGGCGGCGAAGTACTCGGCGGCCGCGCTGACCGTCATCTGCAGCACGTCGTCGATGCTGCGGCCCTTGTAGCGGATCTCCAGGGTCTCGCGGTTGTAGCGCCGCCCGTGGCAGACGTCGCACGGCACGTAGATGTCGGGCAGGAAGTGCATCTCGACCTTGGTCACGCCGTCGCCCTGGCAGGCCTCGCAGCGCCCGCCCTTGACGTTGAACGAGAAGCGCCCGGGATCGTAGCCGCGCGCGCGCGCCTCGGGCACGCCCGCGAAGAGCTCGCGGATCGGCGTGAACAGCCCGGTGTAGGTCGCCGGGTTGGAGCGCGGCGTCCTGCCGATCGGGCTCTGGTCGACGCTGACGACCTTGTCGAAGTGCTCCAGCCCCGCAAGCGAGTCGTGCGGCGCAGGCTCGGACGCGCTGCCATACAGGTGGCGCGCCAGGGCGCGGTACAGCGTGTCGTTGATCAGGGTCGACTTGCCCGATCCCGAAACCCCGGTGACGCACACGAACAGGCCCACCGGCAGCTCGAGGTCGACTCCCTTCAAGTTGTTGCCCGTTGCGCCGCACACACGAAGCACGGCGCGCGGCTTGGGGCGCACGCGCCGCCGCGGCACTTCGATGCGCAGCGCGTGCGCCAGGTAGCGTCCCGTGAGCGAGCGCTCGTCGGCGACGATTTCCTGCGGCGTGCCCTGCGCGATCACGCGGCCGCCCGCCTCACCCGCGCCCGGGCCCATGTCGACGACGTGATCGGCGGCGCGGATCGCTTCCTCGTCGTGCTCCACCACGATGACCGAGTTGCCCTGGTCGCGCAGGTGCTTGAGCGTGTCGATCAGGCGCGCGTTGTCGCGCTGATGCAGCCCGATCGAAGGCTCGTCAAGCACGTACATGACGCCGGTCAGGCCCGAGCCGATCTGGCTGGCGAGACGGATGCGCTGCGCCTCGCCGCCGGACAGCGTTTCGGCGGAGCGCTCGAGCGAAAGGTAGTCCAGCCCGACGTTCACCAGGAACTCGAGCCGGTTGGCGATCTCGCGCACGATCTTGTCGGCGACTTGCTGGCGCGCGCCTTCGAGGGCGAGTCCGGCGAAGAACGCCATGGCCTGGGAGAGCGGCAGGCGCGAGATCTCGTAGATGGTCTTGCCCGCCAGGCGCACGGTGCGCGCCTCGCGGCGCAGGCGCGCACCCCCGCACTCGGGACAAGGGCGCGTATTGCGATACTTCGCGAGCTCCTCGCGCACGACCAGCGACTCGGTCTCGCGGAAGCGCCGCTCGAGGTTGGGAATGACGCCCTCGAAGGGATGCTCCTTCACGACGCTGCGGCCGCGCTCTCCGGGATAGCGGAAGGCGAGCTTCTCGCTGCCCGAGCCGTACAGGATGACGGCCTGCACCGCGTCGTCGAGCGCTTCCCACGGCGCCTCGACGTCGAACCCGTAGTGCTGCGCGAGCGACTGCAGCAGCGAGTAGTAGAAATGGTTGCGGCGATCCCAGCCCTTGATCGCGCCGCCCGCGAGGCTCAGGTTGGGATGCGCGACCACGCGCTTCGGGTCGAAGAACTCGATCGTGCCCAGGCCGTCGCAGCGCGGACACGCCCCCATCGGATTGTTGAACGAGAACAGCCGCGGCTCGAGCTCGGCGAGCGCGTAGCTGCAGGCCGGGCAGGCGAATTTCGCCGAGAACAGGTGCTCCTTCCCGCTTTCGGTCTCGGCGGCGATCGCGCGCCCGTCGGCGTGCCGCAGCGCGGTCTCGAAGGACTCGGCGAGCCGCTGCTTCAGCTCGGGGCGCACCCGCAGCCGGTCGACCACGACCTCGACCGAGTGCTTGATGTTCCTCGCGAGCTGCGGCGCCGCGTCGAGCTCGCAGACCTTGCCGTCGACGCGCACGCGGGTGAAGCCTTGCGCGCGCAGCTCATCGAACAGCTCGCTCTGCTCGCCTTTGCGGCCCGCGACCACCGGCGCGAGGATCAGTAGCCTGGTGTCCTCGGGCAGCACGAGCACGTGGTCCACCATCTGGGCGACCGACTGCGCCGCGAGCGGCAGGTCGTGCTCGGGGCAATACGGCGTGCCCACCCGCGCGAACAGCAGGCGCAGGTAGTCGTGGATCTCGGTCACCGTGCCGACCGTCGAGCGCGGATTGTGGCTGGTGGCGCGCTGCTCGATCGCGATCGCGGGCGACAGGCCCTCTATCAGATCGACGTCGGGCTTCTCCATCATCTGTAGGAACTGGCGCGCGTAGGCCGAGAGCGACTCGACGTAGCGGCGCTG
>JAKALD010000053.1 GCA_021813275.1 Pseudomonadota bacterium | reverse complement strand
CTTCCTCACCCCGCGCGTGATGCAATGCTTCGACGCGGTGACCTGGCCTGCGGCGCCCGACGTGCAGGGCGAGCGCGCGGCGCCAGCGCTGCCGCGCGTGGACGTCGCCGCGCGGCTGCGCGAGCGCTGGGCCTGAAGTCGCGCGCGGCGCCGCGGCTCAGCCCGTATCGACTTCGTCCCGGTGGCCGAACGCAATCGAATTGTCTATGAAATAGGTGCGTTCGGCCGCGACCTTGTACCAGCTCACCTTGGCCAAGGCTTCACTGATCGCCGCGGGGGCATCGGCCGATTCGGCGACGAGCGGGAACTTCGCCCCGTACAGGCGTCGAATCCGTTCTTCCTGATCGCCCGAGAGCCGGCTGGCGATGCCTTCCATCTGTATTCCCTTGATCGCCTTCCAGTCGGAGGTGTCCTCCTGGATCGTGGCCGACACGCGAGGGTTTTTCGCGAGGTTGCGGCAATGCCTGCTGGTGGGGGCGGAGAGGAAGTACAGGGCGTTGCCCTCGTGCACGTAGAACACCGCCGCCGCCCAGGGACCCTCGTCGCCGCTGGTGGCGAGGGTCATGACATGGTGCTCGCGGAGGTACGCCTGCACCCGCTGGCGCAGAGTGCCGCCGCTCAAGGCTGATCGACCAGGGGCCCCGCCGCCGCCTCGGCTTTGCCCTGCCCGCCCTCGTGCAGGCATTTCAGGCGGTAGGCGAGCTGGGCGCGGGTGAGGCCCAGCATCCGGGCCGCCGACGAGAGGTTGCCACAGGCCTTGTTCACCGCGGTCTCGAGCAGCATCGCCTCGACCTGGTCGAGCGTCATGACGCCATTGAACACGGACTCGCACAGCGCGATGCCCGCATCCCAGCGGTTCATGGCGAGCTCGCCGTTCATGTTCAGGCCGAACTCGCGGCCCCGGTTGTCCGAGCACGAAGAGAACAGGTGCTCCACCTCGATGCGGGTCCCGCTCGGCGCGAGGATGACGCCGCGCTCGACCATGTTGCGCAGCTCGCGAATGTTTCCCGGCCACCCGTAGGTGAGCAGAGCGCGCTTCGCCTTGTCGGTGAATCCGCGCAGCTTCTTGCCGTGGATGGCGGAGAACTTCTCCAGAAAGCGCTTGGCGAGAACCGAGATGTCCTCCTTGCGCTCCCTGAGCGGCGGAATGGCGATCTGATAGGCGTTGAGCCGGTAATACAGGTCGGAGCGGAATTTCCCTTCCTTGACGAGCTCGCGAAGGTCGCGATTGGCCGCGGCGATCACCCGGACGTCGGTCTTGCGCGCCTTCTGGTCCCCGAGCCGCTCGAGCTCCCCGTCCTGCAGCACGCGCAGCAGCTTGCTCTGCGCCGAGAGCGGCAGGTCGCCGATCTCGTCGAGAAACAGCGTGCCGCCGTCGGCCCGCTCGAAGCGCCCCGGACGCGAGACGAGGGCGCCGGTGTAGGCGCCCCGCTCGACCCCGAACAGCTCGGACTCGACCAGCTCCTGCGGAATCGCGGCGCAGTTGACGGCGATGAACGGCTTGCTGCTGCGCGGTCCCATCTCGTGCAGCGCGCGGGCGAATAGCTCCTTGCCCACGCCGGTCTCGCCGAGCAGCAGCACGGTGATGCGGTTGCTCGCCGCGGGCCGCAGCAAGGCGTAGGCGGCGCGGAACCCCGGCGATTTCCCGACCATGTCGGTGGGCAGCTTCTCCTTCTCCCCGATGCTCGAGCGCAGCTGCACCACCTGGGTCTGCAGGTCGAACAGCTGGTCCGCGATGGACTCGGGGCTCAGGAAGCGCATGTGCTCGGCGGCGTCTTCCCATTCCTCGACCGGCTTGCCGATGATGCGGCAGTTGTCGTGGCCGGCGCCGCTGCATTCGACTTCCTTGTACAGGATCGGCCGTCCCATGAACGCCGACGTGTAGCCGCAGGCGTAGCCGATCTGGGTCCAGCACACCGGGTCCGAGTGAATGCCGAAGTAGTGGCGGTGCGACTGTCCCTCCCAGGAGTTCTCCCACAGGAACTCGCCGTAGAACTTCCCCTTGACGCGGTCGAGCTCGAGCTTGATCGGGGTGACGCGGACGATGCCCTCGAGCGTGTGCAGCTGCGGTCCGGTCATGAACGCTTCGACGTCGTCGGCGCTCTGCGCGCGGGTGCGCGCGAGCTCCGCGTCGCGCACGCCCGAAGCGTAGCCCATCCTCGTCAAGAGCCCCCGCGCGCGATCCATGCCGAGCGTGTCGATCAGCTCCTTGCGCAGCGTGGCCTGCGCCTCGGCGTGCACCAGGAGCATGCGGTGCTCGTGCAGCCAGAGCTGCCCGGTATCCGCGCAGAAATGAACGCGGGCGCGGAGGTCGTCGCTGCTGGGCGCGACCGGGACGCTGTGAAGCTTGGCCATGCGGTGATTGTCCTCCGCTTTCCTTCTACGGACGCGGGTGGAAACGCGAGTTGATCGGCATCAAGGAAATTCTATCCGGCTGCGGCCCAGCGGATTGCCACGCGTACGTACGCAGCGGTTGCTCATTTGGTGAAGCCGCCGGGGCGCGCCCGCGGCGGGATTCACGAAATGGTGAAGCCTCGATTGCCGCGCGCGCCGCCCCGCCGGGGGAAACTCGCGCGCTCGGCGGCAATTTTGCTGCAGGTGCACGAGGCGCCGGATCCCGGCTTCTTCTCTAACCCGTCGCGGAGGTTGCCGGCTGGTCGCCGGGTGCTTTTGCTGCCGCGCGCAAAACCATCGTGGCACAGGCCTTGCAGTTCCTGCTCCACCACGGAGACCGCCACGAACATCCGGCCGCACCCCGCGGCATCGACGACTTAGGAGGAGCGCTCAATGAAATTTCCGGTTCCGCACGACATCAAGGCCAAGGCGATTCCCGGCACCGAAGGCTGGGAGCGAATGTATCCGTACCAGTACCAGTTCGTCACCGACGACCCGGTCCGCAACCGCTACGAGAAGGACACGTTCTGGTTCTACGACGGCCTGCATTACCCCGAGCCGCTGTATCCGTTCGACACCATCTGGGACGAGGCCTGGTATCTGGCGCTGTCGCAGTACAACAACCGGATCTTCATGGTGCCGCCGGTGCGCGGCGTCGACCACCGCATCATCAACGGCTACGTCTACATATCGCCGGTGCCGGTCAAGGACCCCGAGGAGATCGGCCGCCGCGTGCCGAACTTCATGGAGCGCGCCGGCTATTACTACAAGAACTGGGACGCGCTCGAAGCCAAGTGGAAAGTGAAGATGGAGGCCACGATCCGCGAGCTGGAGGCGGTCAAGATCCCGCGCCTGCAGGACATGGAGGACCTGCGCGTGGTGACCGACGCCATCGGCGAATCGCACGGCTACCACTTGCTGAAGAACTACGATGACCTGATCAACCTGGGGATCAAGTGCTGGCAGTACCACTTCGAGTTCCTCAATCTCGGCTACGCCGCCTACGTCTTCTTCCTCGACTTCGTGCAGAAGCTGTTTCCGAGCATTCCCGCGCAGCGCGTGACGCAGATGATCTCGGGCATCGACGTGATCATGTACCAGCCCGACGAGGAGCTGAAGAAGCTCGCCGGGAAGGCAATCGAGCTGGGCGTGGACTCCGTGGTCACTTTCAGCCCGGAGTGGAAAGAGGTCGAGGCGGCACTGAAGAAGCTGCCCAAGGGGGTCGAGTGGCTCAAGTCGCTGGATCTCGCGCGCGAGCCGTGGTTCAACATCTCCACCGGCACCGGCTGGTTCCACCACGACCGCTCGTGGAACGACCAGATGAACGTGCCGCTCTCGGGCATCGCCACCTACATCGGCAAGATCAAGCAGGGCGTCTCGATCGCGCGGCCGACGGAGAAGGTGCGCGCCGAGCGCGACCGCATCACCGCCGAGTACCGCGGACTGATCGAGAAGGAGGAGGACCGCAAGCAGTTCGACGAGCTGCTGGGCTGCGCGAAGACGGTGTTTCCGTACGTGGAGAACCACCTGTTCTACGTCGAGCACTGGTTCCACTCGGTGTTCTGGAACAAGATGCGCGAGGTCGCGGCGATCATGAAGGAGCACGGCGTGATCGAGGACATCGAGGACGTCTGGCTGCTGCGCCGCGACGAGATCAAGACCGCTTTGTGGGACATCGTCACGGCGTGGGCGACCGGAGTCACGCCGCGCGGCACCAAGACCTGGCCGAAGGAAATCGCCTGGCGCAAAGGGGTGATGCAGAAGTTCAAGGAGTGGAACGCGCCGCCCGCCATCGGCACAGCGCCGGAGCTCATCCAGGAGCCGTTCACCATCGTGCTGTGGGGCGTGACCAACAAGTCCCTGGCCGACTGGGCGTCGGTGCAGGAGGTCAAGGATCCGGGCAGCATCACCGAGCTGAAGGGCTTCGCGGGCAGCCCGGGGGTCATCGAAGGCAAGGCGCGCGTCTGCCGCACGGTGGGCGAGGTCGGCCAGCTGCAGCAGGGCGAGATCCTGGTCGCGCCGACCACCTCGCCGTCGTGGGCGCCCGCGTTTGCCAAGATCGGGGCCTGCATCACCGATGTCGGCGGCGTGATGAGCCACGCGGCGATCGTGTGCCGCGAGTACGGCATGCCGGCCGTGGTCGGCACGGGGCATGCGACGAAGATCATCAAGACCGGCATGAGGATCCGCGTCGACGGCTCGACGGGTGCGGTCACCATCACCCGCTGAGCGCGAGCGGTGGGCAGCGAGACCGGCATGATCGGCAGGACGGCGGCGGACCGCGTGAATGCGGCGCCGCTCGTCTGCTGGTTCGAGGAATGCCGCAAGGAGTCGACGCCCCTGGTGGGGGGCAAGTGCTCCTCGCTCGGGGAGTTGATCAACGCCGGGGTGCGCGTGCCGCCCGGCTTCGCCCTCACCACGGAGGGCTACCGGCGATTCATGACGCAGGGGGCGAACGACCGTGTGGTGCGCTCCCTCCTCGCAGGCCTGGATGCCCGCGACCCGGACGCGCTGGCGAAGGCCAGCACTCAGATCCGCGCGGCGATCGAAGCGCAGCCGTTCTCGCTCGAGCTGGAAGACCTCATCGCCGAGTGCTATCGCAGGCTGGGGGTGCGCTGCTGCGTGCCGGCGCTGCCCGTCGCGGTGCGCTCGAGCGCCACTGCGGAGGACATGCCCGGCGCCAGCTTCGCGGGCCAGCAGGACACCTATCTGTGGATCCGCGGCGTCGACGACGTGCTCGCCCACGTGCGCCGCTGCATTTCCAGCCTGTACACGGAGCGCGCGATCGCGTACCGCGCCGAACGCGGCTTCGGCGACGCCGAGGTGGCGATGAGCGTCGGAGTGCAGAAGATGGCCAATTCGTTCACTGCCGGCGTGATGTTCACCATCCATCCGGCGAACGGCGACCGCTCGGTGATCGTCATCGACTCGAACTTCGGCTTCGGCGAGTCGGTGGTCTCGGGCGAAGTGACGCCCGACCATTTCGTCGTCAACAAGATCACGCTCGACATCATCGATCGGACGATCTCGCAGAAGCAGGTCTGCTACACGGTCGATCCGGTCACGCAGAAGTCGTGCGCCATGGAAGTGCCGTTCGAGCGCCAGCGGGTGCAGTCGCTGATCGACGACGAGATCACCCAGCTCGCCTGGATGGGCAAGCAGATCGAGAAGCACTACGGCTGCCCGATGGACATCGAATGGGCGGTCGACAAGGACCTGCCCTCGGGCGGCAACATCTTCATCCTGCAGGCGCGCCCGGAAACGGTGTGGAGCAGCAGGCGCCAGAGCGCCGTGTCCGGCTCCGCCGGCACGGCGATGGATTACATCCTTTCCGGCATGCTGGCCGGAAAGAAGGTGGGCTAGGAATCCGCTTCAATCGACCTTCAACCTCGGCATCGACACGGAGAGATTCATGAACGTACGCACGGAAGTGAGACTCATCGACGACCTGCGCAGCTACATCGCCGCGGTGGAGGCGCACGGGCAGCTGCATCGGGTCAAGACCGAGGTGGACTGGAAGTTCGAGCTGTGCCACGTCTCGAAGGTCAACGAGGAGACCAAGGGGCCCGCGCTGCTATACGAGAACGTCAAGGGCTACGACATCCCGGTGTTCACCAGCGCCTTCACCACGCCGCAGCGGCTCGCGATCGCGCTCGAGCAGGATCCGTCGCTGTCGATGAGCAACCTGTCGAAGAAGTGGATGCAGCTCACCACCAAGCAGATGGTGAAGCCGCGCATCGTCGACAACCCGCCCGTGATGGAGAACGTTCTGAAGGGCGACAAGATCGACATCAACATGTTTCCGAGCCCTTGGTTCTACCCGGACGACGGCGGGCGCTTCTTCGTCACCGCGGGCTTCCTCGTGACGAAGGATCCCGATACCGGCTGGACCAACCTCGGCACCTATCGCTCCCAGGTGCTGGCCAAGGACATCCTCGGCTCGCAGATCATCAAGGGCAAGCACGGCGACATGCACATGAAGAAGTACCAGGAGCGCGGCGAGCTGATGCCCGCGGCGTACGTCGTGGGCTGCGACCCGGTGCTGTTCCTCTCGGCCTCGACCCTGGTCTCGGCGCAGACCGACGAGTACGACATCGCCGGCTCGCTGCGCGGCCGGCCGGTTCCGGTATTCAAGTCCGAGCTGACCGGCCTCACGCTGCCCGCCAACGCGGAGATCATCGCCGAGGGCTTCATCGATCCGAACGAGCTGATGGACGAAGGCCCGTTCGGCGAGTACACGGGCTACTACTCGGGCAACAAGGGCAAGGACTATCCGAAGCCCGTGCTGCGCATCAAGCGCATCCTGCATCGCGATGACCCGGTCATGTGGGCGACTACCGTGGGCAAGCCGATCAACGACATCCACATGATCCAGTCGCTCAACCGCACCGCCACGCTGTGGTACGACCTCGAGACCATGAGGGTGCCCGGCATCCAGAGCGTGTACATCCCGCCCGAGGCCTGCGGCCGGTTCTGGGTGGTGGTGTCGGTGAAGCAGATGTACCCGGGCCACTCGAACCACGTCGGCAACGCGGTGATCGCGAGCACCACCGGCCACTACGGCGTGAAGGGCGTCATCACGGTGGACCACGACATCGCGGCGGACGACTGGGATCGCGTCTGGTGGGCGCTCGCGACGCGCTTCGATCCGAAGCGCTCGGCGCAGATCATCGACCGCGGCCGCTCGACGCCGCTCGATCCGGGGCTGCCGATCGAGGCGCGCGAGATCACCAGCCGCATCCTGCTCGATGCCTGCACGCCGTTCGAGTGGAAGAACAAGCCGAGCGAGATCTTCATGGACCGCGCCGTGCTCCAGAAGGTGTCGGACCGCTGGAACGAGTACGGCTTCAAGGGGGCGAGCCCGGTCGCAGACATGATCCCGCGCCTGACGCGTCCGGAGGTCAAGAAGGCGGCGAAGTGAAGAAGGGCATCGTCATCGTCTGCAACCTGGATACGCGCGGCGAGGACATCGTCTTCGTCAGGGAGCTCATCCGGGGCCGGGGCCACGAGGCCCTGCTGCTCGACTTCAGCATGGAGGAGCCGCCGCCGTTTCCCGGCGACATCCGCACCGAAGAGGTGGCGGCGCGCGGCGGCCTGCCGATCGAGGTGGTGCGCGAGAAGTACCGCTCCGACCGCGATGCCGCCACGCAGAACCAGATCCGGGGCGCCGCGGCGATCGTCGGCGATTTGCTCCGGCACGGGCGCGTGCACGGCATCATCGGCATCGGCGGCGGCACGGCGACGCTGGTGGCCACGTCGATCATGAAACAGCTGCCTTTCGGCATGCCGAAGCTGATGGCCTCGCCCATGGCGGCGCACCCGGCCTACATCGACAAGTACGTCGGCACGCGCGACATCACGATGCACCACACGGTGCTCGATATCGTGAAGATGAACCCGCTGCTCAAGGCGCAGATCATCAACGCGGTCGGCGCGATATGCGGCATGGTCGAAATGACCCAGGGCACGAACATCACGTTCGACCGGCCCTGCGTGGCGGTTTCGTCTTTCGGCTTCGGCGAGATGGCGGTGCAGGCCGCGCTCGGCATGCTGGAGCAGGCCGGGTTCACGCCGATCGTGTGTCACGCGCAAGGCAAGGGCGACAAGGCGATGGAGGAGATGATCCGCGACCGGATGTTTCACGGGGTGCTCGACATCTGCACCGGCGGCGTCGTGGAGCACTTGTTCAAGGGCAACCGCGATCCCGGGCCCGACCGGCTGATGGCGGCGGTCGAAACCGGCATTCCGATGGTGCTCGCGCCCTGCGGACTGGACATCCTGTCCTACGGCGGCCGCGCCGACATGCTCGAGAAGACGAAGGACCGGCCGCAGTACGTGCAAGACGCGCTGCGCGTCCAGGTGCGCACCACGGCGGACGAGTTGCGCCAGGCCGCGGAGGTCATCGCCGAGCGTCTCAACCGCGCCAAGGGGACGTGGACCTTTCTGATCCCGCGCAAGGGCTGGTCGTCGCTCGACAAGGAGGGCCGGCCCATGTACGACCCTGCCGCGGACGCCGCTTTCGTCGCGCGGCTCAAGGAGCGCGTGACCGACCGCGCGCGGGTCAAGGAGCTGGACCTGCACCTGTACACGCCGGAGTTCGCGCGCGCCGCGGTCGACGAGCTCGTGCGCCTGTTCGAGGAGCCGAGGACGCTGAAGCAGGCGGCGGGATGAATAACGCGATCACGGTCACGGCACTCGCCCTGGCGAGCCTCGGCGGACACCTGTGAAGGAGCGGCGGCGATGATGGTGCGCAACTGGATGCAGGCCAACCCGATGACGATTCCGAGCGACATGCTGGTGTCGGAGGCGAAGCGCCTGATGAGCGAGAACAACCTGCACGCGCTACCTGTGGTCGACGACGGCCGGCTGCGCGGCCTCGTGACCCGCGCGAACCTGCTGCGCACGGGTCATTTCGTCCTGCGCACCCAGAGCCCCGCCGAGCTGGACTATTTCGCCACGCGCCTGAAGGTCAAGGACATCATGGTGCGCAATCCCGCCACGGTGCAGGCGAACGACACGATGGAGCACTGCCTGCTCAAGGGCCAGGAGCTCGGCGTGGCGCAGTTCCCGGTGATGGACGGCGGCCAGGTGGTCGGCGTCATTTCCGCCAACGAGATCTTCCAGCTGGCGGCGCACTGCCTGGGCGCTTGGGAGCGGCGCAGCGGCGTGACTCTGGCGCCGGTCGCGGTCGGCCCCGGGGTGCTGGGCCGCATTGCAGACGTGGTCGAAGAGGCGGGTGCGGTGCTCCAGGCGCTGTACCCGGTCGGGCGCCATGACGGAAGTGCCGGCGGCGGCTACCCGGAGAAGAAGATCATCATTCGCTTCCACGCGAAGGACGTGCCCGGGGTCGTAGCGGCATTGAACGAGGCGGGGTTCGCGGTCATCGAGTCGGTCGAGATGCAGTGGCCCGCGCTGGCGGCCTGAGTGCACACGGGGGACGCAATGGAGCAAAGGAGCGCGAACGTGCGCCTGCCGCTGGTCGTCGCGATCACGGGCGCAACGGGTGTGATCTACGGTGTGGAAATGCTGCGCGTGCTCAAGGAGCTGGGGCAGCCCACCCACCTCATTCTGAGCGAGGCCGCGGGCATCAGCATGGCGATCGAGACCGATTACTCGCTCGAGGAGGTGCGCGCCCTGGCCGATGTCGTCTACCCCAACAAGGACGTCGGGGCGGCGGTGGCGAGCGGCTCCTTCCGCACACTGGGCATGATCGTGGCGCCGTGCACGATCAAGACGCTCTCCGCGATCGCCAACTCGTTCACCTACAACCTGATCGTGCGGGCCGCCGACGTGACGCTCAAGGAGCGGCGCACGCTGGTGCTGATGGTGCGCGAGACGCCGCTGCACAAGGGGCATCTGGACCTGATGTCGCGTGCGGCCGATTGCGGAGCGGTGATCCTTCCGCCTTTGCCGGCGTTCTATCACAAGCCGGCGTCGATCATGGACATCGTCCACCAGAGCATCGGCAAGGCGCTCGACCAGGTCGGCATCCAGCACGACCTGTTCCGCCGCTGGGCCGGGCGCGCGCTCTCGGAGCAGCCCAAGGCGACACTTCACGTTGCCCCATGAGCCTGCGGCGGGTCGCATGCGAACCGCCGCCGCGCACCCCACGGGACACCCACTGGCTCGACTACGGCGGCGTCGAGACGATGTCCCAGTACGGCATGGCGGTCGCCAACTCGCACAAGCGCGATCCGGCCGAGCTCGACGCGCTGCGCTGGCGTTCCGAGACCATGGCCGACTTCGGCGTGAGCACCGGCGAGCCGGGCGGGTGGGATCGAGCCAGCCTCGAGCAGCTGCGCGCAAGCTTCGCGGCGTCGCTGCCGACGCGCCATCTCGAATTCTTCCGCTCGTTGCGACTTGCGCATCGGGAGGGCGACTATTACTTCGTGCACGCCGGCGTCCGGCCCGGCGTGCCGCTCGAGGCTCAGACTGACCTGGACCGCATGTGGATCCGGCAGGGCTTCCTCGGTTTGGGCGCGGACCACGGCGCCGTGGTCGTACATGGACACAGCATTGCGGCGTCGCCCGAGATCAGGCATAACCGCATCGGCATCGACACCGGCGCCTACGCCAGCGGCGTGCTGACCTGCCTCGTGCTGTGCGGCGAGGAGCGCGAGTTCATGCAGGCCGTGCGCGGGCGCCTGGTCTGAGAGCGACGCGCTACGCCCGGTGCGCCACGATCCGGATGCGCACCTCGAGCACGTCGCGCACGCGCAAGCCGCCGCCGAGGATCGAGTAAGGCACGATCCCGAAGTCGGACTGGGTCAGGCGGAAGGCCGCGATGACGGTGAGCGCGTTGCCGCTCTGGAAAACCGCCGCGGGAAAGCGCAGCTCGCGCGTCACGCCGCGCAGCGTGACGCGCGCGGTCACCGTCGGGCCCCAGCGCGGCCCGGCGAGCGCGATCGATTCTATGCGGATGAGCGGATAGCGCGCGGCATCCAGCACCGCGCTGCCGAGCATGTTCTCCCGCGTGCCTGCGCGCGCCTGCGCGGATACCGGCTCGGCGAAATCGGGACCTTCCTCGGCGCGCGCCGCGGGCGGATCCACCTCGAACGATGCGACCGGGATCTCGAGCCGGAAGCCGCTCGCCGCGGCGCTTTCGCCCGCGCGGACCTCGCCTTGCACGCGCCCGACGATGACGTGGTCGTGCCCGAAGCGCCCGAGCGGGCCCGAGCGGTAGACGAGCACGCGGATCTCGGAGGCCTGCGGATCGACCACGTAGCGCGGCGCGGAGGGCAGCGCGGCGGGAGCGCCTGCCGGTCCGGGAAGCGCCGCGCGCGGCGGCGCGCTCTGGCAGGCCGCGAGCAGCAGCGGGAATAGCAGCGCGAGGCCGAGTGTTCGTGGGGGTGTAAGGTGTCGCCGTCGCACGCCGGGCCTTCCATGCCGCGATTCCGGAATTCTTCCGAGCGCTACGGGATCATAGCGCAGGCGCTTCACTGGCTGATCGCCGCGCTCGTGCTTGCGCAGGTCGCGCTCGGGCTGTATGCCGCAAAGCTGCCGCTCGGCCTCGCGCGCCTCGAGTGGCTCTCGCGCCACAAGGCGCTCGGCGTCACCGTTCTCGCGCTGGTGCTCGTGCGCCTCGCCTGGCGGCTGCTCGACCGCCCGCCGGCGCTGCCCGATGCGATGCCGGCAGTCGAGCGGCGCGCCGCGCTCGCGACGCACCGCCTGCTCTATGCGCTGCTCGTCCTGGCGCCGCTCGCCGGGTGGCTGCTCGCCTCGGCGAGCGGTCTGTCGGCGAGCTGGTTTGGGCTGTTCCGCGTGCCGGACCTGATCGCGAAGAATCCGTCGCTCGTCGCGCCGCTCAAGCTCGCGCACAAGATCTTCGTCGCCCTGCTCGTGCTGGCGGTCGTGCTCCACGTCGCCGCGGCGTTGCGGCACGCCGTGGTGCGCAGGGACGGAGTCTTGCACCGCATGCTGCCATGGCAGCCGCCTGCCGGGCGCTGACGCTGCTGCTCGCGCTTGCGTGCGCGCCCGAGGCCGCGGCGCAGTGCTACGCCGTGGATGCGGCGCACGGCAGCGTGACCTTCCTTGTGGACCAGGCCGGTGCGCCGTTCAAGGGGGCGTTCCGCCGCTTCGGCGGCACGCTGTGCCTGCAGGGCGACGCGGTGACGCGCATCGATGTCTGGCTCGAGCCCGCCTCGACCGATACTGGTCTGCCGGAGCTGGATGCGGCGCTGAAGGGCGGGGAGTTCTTCGCCGCAGACCAGTATCCGCGCGTCAGCTTCAAGAGCGCTTCGATCGACATGCAGCGCGATCGGGAAGTCGCGCGGGGCGTGCTCGAGATCAAGGGCACGCGCCGCGAGGCGGCGATCCCGTTCCGGCTGCAGGGCGGCGCGGCCAAACCGGTCGTTTCGGGCTCGTTCGACCTCAACCGCCTCGACTACGGCATCGGCACCGGCGAGTGGAGCAATACGAAATGGCTCGGCGGCGAAGTCACCGTCGACTTCCGCGCGGCCCTGTCGCCCGAGTAGCGCTCACCCCCACCGCAGCAGCGCCCGCTCCAGCCGACCGAGCAGGTAGCTGATCGCGAGGCCGAGGACCGAGAGGACGACCACGCCCGCGACCAGCTGGTCGGTCTGCATCAGGTTGCCCGCCTGCAGGATGAAGGCGCCGACGCCGTGCTCGGCGCCGATCATCTCCGCGGCGACCAGCAGGATGAGCGCGATCGAGGAGCTGATGCGAAAGCCCGCCAGGATCCCCGGCATCGCGCCCGGCAGCAGGATCTTGCGGATGATCGCGTGGCGCGGCACGTTGAAGCTCTGCGCCATGCGGATCAAGTTGCGCGGCACCGCGTCCACGGAGCTGTAGCCGGTGATCACCGTGGGAAAGAACACGCCGAGCGCGATGGTGGCGACCTTGGAGGGCTCGCCGATACCGAACCACAGGATGAGCAGCGGCAGCAGCGCGATCTTGGGAATCGGGAAGAGCGCCGACACCACCGGGATACCGACCGAGCGCGCGCTCGACCAGATGCCCATCGCGATGCCCGCGGCGAGCCCCGCAGCCGTGCCGATGGTCCAGCCCCACGCCACCCGGCTCAGGCTCGCTTCGAGATCGATCGTCAGGCGCCCCGAGCGCCACATGTCGGCGAAGGCATGCAGCACCTGCAGGGGACTCGGCATGACGAGCGCGGGCAGCAGGCCGCTCGAGGAGGCGGCCTGCCATGCCGCGAGGATCAGCGCGAGCACCAGCCAGGCCGCGCCGCGGCGCAGGCCGGGCTCGAAGCCGCCGCCGCGAAAGCGCACCAGCTCCGCGGCGGCCATGGATCTCTCAGCCATCGTGCACCTCCCGGTCGGCGACCTGCACCTCGTCGCGGATCAGCTCCCAGATGCGGTTGTGAAGCGCGGTGATCGTGGCGGCGTGCTCGGGCGCGCCGCGCTCGGCGAGCGGAATGTCCACGGCGACGATCTCCTTCACGCGTCCCGGGCGTCGCGACAGCACCGCGATGCGGTCGGCCATGCGCAGCGCCTCGAACAGGTTGTGCGTCACGTACACCGAGGTGGTGCGCTCCCGGCCCCAGATCTTGACGAGATCCTCCATGAGCAGCTCGCGGGTCTGCGCGTCGAGCGAGGAAAGCGGCTCGTCGAGGAACAGCACTGCCGGCCGCACGGCGGTCGCGCGCGCGATGCCCACGCGCTGGCGCATGCCGCCGGAGAGCTGCTTGGGATAGGCGCGCGCGAACTCCTCGAGTCCCGTGAGCCGCAGCGCCTCCTCGATGCGACGCGCACGCTCCGCGGCGCCGAGCGGATGGTGCTCGAGCGCGAGCGCGACGTTGCCCGCCACCGTGCGCCAGGGCAGCAGCGCGAAATCCTGGAAGACGTAGGTGAAGTGGTTGAGGCTGCCGGGCGGCGCCGCGCCGCGCACGCGCACGCGCCCCGCGCTTGGCGCGAGCAGCCCGCCCATGATTCCGAGCAGCGTCGACTTGCCGCAGCCCGAAGGGCCGAGCAGCGCGAGCGTCTCGCCCTCGCGCACGGCGAGCTCGATGCCCTCGAGCGCCTGCAGGTTGCCGTAGCGGTGGCTAACACCCTCGACCAGCAGCTCCATCGCCTGCGGGCGCTACTCCTGGCCCTTGATGAAGCCCAGATCGAGGAACTTCTTGGGATCGACGTCCTTGTCCACCATGCCGTGCTTCTGGTACCAGGCGACCTGCTTGTACACGTCCTTCACGTCGAGCCGGCCGAGCGGATCGATGTACGGCGCGCCGAGGTAGATCGCCTCGGGCTTCGACTGGGTGTACTTCTCCAGGATCGGCAGCAGCGCCTTCGCCTTGTCGCCGAACACGCGCTCGCCCTTCGCGCCGCGCTGATCGAAGGCGTCGTAGTACTCGGTGGCCGCCTTCTGGTAGGCGCGCACGAAGGCGCGCACGACGTCGGGCTTCTGCTCCACGTTCTTCGTCGAGGTGAACAGCCCCCCGAGCTGCCACGGCGTGTAGTCGTCGACCCAGCCGATCAGGTGCGCCGCCTTGGCCTTCTCGAGCCCGGCGACGATGTGCGCGGGCAGGAACGCGGCGTCGACCTCGCCGCTCTTCAGCGCTGCGATCATGTTCGGCACCGACTGCAGCGGCTTCATGCGGACCGAAGCCAGCTTCCAGCCGAACTTGTCGGCGAGCATGCCGACGTTGTACTCGAAGGTCGAGCCGACCTGGGTGATGCCGACCGTGTGGCCGGGCAGCTGCTTGATGTCGCGAAAGCCCGCCTCGTAGGCTTTGTTCGAGACCATGTAGCCGACGAAGTGGTAGCCCGGCTGCTCGCGCGACTGCGCACCGATCACCTTGAGCGCGCCCTTGCCGGCGAGGTTGAAGAAGCCCGCGGTGAAGCCGGTCACGCCGAAGTCGCAGTCGCCCGAGGCGACGCCCACGGCGACGGGCTGCGCGGCGTGGAAGAGCTTGATCTCGGCCTTTAGGCCTTCGGCCGCGAAGTAGCCCTTGTCCTGCGCGATGAACAGCGGCGCCGAGGAGACGAACGGCAGCGCGCAGAGCGTGACCGGCTGCGGCTCGGCGGCGTGGGCGGCGAGGGCGAAGAGACCGGCGAGCAGGGCGGCGATTTTCTTGTGCATGGGATTCCTCCGGGGCGGCGATTATCGCATGCGGGAGAGGGAGGAGCGGGCGGTGCGGGCTGCTCGGACGATAGGCCGTCCCGGTGTCTCAGGCGCCGGCCGGCTTGCGGGCGATCATTTCCAGAGCTTCGGTCGGCGAAACGATCGGGATGCGCTGCCAGGACTTGAGGTTTCGGAAGCGCTTGTCGCCCGACACGATCAAGTCTGCACCCGCGGCGAGCGCGCAGGCGAGGACCCGGTCATCGTCCGGATCAGGTGCGGTGCGCGCGATCGACGCCGGCTCGACGAGATCGACAAGCGATTCGTAGAGCGCGCTCAGCTCCGCGAGCGAAGTTTCCGCGAGTGCGAGCCTGCGGGCGATGGGCTCGCGCGCCAATACGTCCGCGAGCTCGGCTAGGAGATCCGACGAGGCAGCGAGCTCGATCTCAGCTTCGGTTGCAAGCTCGATCAGGCGCGCAGGCGCGCCTGATCCGAGCACCGCGGAGACGACCACATTCGTGTCAAGCACCAGGCGCATCGCGCTTGGCGCGACGCGCGGCGCGCGCCGCGTCGATCTCGGCCTGGATGTCCTCCTCGCTCATTGGCGGGGTACCGTCCGACTGCAGCTTGGTCCTGATCTCCAGAATCCTGCGTCCGGCTTCGCGCCTGAGCGCCTCGCGCAGCGCGCGCTCGATGCCTTCGGGGCTCAGGAGACCGGCCGCCTCGGCCTGCTTCGCCAGCTCGTCGGGGAGCCTAATCGTGACCTCGGTCATGGATGAATCATACCTCTATCTGAGTACGCATTTTCCGGCGACGACCGCCATCATGTCCCCGTCATCGGACGGTCGCTGCGGTTCGACGGCCGGTGGCGCGTCCAGCAGCCGTTATTGACCTGTCTTCAGGAATGCTCCGGAAACGCCTTCACTCGATCGGTCGGGGTCCGTACACTGCCCCTCTGTTGCACGGAAGGCATTGAGAGCTGATCGTGAGATTGAGACATTGCACCTGCGGCGCCGAAGCCGACGTGCGTCGCGGCACCCGCCGCACCGCGGACGGCCGCGACGAAATCGTCTACCGCGTCGTCTGTCCCGTGTGCGGGCAGCTCGGTCCAGCGATTCCCGCGGAGGGCAGGGACGAAGCCACCGCGATCGCCGAAGCCGTCGAGGCGTGGAACGCGATGATCGCCCGCCTGCGGCCGCTGGAGGCGTGAGGCCGTCCGGGGCGACTTCCTATTCGGCTTTCCAGTACGCAGTGGCGATTCCCTCGCCGAGGTCAGCCTCGACCAGGCGCCGGCGGACCTGCAGCAGCCGTTCGATCAGCGCCGGTTCGGCGCGTCCGTACGCGTCGGCATCGGGGTGGCGCCTGACCACCACGCCCAGGAGCTCCGTAATCGCGTTGCCGACCGAGTTCTGGCTGATGGTCACGATCAGGTCACCCGCGTCGTTGCGGTAGATGAGCTGCTTGAAGGCGGGCTGCCAGCGAATCAGGTTGGCGTACCGTGCGTCGCTGATGCAGCGATCGCGCACCATCTTCGCGGTCTTGAGGAAGTCGTTGTTGAAACGCAGCTTGTTCTCCACCAGCTCCGGAAAATAGAGGTCGTGCGGCAGCGCGGCGTTGCGAGTGGAAACCTGCCCGAAGAAGGTGCGGTAGAAGTCGATGAAGCCCTGGAGGAGGGTGTCGTACTCCTTCCAGAACCGGACTTCCTTCAGCGCCTCGGCGCCTCCCTGGATCTCCCAGCTCGGCAAGCCTTGCGGGTAGCCGGTCAGGGCGATCCTGCAGCGGGCGTCGGCGCAGGGCTTGAGTATGCGGAGGTCGAGCTCGTCGAAGAAGGCACGGTAGACCTCCCGCATGTAGGCCTGGAACAGCGAGTGCTGACCGCCGTCGGTGAGATTGGCGTTGCCGGGGTCCGCGAGCCGCGCGTCCTGCAGCTCCCGGTTATTGAAGACGATGAAGTGATTGTGCAGCATCCGGATGCTCGGCACCCCCGGGGAAGTGAGCGGCCAGGTCGCATCGAGGCTCGCTTCACCGGTCAGCACCAGGTGCTCCTCCGGATCGGGGTAACGCTCCAGCATGTACTCGACGATGATCTGGTTCATCCGGTTCCAGACGTGCTTCACGGGTTCCGGAACCTGGGTGCGGCGCACGGGGCGCCCGAGCGGGTCGAGGATGCTTCGCGACGTGTTGTAGATGATCGAGGTGTCGAGCTCGTTGCTGTGGCCGAGCGCCTTGCGGTAGAGCAGCAGCCCCTCCGGGTTTTGCAGCAACCCGTTGTTGTGCAC
>JAKALD010000313.1 GCA_021813275.1 Pseudomonadota bacterium | reverse complement strand
GACGCGTATTTCGAGCGCGTCCACGCCGACCTCACGGAGCTGCAGTTCCGCCACGGGGTGCTGGAGAGCGCCGAGCTGGGCGGCGGCAACGAGGGCGTCAACTACGTCCTGCGCAAGCCCTCGGGGAAAGGGCCGGGCTGGATCAGGCGGCTGCTCGGCATGGGACCGCCCGGCTACACGTTCCGGCTGCACCCGCGCGACGAGGCGGGCGCGCGCGCGCTCTCGGAGCTGCGCGACCGCGGCATCAACCTGGTGGCGAACGCGCTCGGGCAGTCTGCCGACCACGTGCAGAGCTTCTTCGTCATGCTGCGCACGGAGCTCGCCTTCTACCTGGGCGGCGTCGCCCTGCACGAAAAACTCGCCCGCAAGGGCGAGCCGACCTGCTTTCCCGTGCCGCAGCCTCTCGGCCGGCGCCGCCAGCGCGCCCGCGGCCTGTACGACGTGTGCCTCACGCTCAGCATGGAGCCGAAGGTCGTCGGCAACGACTGCGATGCCGACGGCAAGAGCCTGGTGCTCGTCACGGGCGCGAACCGCGGCGGGAAGTCGACCTTCCTGCGCGCGATCGGCCTGGCGCAGCTCATGATGCAGTCGGGACTCTTCGTCGGCGCCGAATCCTTCGAGGCGGAGCTCTGCGCGGGCCTCTTCACGCACTACAAACGCGAAGAGGACAAGGGCATGGAGAGTGGCAAGCTCGACGAGGAGCTCGTGCGCATGAGCGCCATCGCCGACCAGGTCGCCCCGAGCTCGCTCGTGCTGTTCAACGAATCGTTCGCCGCGACCAACGAGCGCGAGGGCTCCGAGATCGCTCGCCAGGTTGTACGCGCGCTGCTGGAGACGCGCATCAAGGTGTTCTTCGTTACGCACCAGTACGACTTCGCGCACGGCTTCTACGTCCGCAAGGCGGACGAGGTCCTGTCGCTGCGCGCCGAGCGCAGCGAGGACGGAAGCCGGCCCTTCAAGCTGGTCGAAGGCGAGCCGCTGGATACGAGCTACGGCGGAGACCTCTACCGGGAGATCTTCGGCGACGTGCCGGAGGACGGGGACGCGGCGCCGCCGGCGAAGGCGCCGCTGCGCGCGGCCGGTTAGTCGGGCGCGGGCGCGAGATTCACGTTGCGCAGCCCCGCGAGCGCCGCGAGCGCCGTGCGCGCCGCGCGCAGCTCCTCCTCGCTCGCCAGGTTGCGCCGCACTGCGTCGTGCTTGGTCGCGTAGCGGCGCATGTCTTCGGAGAACCGCTCGAGAATCCGCGCTTCGCGTCGGCTCAGGGCCGCGATCGCCCGGGGATCCTCGAGCCGCGCGATCAGGAGCCCGAGGTGCGGCAGGCAGACCGCCGAGAGGGACCCGGCTGCGCTCTGCGCGTCCTCGCCGAAGCGGCGCGCGAGCGCCGCGAGCGCGTGCTCCTCGGCCCGCGCGCAGGTGAGGCACACCACGCACCGCTCGCGCGAGGGAAGCAGGCCGCGGATGCGCGCTCCCAGCGCCTGCGGCGAGTCCTCGCCGGCGCGCATCCTGCAAAACTCGGCCGCAAGGCGCTCGAGCAGCGCGGGATAGCCCGTCGCGATCCCGTGCGTGGAAGCGAGCGCAGCGTACTCCCAGGTGTGGCGCGGGCATAGTCCGCCGCGTTGGGCGTGCCGCGCCTGCTCCCCCGGATCGGCGCTCACGTCGTACTGGAACCGGCGCAGGAAGTCGAACGAGGCGCCGAGGATCGCCCGGCAGACCTCGCAGGACTCGAGCACACGCGGAGCATCCAGCGAAGCGTGGCCGGCCGCCACGCTCGTCCGGGTCGCACCGGCGAGTGGCCGCGCCGAGATGCTCGCCGCCAGCGCATCGATGCGCGCAATGACGGGGGCCGATCCCGCGTCCGGAAGGAGCGTCCGCGCGAGCTCGGCGGCGCGGTCGCATTGCCGCAGCAGGAACTCGACGCTCTTCTCGGCTACGAGAAAGCGCACGAGCTCCGCCTCGAGCTCCGGGATTCCGCTCGCCGCGAGGTTCTCTGTGTCGCCGGCGCGCCGGGCCTGCAGCGCGTCGCGCGCGGACGCCGAGAACACCAGCGGCCGCGTCTCGGCCGGCAGCGCCGCGAGACTCTCGGCCAGATAGCGCTGCACCTCGCCGCGCTCGCCGGGCGGCAGGAGGTCCTGCTTGTTGAGCACCACGAAAACCCGACGCGCCGACGCGCACGCAGTTTGCAGCACCGCGAATTCCTCGGAAGACAAGGCGGACTCGTAGCTCGTCACCAGCACGAAGGCGTCCGCCTGCGGGAGAAACTCCTGCGTGGTCCGCGTGTTCTCGGCGATCGTCGAGCCGAGTCCCGGCGTGTCGACGAAGTGGAACCCGCGCCTGAGGAGCTCGGCGGGCAGCCGCACCTCGGCCGCCGCCACCTGCCGCACGTTGCCCGGATTGCCGTGCTGAGTCACGAAATCGGAGAGCGCCTCGATCGGAACTTCGCCGCCGAGCTGCCGGTTCTTGTAGCGGATCGTGACGCCCGGCCGGGTCCCGTAGAAAACGCTGGTGATTACCGAGGTGAGCGGCACCACGCCGATCGGAAGGCTCTCGACGCCGAGGAGAGCATTCATCACCGAGCTCTTGCCGCGGCTGAATCGGCCCACCACAACAAGGTTGAAGCGATCCTCGGCGAGGCGCACGAAAAGCTCGCGGATGCGCTCCTCGGCCGTGTCCCCGGGCTCCTCGCACAGCGCCTGCACCAGCCGCAGCGCCTCGGCTAGCTCGAACTTCGTCCGCTCGTACTGGGTGAGGTCCATTGCGGCCCCGTCAGCTCGCCTCGAGCGCGGCGAGCGCCGATTCGATCTTCGCGCGCGCCTCGTCGAGCCTGCGCAGCGACGCCGCGAGGCTGTCGCGGCGCGCGCTGGCATGCGAAGTGCCGCTGCGCTGCGCGGCCTCACCCCGGCGCAGCGCGCTCTCCAGCCCGTCGAGCACGGCCTCGACGTAGGCGGACATTCTTTCCTTGAACGCGCGCACGCTCTCCTCGAGCCTGCGCTGGAAGTCGTAGCGCACGCGCCCGGACTGCGTGCGCGCCGTGTCGATCGCGCGCTCGCGGGCCCGGCGCCGCACCAGTCCGCCGGCGATCGAGCGCGGCAGCGCCGCGACGGCCGACGAAGCGAGCATGTGCAGGCTCGTGGGCTCGTCCCAGAACTTGTAGTAGAAGCGCTCCTCCATCCCCCACGGCGTCTCGCTCGCGACCGCGTGATACGGCACCGCGAACAGGTCCGAGGCGAACCGGTAGAGCTCGTCGACCTCGGCGTCCACCCTCGAGGCGAGGCGCCGGCAGACCTGCTCGAAGGCGCGCGCGACCTTCTCGTCCTCGGCGGAACGCCAGGCGTCGAAGCCCTGCCGGATGCGCTCGATCGCTTCGCGGTGCAGCGCCTCCTGGAGCGCGCGCAGCGAGAGATCCCCGCCCTCCTCGAAGCGCCGCTCGACGAATGCCGACAGCTCGCCCACGAGCTGCTCCTCGAACGCCTGCAGGTCCGGCTCGACCGTCCCGCGCAGGAGCTTCCTGCCCTCCCCGTCGGCCAGGATGGCGTGCTCGTCGCGTGCCGCCACCAGCGCGTCCTTGCGCGCCGCGAAGCGCCCGAGCTTCTCCTCGAGCTCCGCGAGCGGCGCCGCGAGCGCCTTCTGCGCGAGCTCGGCCTCGAAACTCGCCTGGGAGACGAGCCGCAGCGCGCGCCGCGCGACGGTGGCGAGCAGGACGTCGTCCTTGTCGTGCCGCAGGAACCGCTCGAGCGCCGCGCCGAATGCGTCGAAGCCCGCGTCGCCGCCGCGAAGCGCGCGCCGCGCCG
>JAKALD010000312.1 GCA_021813275.1 Pseudomonadota bacterium | reverse complement strand
CCCGCTCGCCACCAGCGCCTCGCCGAGCGCGCTCACGTCGGGCTCGAGCGCCGCGTTCTCCAGCACGGTCGTGCCCTGCGCGAGAACCGCGGCCATCACGAGCTGCGCCGTGGCACCGACCGAAACCACGTCGAAGCTCACCGTCGCGCCCCTCAGCTCGACGTCGCGGCCGACGATGTAGCCGTGCTCGATGTCGAGCTTCGCGCCCATCGCCTGCAGCCCCGCCAGGTGCAGATTGACCGGCCGCGGCCCCCAGGCGCACCCTCCGGGCAGCGACACCCGGGCCCGGCCGAAGCGCGCGAGCAGCGGGCCGAGGACGTAGATGCTGGCGCGCATGGTCTTCACCAGCTCGTAGGGCGCCTCGACCGAATCGACCCCGTGCGTGTCGATCTTGAGCAGGTTGTCGTCGAACGATACCTTCGCGCCGAGCAGCTCGAGCACGCGGGCGAAGGTCCGCGTGTCGCGCAGCCGCGGCACGTTGCGCAGGCGGTGCACGCCCGGCGCGAGCAGGGTGGCGGCCATGATTGGCAGCGCCGCGTTCTTGGCGCCCGAGATCGCGACCTCCCCCTCGAGCGGCACGCCGCCGCTGATGCGCAGCTTATCCACCGGCGCGCCACTCTTCCGGCGTCAGGGTGCGCATCGACAGGGCATGGATCTCCTCGCGCATGCGCTCGCCGAGCGCCGCGTAGACCCGCTGATGGCGCCGCACGCGGCTCAGGCCCTCGAACTCGCGCGACACGACGAGCGCCTCGAAGTGCCGGCCGTCGCCGGCGACCTCCACGTGCTCGCACGCGAGCCCGGCCGCGATTCCCCGCCTCACGCTCTGCGCATCCACCATGGGACTCCTCTCTCGAGACCGGCGCCCGGGGCGCCGGCCGGGGAACGCCGCTCTAGTGGCTCGCCGCGTCCTGCGGAAGCAGCTCGGCCACGCCGTACAGGCGCGCGATCGTGGTGAGCCCCTCGGGAAGGTTGGCAAACGCGAGCTCCGCGTTGCGGCTGCGCGCGTCGCGCAGCCACGCGAGCAGCGCGGCGAGCAGCGACGAATCGAGCTCGGTGACCCCGGCGAGGTCGACGATCCGTGCGCCCGATCGCAGCTGGGCGTAGCCCTCCTCGAGCACGCGCGTCACGTTCGCGAGCGTGACCGGCCCGTCCACGCAGGCGCGCTCGCCCTCGCGCCGGATCACTTGCTCCCCGTGCCCGCCGGCGTCTGCTGCGCGAGCCTGGCGTTCTTGGCGCGCAGCCTCCGGATGAGGCCGTCGATGCCGCCGTCGCGCACCTCGTTCGCGAACTCGGTGCGGTAGTTGGACACCAGGCTCACGCCGCCGACCACCACGTCGTAGACCTGCCAGCCGCCCGGCATCTTCTCCATCGCGTAGTCGATCGTCACCGGCTGCGCCCCGGATTGCAGCACTTTGACCCGCACCGTGACGTCGGTGTCGGTGGGGCTCGCGTGCAGCGGAACGAACTCGAACCTCTGGTCGCGGTACGCGGCGAGCGCGCTCGCATAGGTCCGCACGAGCAGCGTGCGGAACTCGGCGGTGAGGCGCTGCTTCTGCTCGGCGCTCGCCTTGGGCCAGTTCTGCCCGACGGCGAGCGCGGTCATGTCGGTGAAGTTGAAGTGCGGCAGCACCTTGTCCTGGACGAGGTCGATGACCTTCTGCGTGTTGCCGGACTGGATGTCCCTGTCCTTGGCGACGATGCCCACGACCTCCAGGGTCACGTCCTTGACGAGGGCATCGGGCGCCATCATCTGCGCCCCCGCCGCGGCCGCGCAGACGGCGAGCAGCCCGGCGAACGCGCCCGCAAAGCGCTTCAGCGCCTTCGAGAGGCTCATTTCGCGCGCTCCGCCGCGAGCACCGCCTGGTAGTTGGCGGGAGTGCGCGGCTCGTAGACGGACGAGAAGCGCGCCTGCGGGCTCGCGTCGGAAGACGCGTGCGGCGCGCCTGCGGGCGCCTGCGACGATGGCGCCTTCTCGCGCGACGGATGGTCGCCCTCGATCAGGCTGCGCCGGCGCTGCAGGTAGGCGTCGCGTTGGAACGCGTACTTGTCGAGCGCCGCCTCCTCGAGCAGCCGGCTCGCGCCCAGCAGATCCGCGCGCTGGCTGGTCGCGCGCAGCAGGATCATGGCGTTGCGCGGCGCGACCGGGTAGTGATTGCTCACCGGGTCGAAATGCCAGTCGAACACGGTGCCCACCGTGTCGCGCACGTCGCTCGGGCCGACGAGCGGCCAGACGAGGTAGGGCCCGGTCCCGGCGCCCCAGGTCCCGAAGGTCAGGCCGAAATCGCCGTGCTGCTTCTCCAGACCCATCTGGCTCGCGACGTCGTTGAAGCCGAAAATGCCGAAGCTGCTGTTGAAGGCGAACCGCGCCCACGAGGTCACCGCGGAGTTGGGCCGGCCCTCGAGCAGATTGTTCACGCCGATGAACAGGTCCGCGACGTTCGAGAAGAAGTTGCGCACCCAGCCGCGCGCCGGGGAGGGCACGACGTCCTGGTAGGCGGTCGCCACGGGCTTGCCGATCGCCTTGTCGAACGACTCGTTGAAGGCGTACATCGAGCGGTTGAAGCCCTCGAACGGGTCGGCCGGGTCGCGGCCGGTGGTCGCGCAGCCCGCGAGCGCCGCGAGCGCGGCGACCGCCAGCAGCCTGCGTGCGCTCCCGTGCCGGGCGCGTGCTGTTGCAGCCGTCACTTGTTGTTTCCCTTGCCTTCCGCGGCCTTGTTGAATAGAAACTGGCTGATCAGGTTCTCGAGCACCACCGCGGACTGCGTCAGGCGCAGCTGATCGCCGTTCTTGAGCATCTTCGGGTCGCCGCCCGCCTCGAGGCCGATGTACTGCTCGCCGAGCAGGCCCGAGGTCAGGATCTTCGCCGAGGTGTCGCGCGGGAAGTGGTACTGGGAGTCGAGGTCGAGCGTCACTTTCGCCTCGTAGCTCTGATTGTCGAAGCCGATGTTCGCGACCCTTCCAACGACCACGCCCGCGCTCTTGACGGGCGCCCGAACCTTCAGGCCCCCGATGTTAGCAAATTCCGCTTTCACCTCATACGTCTGGCCGGTGTTGAACGAAGCGAGGTTGCCGACCTTGAGCGCCAGGAAAAGCAGCGCGCCGAAGCCCGCGGCGACGAAGGCGCCGACCCAGAGATCGAGCGTGGTGCGGCTCATCTTCCGTTTCCTCCGGTGAACATGAACGCGGTCAGGATGAAGTCGAGCGCCAGGATGGCGAGCGACGAGGTGACCACCGTCCGCGTGGTGGCCCCGGACACGCCTTCGGCGGTGGGCGGCGCGTCGTAGCCCTCGAACACCGCGATCCAGGCGACCGCGACCCCGAACACGAAGCTCTTGATGACGCCGTTCAGGATGTCCTCGCGCACGTCCACGGCCGCCTGCATCTGCGACCAGAACGAGCCGGCGTCGACTCCGATCAGCTTCACGCCGACCAAGTAGCCGCCGAAGATGCCCATCGCCGAGAACAGCGCCGCGAGCAGCGGCATCGAGATCACCCCCGCCCAGAAGCGCGGCGCGACCACGCGCGCGATCGGATCGACCGCCATCATCTCCATGGCCGAGATCTGCTCGGTGGCCTTCATCAGCCCGATCTCGGCGGTGATCGCCGAGCCGGCGCGGCTCGCGAACAGCAGCCCCGCGACGACCGGACCGAGCTCGCGCACCAGCGACAGCGCCACCAGGATGCCGAGCGCCGAGGACGAGCCGTAGCGCTGCAGCGTGTCGTAGCCCTGCAGCCCGAGCACCATGCCGACGAACAGCCCCGAGACCAGGATGATGACGAGCGACAGCACCCCGCTGAAGTAG
>JAKALD010000311.1 GCA_021813275.1 Pseudomonadota bacterium | reverse complement strand
TATCAGATCGACGTCGGGCTTCTCCATCATCTGGAGGAACTGGCGCGCGTAGGCCGAGAGCGACTCGACGTAGCGGCGCTGCCCTTCGGCGTACAGGGTGTCGAAGGCCAGCGAGGACTTGCCCGAGCCTGACAGGCCGGTGATCACCACGAGCCGGTTGCGCGGCAGCTCGAGAGTGATGTTCTTCAGGTTGTGGGTACGCGCACCGCGGATGCGGATCGTGTCCATGAGCGCCGGCGAGGCGCCGGCCCGAAACGTAAACCTGGTACTATAGCGACTCCGCAGCACCTCTTTCCAGCCCGACTTCACTCCGGCACCAGGGATCGCCGCATGGATTCCGCGCGCATGAGCCCCGAGGAGCGCCGCGCCGGCGCTGCGCTCGCGTCGCTGTTCGGCCTGAGGATGCTGGGGTTGTTCCTCATCCTGCCGGTGCTCTCGGTCGAAGCGCACAAGCTCGCCGGCGGGACCAACCTCGCCTTGGTGGGCCTGGCGCTCGGCGCCTATGGCCTGACGCAGGCTTTCTTCCAGATTCCGTACGGCATGGCTTCGGATCGCTGGGGCCGCAGGCCGATGATCGTGACCGGTCTGCTGCTTTTTGCCGCCGGCAGCTTCCTTGCCGGATCCGCGCACAGCATCCTGACCGTGATCGCCGGGCGGGCGCTGCAGGGGGCCGGCGCGGTGTCGTCGGTGGTGGTGGCGCTCGCGGCGGACCTGACGCGCGAGCAGCACCGCACCAAGGCGATGGCGATGATCGGCAGCACGATCGGCCTGGCGTTCGCCCTGTCGCTCGTCGTCGCCCCGGTGCTATACCGCTGGTCCGGCCTGAGCGGCATCTTCTACACCACCGGCGTGCTGTCGTTCGTCGCGATCTGGGTGCTGTTCGCCGCGCTGCCCCGCGCGCCCGCGCGGCCGGCGCACGCCGAGCCGCCGGTGCGCGCGCGCGACCTGCCGGCGCTCCTCGGGGAGTCGGAGCTGGTGCGCCTCAACGTCGGTATCTTCGTGCTGCACGTGTCGCAGATGGCGATGTTCGTCGTGGTGCCGCCGCTGCTGGTGCAAGCGGGGCTGCCGCTCGCCTCGCACTGGAAGTTCTACCTGCCGGTGGTGGTCGGCTCGTTCGTGCTGATGGCGCCCGCGGTGTTCTACGCCGACCGCCGCAACCATCACAAGACGCTGCTGCTCGCGACCGTCATGCTGCTCGTCCTGGTGGAGGCGAGCCTGGCGCTGGCGCCCGACCGGATCATGCCGCTCGCCGGCCTGATGCTCGCGTTCTTCGTCGCCTTCAACGTGCTCGAGGCGCTGCTGCCTTCGCTCGTGTCGCGCATCGCGCCGGCGCGCGCGCGCGGCACCGCGATCGCGGTGTACAACACGACCCAGACCCTGGGCCTGTTCGCGGGCGGCGTGCTGGGCGGCTGGCTCGCCAAGCACCATGGGCCGGTCGCGGTGTTCAGCACCTGCGCGGTGCTGGCGATTCTGTGGCTGCTCGCGGCGGCGGGCATGCAGCCGGTGGCGGCGAGGCGCGTCAACGAGCTGGCCGAGTCCGACGTTTCCCGTTCGGGCTAGAGTTGATTCCAGGCGGACGCGCCTCGGGGGCAGGCGCGTGCAAACCGATCACGCGGGAGGCTTGAATGGCTTCGGTGAACAAAGTGATTCTGGTGGGCAATCTCGGACGCGATCCGGAAACGCGCTACATGCCTGACGGCGCGGCGATCACCAACGTCTCGCTGGCGACCACCTTCGCGTGGACCGACAAGGCGAGCGGGGAAAAGAAGGAGGAGACCGAGTGGCACCGGATCCTGTTCCGCGGGCGCCTGGCCGAGATCGCCGGCGAATACCTGAAGAAGGGCTCGCAGGTCTACGTCGAGGGGCGGCTGCGCACGCGCAAGTGGCAGGACAAGGAGGGCCACGACCGCTACACCACCGAAATCGTGGCCGACACGATGCAGATGCTCGGTTCGCGCGCCGGTTCGGGCGAGCCGCGCGGCGAGCCCGCCGCGGCCGAACCGCGCGGCGAGCCCAAGGCCGCAGCGCCTGCGAAAAAGCCGGCCGGCAAGTTCGACGACATGGAGGATGACATTCCCTTCTGAGCGTCACGGCCACTTGAAAGGGCCGTTTTCGATCCCAACTGCATCCCAGGTTTCATGATGCGGTATAATTTCGCTAATTCAGGCGGTTAGGGAGCATCACCGTGCCGATCTACGAATATCGCTGCGCGGATTGCGGTTTCCAGGACGAATTCCTGCAAAAGGTCTCGGAGGCCCCGCTGACGGTATGCCCTTCATGCGGCAAGGCGAGCCTGCGAAAGCTGCTGAGCGCGGCGGGCTTTCAGCTGAAGGGAAGCGGCTGGTACGCCACGGATTTCCGCAACAGCGGGACGAAGCCCGCGCCGGCGGGCGGCACGAAGCCCGAGGCCAAGCCGGAATCGAAGTCCGAGAGCAAGGGCGAGGCAGGACCGGCCTGCGGGCAGGGGGCCTGCCCCGCGTGCAGCTGAGCTGCGCGGCGCCTCGCAGCCCAGCCCGACACAGTCAACCGCGCCCGGCGGGTCCGTCCGCGCCGGGCTTTTTCGTTTTGCGAGCGTCTTGAAGAAGTACTTCATCGCAGGGCTGCTGATCTGGATCCCGTTGCTGATCACGATCTGGGTGCTGCAGCTGATCATCGACACGCTTGATCAGAGCCTGCTGCTGCTGCCCGCGAGCTGGCGCCCGGACGCGCTGTTCGGCGTGCATATCCCCGGGCTCGGCGCGCTGCTCAGCCTGCTCATCGTGTTCGCCACCGGGGTGCTCGCCGCCAACTTCATCGGCCAGCGCTTGGTGGATCTGTGGAACGGCATCCTGAAGCGCATCCCGGTGGTCAACTCGATCTATTCGAGCGTCAAGCAGGTCTCCGACACCCTGTTTTCCTCGCGCAGCCAGGCGTTCCGCAAGGCGCTGCTCGTGCAGTGGCCGCACGAGGGCCTGTGGACGATCGCGTTCCTCACCGGCACGCCCGGCGGCGACCTCGCCAACCACCTGCAGGGCGATTACCTGAGCGTGTACGTGCCGACGACGCCGAACCCCACGGGAGGCTACTTCGTGGTGGTCGCGCGCAAGGACGTGATCGAGCTCGACATGGGCGTGGACGACGCGCTCAAGTACATCATCTCCATGGGCGTGGTCGCGCCCAACGGCAAGTCGCGCCTCGGCGCGCCGCGCCGCGCTCGCTGATCCCGGAGTCGCCATGCGCACGCACTACTGCGGCGAATTGTCGGCCGCGCACATCGGCCAGACTGTGACGCTGTGCGGCTGGGCGCACCGCCGGCGCGACCACGGGGGCGTGATCTTCATCGACCTGCGGGACCGTGAGGGGCTGGCGCAGGTCGTGTGCGACCCCGACCGCCGCGAAGCATTCCAGGTCGCCGACCGGGTGCGCGGCGAGTACGTGCTGCGCGTCACGGGCAGGGTGCGCGCGCGCCCCGAGGGCACCGCGAACCCCAACCTGCGCTCGGGCGAGATCGAGGTGCTCGCGGGCGAGGTCGAGGTGCTCAACGCCTCGGCGACGCCGCCGTTCCAGCTGGACGACGAGAACCTGTCGGAGACGACGCGTCTCACCTACCGCGTGCTCGACCTGCGCCGCGAGCCGATGCAGCGCAACCTGCGGCTGCGCTACCGCGTCGCCATGGCGCTGCGCGGCTTCCTGGACGAGCACGGCTTCATCGACATCGAGACGCCGATGCTCACGCGCTCGACGCCCGAGGGCGCGCGCGACTACCTGGTGCCCTCGCGCGTGCATCCGGGCGAGTTCTACGCGCTGCCGCAGTCGCCGCAGCTGTTC
>JAKALD010000052.1 GCA_021813275.1 Pseudomonadota bacterium | reverse complement strand
CGTGGCGGCGCGCTGAAATCCTCGCGGCGGGCGGGGCTCGCCGCGCCGCCGGCTCAGAGGAAGAACTCGCGCGGCTCGACCTGCACGCGGCCGTACTCGAGCGTGCGCCGGATGTGATGGGGCTCGTCGGCGAAGGCCTTCGGCTCCTTCATGAGGTCGAGCAGCTTGTGCGGCCTGGCCGGCAGTCCCGCGGCGTCGAGCACCACCATCACGCGCGGCTTGAGGCGGCGCTGCGGGTTCTGGGAGATCACGATCCCGATCTCTCCGGTGTTCAGCTCGACGGCGCTGCCGACCGGGTACACGCCGATGCACTGGCAGAACTGCTCGACGAGCGCGCCGTAGTACGCAGTGCCGCGCAGCCTGTAGAGCACGCCGAAGGCCTGCGAAGGCGTGAGCTGCGCGGCGTAGGAGCGCGGCATCGTCATCGCATCGAAGGCGTCCACGATCGCCGCCATCGATCCGAACAGCCCGATTTCGCCGGCCGAGAGCCTTTCCGGATAGCCGGTGCCGTCCTGGTGCTCGTGATGCAGCGCCGCGAGCTCGGCGAGGCGCGCGGGCAGTCCCGGGGTCGCCCGCAGGATCTCGATCGAGTGCTGCACGTGGGTCTTCGCCACCTTGAACTCGGCGGGGGCGAGGTGGCCGCGCTTGCCGAGCAGCGCGTCCGGGAGCTCGAGCTTGCCGATGTCCTGCAGCAGGCCGACCAGGCCGAGCAGCTCGAGGTCGTCGCGCGAGAGCTGCAGGAAGCGCCCGAACGCGATCAGGTAGATCGACGAGTTGATCGCGCGTTCCTGCAGGCCCTGGCCCTTGTGCGCCAGGCGCGCGAGCAGCATCAGCGCGTTCGGGTTGCGCACGAGGCTACCGGTCATGCGCGCGACCGCGTCGCGCGCGCGCTTCGCTTCGAGGATCCTGCCCGCCTGGACCTCGGCGAACAGCTCGGCGACATCGGCCGCGCAGTGGCTGTGCACTTCGTGCGCGCGCGCGAACTCGCTTTCCACCGTTTCGAGCTCGCGATAGGCCGTGCTGCCGCGGATGGCGAACTCCGGCGCGGCGCCGGCCGCCGGCCCGCTCGCCGCGCGGCGCGCCTCCTCCACGTCCTTGCCGCGCTCGGCGTCGATGAATACCGTGCGGCAGTACTTGCGCAGCGCCTCGATGTGCGCCGGCGTGCGCACCAAGAACCCCTGGAACGCGAAGGGCGTATCGGTCCAGGGCCGATCAAGCTCTGACACAAACATGCCAATTGTCAAATCTTCGACAGATATTTCACGTTTCATGGCCGCTTCCCCCCGGGCAGGCGGCGCAATTCGCCAGAGTTTGGACAGGATCGTGTCCACGGGTAAAAGACTGCAAGCCTCGTGCCCGATTTCCTGGAACGAGGGGCCTGAAGGCGGACTTATGCGGCGGCGGGCGCGGAGGGGAGCCTGCGCGCGTGGACCGCGTGACAGGCGACCGCGGCGGCGAGCAGTGCAACCAACAAGCGGGTGCAGCGGATGGTTATCCGCCAGGAGGTGACGGCCTTGTGTGCTACTTAGCGAGCGGCAGCGACTGCTCCACGAGCGCCGCGAGGTAGCCGGCGCCGAGGGGAATTACCGCGTCGTTGAAATCATAGCCCGGGTTGTGCAGGAAGCAGCTCGAAGGCCCGCCGCCCTGGCCGAGCCACACGTAGGCGCCCGGGCGCGCCTGCAGCATGAAGGAGAAGTCCTCCCCGCCCATGGTCGGCTCGGGGTTGCGGATGACGTTGTCTTTGCCGAAGACGCGCTCGCCGACCCGCGCGGCGAACTCAGCCTCGCGATCCGAGTTGATGGTCGCCGGGTAGCCGCGCTTGTACTCGAGCTCGGCGGCCGCGCCGAGCGCCTGCGCGACGCCGCTGACGATCGCCTTGATGCGCGACTCAGCCAGGTCGCGCGTCTCCGGCCGGAAGCTGCGCACCGTGCCGATCAGCTTCACGAAGTCGGGGATCACGTTGAAGGCGCCGAGCTGGCTTGTCTGCATCGAGCACAGGCTCACCACGAGCGAATCGACCGGGCTCACGTTGCGGCTCGCGATCGTCTGCAGCGCGCCGATGACCTGCGCGGCGACCACCACCGGGTCGACGGCGAGGTGCGGGAGCGCGGCGTGCCCGCCCTTGCCGCGGATGACGAGCTGGATCTCGTCGGTGGCGGCCATCATCGGCCCGGCGCCGACCGCCATCTTGCCGGCGGGCAGCGGCGGCCAGTTGTGCAGCGCATAGATCTCGTTCGCCGGAAAACGCTCGAACAGGCCTTCGTCGACCATCGCCTTGCCGCCGGCGCCGCCCTCCTCCGCCGGCTGGAAGATCAGGTACGCGGTACCGTCGAAAGCGCGCGTCTCGGCGAGGTAGCGGGCCGCCCCGAGCAGCATGGTGGTGTGGCCGTCGTGCCCGCAGCCGTGCATCTTGCCGTCGTGCCGCGAGCGGTGCGGCACGTCGCCGGTCTCGTGCATCGGCAGGCAGTCCATGTCGGCACGCAGCCCGATCGCGCGGCCGCTCGCGGTGCGCCGGCCGGGGACGACTCCGACCACGCCGGTCCTCGCGAGGCCGCGATGCACCTCGACGCCCCACGAGGCGAGCTTCTCGGCGACGATTCCGGAAGTGCGGTTTTCCTCGTAGCCGAGCTCGGGGTGCGCGTGCAGGTCCCGGCGGATCTGCTGCAGCTCGGCGTGGTACCTGCGGATGTGCTGGACAGGGTCGCTCATGCTCGTCCTTCTAGGTGGGCAGCGGCCGCGCGCGCGAACGCGATGCAATTGATGCGCAGCGCCTCGAGTATCCCGGCGCTCGCCAAGGCCCGGCCATGGTGCCGAATCCGCCCTGAGGCGTCAAACCGGCAAAGCGATCCGAAAGTTCAGGCCCCTGACATAGCATCAGCGCGCAGCTGGCTGGTGTTGGACGCGTGCTGCCGGGGTCGATACTTCCGGCAGCGCTACTCGGCTGTCGACCTCGGCGAAGTGGCATGCCACCGGGTGACCCTCGCCGCGCTCGACCAGTTCGGGTTCCTCGCCGGCGCAAATGTCCTGCGCTTTCCAGCAGCGGGTGCGGAACCGGCATCCGGAAGGCGGATTGGCCGGGCTTGGCACCTCGCCGGTAAGGACGATCCGTTTGCGCACCCCGCGGGCGCCGGGATCGGGCACCGGGGCGGCGGACAGGAGCGCCTGGGTGTAGGGGTGGCTGGGTTCGGCGTAAACCTCTTCCCGGGTTCCGGTTTCCACGATCTTGCCCAGGTACATGACCGCGACCCGATCAGAAATGTGCCGCACCACCGTCAGGTCGTGAGCAATGAAGACGTAGGCCAGCTCGAACTCGTCCTGGAGGCTTTTGAGCAGGTTGACGACCTGCGCCTGGATCGACACGTCCAATGCGGAAACCGGTTCATCGAGCACGAGAAGGTCGGGGTTCAATGCCAAGGCCCGGGCGATGCCGATCCGCTGGCGTTGCCCGCCGGAAAACTCGTGGGCATACCGCTTCGCGTGCGCCGGGCTCAGGCCAACGGTTTCCATCAGCTCGGCCACTCGCTTCGGGCCGCCGGCCCGGTCGTACAACCCGTGCACCCGAAGCGGCTCGGCGATCAGGTTCAGTACCGTCATCCGGGGATCCAACGACGCGAACGGGTTCTGGAACACGATCTGCATGCTCCGGCGCACGCCGCGCATCTGGCTGCGAGAGAACCGGGTGATGTCCTGGCCCTTGAACTCGATGCTGCCGCCGGTCGGGTCGATCAGCCGGATCAGAGTGCGGCCCAGGGTTGTCTTGCCGCAGCCGGATTCCCCGACGACGCCGAGGGTCTCGCCGGTCGCCACGTCCAGATTGACCCCGTCGATGGCGTGCACTTTTCCAACCGTGCTGTGCAGCAGCCCCCGGGTGATCGGGAAGTGCTTGACCAAATTGCGTGCCCGCAGGAGCACCTCGCCGCGGGTCGAGCGATCGCCCGTCATCGGCCTGCGCCTTCGTGCAGCTCGCCGGCCGGCAGCGCACTGGCTCCTTCGAGCTCAGCGACGAAATGGCAGGCCGAGCGGTGCTCACCGGTGCCGAGTGAACGCAGCTCGGGGCGGGTGACGCGACAGATTTCCCGGCCGCGGGACAGGAAGCACCGTGGGTGGAAAGGGCAGCCGGACGGCACATCGGCCAAATCAGGCGGGCTGCCGGGAATGGGCCGCAGCCATTTCTCGTTGCCCGTCGTCTGCGGCAGGCTGCCGATGAGTCCAAGGGTGTACGGGTGCCGAGGGCTCGAGAAAATCGTTTGGACGTCCGCGGATTCCACCACGTGCCCCGCGTACATCACCACGACCCGGTCGGCCATTTCGGCGATCAACCCCAAATCGTGGCTGATCAGCACCATGCTCGCGCGGGTTTCGCGCTGCGCCGCTCGCAGCACGTCCATGATCTGCGCCTGAATCGTCACGTCCAGGGCCGTGGTCGGCTCGTCTGCAATCAGCAGCGACGGAGCATTGGCCATGCCCATGGCGATCATTGCCCGCTGGCGCATGCCGCCGGAGTACTCGTGCGGAAATTGGGCGTAGTGTCGCTCGGGTTCCGGGATGCCCACCGTTTCCAGCAATTGCACGCCGCGACGGTGAGCCTCGGCTGCTGCCACGTTTTCGTGCGCCTGAATGGCCTCGCGCACCTGCCGGCCCACCCTGAGTACCGGGTCGAGGCAGGTCATCGGATCTTGCGGGATCAACGCGATATGCCGGCCGCGTATCCGGCGAATTTCGCGCTTCGATGCCTGCAACAGGTCTTTCCCGCCGAACAGCACCTGACCGGACGCCACCACTCGAGTGGACGGCGGGATGAGCCGCAGAACGGATAGCATCGTCACGCTCTTGCCGGACCCGGATTCTCCTACCACGCCGAGCGTTTCCCCCGGGTACACGTCGAAGCTCACTCCATCCACGGCGCGCACGGATTCGGTGCGGGTGCGGAACGTGACGCGCAGGTCCTTGATCGAC
The DNA here is from genome assembly GCA_021813275.1 of Pseudomonadota bacterium. GTDB lineage: Bacteria > Pseudomonadota > Gammaproteobacteria > Burkholderiales > SG8-39 > JAKALD01. The sequence goes on along the minus strand of JAKALD010000052.1, from coordinate 12,488 downwards.
AGCAGCGGTTCTCGCCGTTCGCTCATCACCGAGCTACTCCCGCAGGCTCGGGTCGAACGCATCCCGCAATCCGTCACCCACCAGATTGAAGCTCAATACCGCGAGGAAAATAGTCAGGCCCGGGAACGTCAGCTGGTAGGAGGCCTTGAAGATGAACGAGCGCGCCGTGCCCAGCATCGTCCCCCACTCGGGGGTCGGCGGTTGCACGCCCAGGCCCAGGAAGCCCAAGCCCGCGGCGACCAGGATCGTCACACCGATGTTGAGCGTCGCATAGACGAGGATCGGGGTCAGCGCGTTGCGCAGCACGTGCCTGCGCAGGATCGCCAGCGAGCTCTCCCCGAACGCAATCGCCGCCTCGACATACACCTCTTCCCGCAGGGACAGCGCCTGCCCGCGAGCCAGCCGGATGAATTGCGGGATCACCCCGATGCCCGCGGCGATGGTCACCGTCTGGATGCCCACGCCGAACACGGCGACCAGCACCAGCGCCAGCAGAAAGGGGTTGAACGACAGCAGGATGTCGGTGATCCGCTGGATCACCATGTCCGTAGCCCCGCCGACGTAGCCGGAGATCAGCCCGAGCGGCACGCCGATGATCGCAGCGATGGACACGGCCACCACCCCGATAGCCAGCGTATACCGCCCGCCGTACATGATGCGCGCCAGGATGTCCTGCCCGAGGTCGTCCGTGCCGAACGGGTGCGCCAGTGACGGCGCCAGAAACGCGCTGGACAGGTCCTGCGCGGTCGGATCGTACGGGGTCAGCAGCCGCGCGAAGATCGCCGCAAAGGCCAAGGCCAACAGGATGAAAATGCCGATCATCGCGCCCTTGTTGCGGGCGAACGTCCGGAGCTTCCTCAGTGAGGTCCGCGTCGCCTCGGGCGCGGCGGGTGCCTCGCCGACGGCGGAGATCGAGCTCATCGGTACAACCTCACCCGCGGATCGACGACCGAGTACAAGAGGTCCGTGATGATGTTCAGCACGATGAACATCGCGGCGAAAACGAAGACGATGCCCTGCACCAGCGGGAAGTCGCGGTTGTTGATGGACTGCACCAGCAGTTGGCCGATTCCCGGCCAGGAGAAAACCGTCTCGGTCAGCACCGCGCCTCCCAGCAGCGTGCCGAACTGAAGGCCGATCACCGTCAGGATCGGAATGAAGGCGTTGCGCAGCGCGTGTCGCACCGCCACCCACTCGGCCACGCCTTTGGCGCGCACGGTGCGCACGTAGTCCTGGTCCAACGTATCCAGCATTGTCGAGCGGGTCATCCGGGAGACCACTGCCATGGAGAACACGCCGAGGGTGATCGTCGGCATCACCAGACTGGAGAGCGTGTCGGCACCACCGATAGGCAGCAATCTGAGCTTCACCGAGAACAGCACGATCAACAAGATGCCCAGCCAGTACACCGGCATCGAAATGCCTGCCACCCCGAGCATTGAACCGAACGCATCCGCCCAGCGACCCTTGTGGGTGGCCGCCAGCACGCCCAGCGCGATCCCGAAGATCGCCCCGAAAAGGGTGCCGAAAACAGCCAGCACGATCGTGTACGGCAACCGATGAGCGATCTCCGAGAGCACCGACGTACCAAACCGGGCCGACGTCCCCAGGCTCCCGTGGGCCAGATTCACCAGGTAGCGCCAGTACTGGACCGGGACCGGTTGGTCCAGCCCCATCGAGAGCCGAACCTGTTCGACCTGCTCGGGGGTGGCTTGCAGGCCGGCGATGATCCTGGCTGGATCCCCGGGCAGCGCCCGCACGAGCAGGACCATCACCAGGATCACGCCGAGCAGCGTGATGACGGCAGCGACCAGCCGGCGCACGAGGTAGGTCAAAAAGCCGCTCACGCGCCGGCGCTTTCCACTCGGCCTTCTATGCGGCTTTCCGCTTGCTCTCTGCGCGTGTCGGGTGCTGGCCGGTCGCTGGAAGCGACGCTTCGCCTGCGCCGATGGTCAGGCATCCGCGATCGCGCTCCTTTGTTCCCGTCGCTCAGGGCCTGGGGTGGGCACCCATGGTTTCGAACTTCTCGTTCGGCAGGTACGACACGCCGGTGATCTTGGAGTTGTAGGCCAGGATCAACGTCTGGCTCCACAGGAAGATCCACGGAGCTTGTTGCCAGACCTCCTTCTGGATCCGGCACAGCTGCTGGTTGCGGGTCTTTTCGTCGAGGTTCAGCCCGGCCTCGGAGGCCAGCTTGTCGACTGTCGGATCAGAGAAGAACGACGAGTTCAGACCCTTCGGCGGGATGGTGTCGGTGGTGAACATCTGCAGTTGGGTCTGGCCGTCCAGGGCGCCCGGAGCCCAGCCCAGCATATGCAGGTCGAACGGCCCGTTCTTGTTCAGTATCGCCGACACGTACGACGGCCAGTCCATGGTGCGGACGTCGGCGTCGATGCCCACCTTGCGCAAATACCCGGAAATGGCCTGGGCGAACTGGATGTCCTGGATGTAGCGGCCGGTCGGCGAGCCCAGGGTGATCTTCAAGTTCTTGACGCCCGCTTCGGCCAGCAGCTGCCTGGCCTTGTCCGGGTCGTAGCGGTAGGCGCCGACTTTGCAGTAGCCGCTCAGCGACGAGGGGAACGGCGAGTCCATGAGATTGACGGAGTCGAACATCACGTTCTTGATGATCGCGTCCTTGTCGACCGCATAGTTCAGCGCCTGACGAACCTTCTCGTTGTTGAACGGCGGCTTCGCGGTGTTGATGGCAATGAAGACCGCCCGGTCGCTCGGCGCCTTGAGCACCTTGACCGCCGGGTTGCTCGAGAGGGAAGTCAGGTCCGTGACCGGCGGGTTCATGACGACGTCAAGCTGTCCGGCCAGCAGCCCGGCCTCCCGGGAGTTCGCCTCCGGGATGATCTTGAAGTCGACCGTCTTGTAGTACGGCTTTGGGCCCCAGTAGTCGTCGACCCGCGTGTAGACGACCTCGCTGCCCTTGGACCAACGGGTGAACTGGTACGGGCCGGTGCCCACCGGGTGAACGATATTCGTCGGAGTGTTCCCGTCCTTGGTCGCCGACGTCGGCGAGAAAATCGACGCCATCGTCGTCGTTAGGTTGGGCACCAGGTTGGGGTCCGGGTGCTTCAGGTGGATGGCCACGGTGGTCGGGTTGACCGCCTCGATGCTCTTCATCGACTTGAATCCGGCACCGATCGGCACCCTGACCTTGCCGCTGATCAGACGATCTAGGCAGAAGACCACCGCATCGGCGTTGAACGGAGTCCCATCCTGGAACTTCACGCCGCGGCGCAGTTGGAAGGTCAGCGTCAAGCCGTCCTTGGACGTGGCCCACGAGGTGGCCAGCAGCGGCTCGATCTTGCCCTGCGTGTCGAAAGCCACCAGGGTCTGCAGGCCGTAGTCGATCACGTTCTGCACGGTGGTGGTGGTTTGCTGGGCAGGGTCCACAGTGTCCAGATCGACGCCGATGCCAATGGTGAGCGTGGCATTCGGTGACGGAGCCGGCATGCTTTCCGCCGAGGCATACGTGGTCACGCCAATGGCAAGCGCGGAAATCAGCGTAACCGCTGACCGGATTCGCCAGCGCCGTGAGAGAGATTCCCTGGGCGCCGCGGGGTGCGGAATGTTCATACGGTGCTCCTTCTCTGGTGGCATGTCTTGTTATCCCGGCACCGTGTTGGCCGGGCAATCGTCCCGCTTGGAAGTGCATGAGCACTGCCGTCGCGATCTTGTATCGCTCGTGTGCGACGCGTGACAAGAATATTGACGCCTGTGAGCTTCAGCAAGCAGAGGCTGATCGCGGCGGGTTCCTCGGTCGACACGAAGGGCGTGGCGTGGGCATTCCAACTCATTGAAGCGGCATCACAAATGGAGGATTCCTGCGCACGTGCCGGCCGACGACCGTCGCCCTGACCGGGCCACGGCGTCGGTTTACGTCCCGGCTGCGACGATCTTCCCCGGCTCTCGCCTGCGTCCAAACCGGACAAATCGGCGCTCCGGTATGTCGGGAGGCCTGAAGTTAGAATCGCGCGGTGCCCGATTTTGCGAGCAAGCTCGTCCGCTGGCAGCGCGCGCACGGCCGCCACGACCTGCCGTGGCAGGGCAGCCGCGAGCCCTACCGCATCTGGCTGTCCGAGGTGATGCTGCAGCAGACACAGGTCGAGGCGGTGATCCCGTACTACGCGCGCTTCGTGGCGCGCTTTCCGGACGTCGCGAGCCTCGCGCGCGGCTCCGAGGACGAGGTGCTGCGGCTGTGGAGCGGACTGGGCTATTACGCCCGGGCGCGCAATCTGCTCGCGGCGGCACGCCGCGTGGCGAACGAGCTGGGCGGCCGCATTCCCGCGGACGCCGAGTCGCTCGCGGCGCTCCCGGGGATCGGGCGTTCCACCGCGGCCGCGATCGCGGCCTTCGCGTTCGGCGAGCGCGCCGCGATCCTCGACGGCAACGTGAAGCGCGTGCTGGCGCGCTGCTTCGGCGTCGAAGGCTATCCGGGCGAGCGCGCGGTCGAGCAGCGGCTGTGGCGGCTCGCCGAGAGCCTGCTTCCGGCGAGCTCGATCGAGGCCTACACGCAGGCCATGATGGACCTCGGCGCGACGCTGTGCACGCGAGTGAACCCGCGCTGCGATGCCTGCCCGATCGCGCGCCGCTGCGTGGCGCGCCGCGAGGGACGGGCTGCCGAGCTGCCCGCCGCGCGCCCAAAGAAGCCGAAGCCCGAGCGGCGCGCGACCTGGCTGGTGCTCGTGCACGGCGAGCGGGTGCTGCTCGAGCGCCGGCCGCCCGTGGGCGTGTGGGGCGGGCTGTGGAGCTTTCCCGAGCTCGAAGGCACGCGGCTGCGGCGCTTCTGCACGCAGGAGCTCGGCTGCGAGATCGCGCGCACCCGGCGGCTCGAGCCGGTCGAGCACGGCTTCACGCATTTCCGCCTGCGCGCGCAGCCGCTGCTTTGCGCGGTGCGCGGGGTCGCGGCCGCCGCGCCCGGGCGCGAGTGGCTGGCGCTCGCGCGCGCGCCCGATGCGCCGGTGCCGGCGCCGGTGCGCAAGCTGCTCGGGAAACTAAGGGCTTCGAGCGCGACCACGGCGCATTAGAAAGGAGCGCCGCGCAAAGAGCGCGAGCTCGCGAGCCTCGGGCCGGCTCACCCTTCGCCCGATGCCGCGAGCCCGCGATGGCGCACGAGCACGGGCCATTCGCCGCGGAACTGCGCGGCGAGCTTCTCCGCCAGGTACACGGAGCGGTGGCGCCCGCCGGTGCAGCCGATCGCGACCGTGAGATAGCTGCGGTTGTCGCGCACCATCTCGGGCAGCCAGCGCGCGAGCAGCGCGCGCACGTCCTCGAGCAGGCGCTGCACCGCGTCGTGGCGCTCGAGGAACTCGACCACCGGCGCGTCGCGGCCGGTGAGCGGCTGCAGCGCGGGCTCGTAATGCGGATTGGGCAGCATGCGGGCGTCGATCACCCAGTCCGCGTCGAGCGGCAGGCCGTCGCGATAGGCGAACGACTCGAACAGCAGCGCCATCGTGCCGCCACCCAGCCCGAACAGCTCGCGGATCCAGTTGCGCAGGCTCTTGGGCTGCAGGCCGCTGGTGTCGATGCGGTGGCCGAGCTGCGAGACTCCGCCGAGCAACGCGCGTTCGCGCTCGATCGCCTCGGCGAGCGTGAGCTCGGCGCCGGCGAGCGGATGGCGGCGCCGCGTCTCGGCGAAGCGGCGCAGCAGCGTGTGCGGCGTCGCCTCGAGGAACAGCACGCTGCAGCCCAGGCCGCGCGCCCTGAGCTGCGCGACGCTGTCGGGCAGCGCGGGGAGCGCCGCGCTGCGCGCGTCCACGCTCAGCGCGACGCGCTCGTGGCCGGCGGCGGCGAGGAAATCGACGACTTCGATGAGCAGCGTCGCGGGCAGGTTGTCCACGCAGTAGTAGCCGCTGTCCTCCAGCACGTTGAGAGCGATGCTCTTGCCGGAGCCCGACAGCCCGCTGACGACGATGATCCGCATGGCGCCCGGGAGACTGTATCCGCTTGCCGGCGCCGTGGCAAAGCGCGCGGGCGCCGCGCGGAGCGGCATGGGCTCCGCGCCGTGCCCGCGCTCGAGGTTAGGAGGGTTTCTTCGCTTTCAGGCAGGCGCTCATGAACTTCTTGCGCGCCTCGCCCTTCAGCATCTTCTGCTTGGCCTGCTTGCTGCAGTCGGCCATGCGCTGCTGCTGCGGCGTGGCTTTGCCTTCCTGCTTCTTGTCTTGCGCGTAGGCGCCGGTCGCCGCGAACAAGGCGATCGTGGCTGCCGCGAGTATCGGCTTGAGCATGCGCTTCTCCTCTGTGGTCCGGGACGGATTCCCGTGGCCGAGTAACGTGGCCGTGAGACGTCAGGTTGACGCAAGGCCACGGCGCGCCCGCTGCCAAGTCTTCGCGGTCATCCGCGCGATCGAGCGGCGTGCTGCGATGCAGCACGGGCGGGTGGACCGCAGCGTTCGTCAGGCGCCTCGCTCCATGGCGCGCTTCTGGCGCGCGAAGAACTCGGCGGTCGAGTCGATGCCGCGCAACTGCAGGATGTAGTTGCGCACGGCCGCTTCGAGCAGCACCGCGAGGTTGCGGCCGGCGGCGACCGGGATGCCCACCTTGCGCACGGTGACCCCGAGAATTTCCTCCGAGAGCTCCGAAAGGGGCAGGCGTTCGCTCGTTTCGCGCTTGCCTCCGGGCAGGGGCTTCTCGAGGTGCGCGATCAGCTTGAGCTTCATCTTCGGGCGCACGGCGGTCTCGCCGAAGATCGTGCGAATGTTGAGCAGGCCGAGCCCGCGGACCTCGAGAAAGTCCCTGAGCAGCGGCGGGCAGCGGCCCTCGAGCGCGCCCGCGGCGATGCGCGAGATCTCCACGATGTCGTCGGCCACGAGCCCGTGGCCGCGGCTGATCAGCTCGAGCGCGAGCTCGCTTTTCCCCACGCCCGAGTCGCCCGTGATCAGCACGCCCAGGCCGAGCACGTCCATGAACACGCCGTGGCGCGACGTGGTGTCGGCGAGCGCCTTGGCGAGATAGCGCGACAGCCTCTCGATGACGCGCGCCGCGGTCGCCGGGGTGGTGAGCAGCGGCGTGTGCGTGCGCGCCGCGTCCGCCTGCAGCTCCGCGGGCACCGCGACCCCGTCGGCGAGAATCACCGCGGTGGGCGTGCCCGCGAGCAGCTTGGCGCAAAACTCGGCGCGCTGCGCGGCGTCGTAGCCCTCCAGGATCGCGGCTTCGTAGGCGCCGAGAATCTGGATGCTGTTGGGATGCAGGAGGTTGAGGTGGCCGATCAGCGCGGCCGACGCGGCCGCGTCGCGCCGCACCGCGGTGCCGCCCTCGCGCCCCGCGACCCACGCGAGCGACAGGGCTTCGCGGTTGTCGTCATACAACTGCGTGACGTTGACCTGCAACATCCGGCTGCCACGTCGCAATGAGCTTGTGGAGCGCCTGCGCGTCCGGGGCGCTCGCCAGCGCGTCGCGCAGCGCGCGGTCGCTGAACATCTGCGCGAGCTCCGACAGGAGCTGCAGGTGCCACTCGGTCGCCTGCTCCGGCACGAGCAGGGCGAACACCAGCGTGACCGGCTTGCCGTCCGGCGCGTCGAAGGGCACCGGCTGGGCGAGCCGGATGAAGGCGCCGAGCGCCTCCTTCAGGCCCTTGATCCGGCCGTGCGGGATCGCGACGCCCTGCCCGAGCCCGGTCGAGCCCAGCCGCTCGCGCGCGAACAGGCTGTCGAACACGAGGTTGCGCGCGAGCCCGTTGTTGTTCTCGAAGAGCAGGCCGATCTGCTCGAACAGGCGCTTCTTGCTCGACACGGCGAGGTCGAGCACGATGCAGGTCGGGGTGAGGAGCTTGGCGACGAGGCTCATCGATCGAGGGGAGGCTTGCGAGCCGGCCGGCAGCGCGCGGCGCGCGCCGCGGCGCTCATCTCGGCGGGGCGCGATTATAGCCCAGAGTCCGCATGCCAGCCGGCCGCCGCTGGCGCGCCGGGGCGGCTCACGAGCTCGCCGGGCGGTGCTTGAGCGCCTCGTGCGGCTTGTCGAAGGCCTTGCCCTTGTACTTGAGGACCTGGCGGTCGAGCTTGTCGGCGAGCAGATCGATCGCCGCGTACAGGTCGGCTTCCTCGCAGGCGCAGTGGATGTCCTTGCCGCGCACGTGCAGGATCACTTCCGCCTTCTGGCTGAGCTTGCCGACCGAGAGGATGACGTGGGCATCGATCACGTGGTCGAAATGGCGCATCACCCTCTCGAGCTTGCTGCCCACGTAGCTGCGGATGGCGGGCGTCACATCGAGGTGGTGGCCGCTCACGTTCAGATTCATCGCGGATCTCCTTGGTTGCGACCGGACGCGGTCGTGGGGTGCAGCGCGGCGCTCACAGGCGCTTGCGCTGGTTGACCGGCGGGATTTGCAGGGCTTCCCTGTATTTCGCGATCGTGCGTCGCGCCACCACGATACCCTGCTGGCCGAGAATTTGCGAGATGCGCGAATCCGACAGCGGCGCGCCGGCCTCCTCGGCGGCCACCAGCTGCTTGATCAGGGCGCGGATCGCGGTGGCCGAGCAGGCGCCGCCCGTGTCGGTCGCGACGTGGCTGCCGAAGAAGTACTTCAGCTCGAAGGTGCCGCGCGGCGTGGCCATGTACTTCTGCGTGGTGACGCGCGAGATGGTGCTCTCGTGCAGCCCGAGCGTGTCGGCGATCTCGCGCAGCACCATGGGCCGCATGGCGACCTCGCCGTGCTCGAAAAAGTGCCGCTGCCGGTCGACGATCGCCTGCGACACGCGCAGGATGGTGTCGAAGCGCTGCTGCACGTTCTTGATCAGCCAACGCGCCTCCTGGAGCTGCGAGGCGAGGGTGTTGCGGCCGTTGCGCTGGCGCGCGGCGAGCTCCGCGTAGAGGCGATTGACGCGCAGCTTCGGCATCGCCTCGGGGTTCAGGCTCGCCCGCCATACGCCCTTCGCCTTGCGCACGATGACGTCGGGCACGATGTAGCGCGCCTCGACCTTGGCGAAGGACGCGCCCGGACGGGGATTGAGGCTCTGGATGACGCGCTGCGCGGCGCGCAGCTGGTCCTCGCCCGCTCCGGTGAGCGCCTTGAGCCGGCTGTAGTCGCGCGCGGCGAGCAGCTCGAGGTGGCGCTGCACGATCTCGAGCGCGAGGCGCTGGTTGGGCTCGTCGCCGCCGCGCGCGCGCAGCTGCAGCTCGAGGCACTCCGCCGGGGTGCGGGCGCCGACTCCCGCGGGCTCGAAATTCTGCAGGTGCTTGAGCGCGATGGCGAGCTCGTCGGTGCTCGCCTCGGCCTCGGGCGGCAGCAGCGCGGCGATCTCCTCCAGGCTCTGGGTGAGATAGCCGTCCTCGTCGAGCGCGTCGATCAGCAGCCCGACGAGGACGCGGTCGCGCTCGCCGAGATTGGTGAGCGAGAGCTGCCCGTACAGGTGATCGCGCAGCGTCGGCGTGTCGGGGGCGACGAACGTGCGGTCGCCGTCCTCGTCGTCCTCCGCGCCGCGCCACTGCGTGGCGAAGTCCGCCTGCCAGTCGTCGTCGCGCGTGGCGGCTGTCTCGCCCGCCTGCGCGGGGGCCTCCGGAGCGGCCTGCACTGGGGCCTGGGCCTCGCCGAAGCCCGGCGCGGCCGGCGCCTCGGCCTCGCCCTCGTCGCGCTCGAGGATCGGGTTATCCTGCAGGATGCGCTCGATCTCCTGGTTCAGCTCGACCGTCGAGAGCTGCAGCAGGCGGATCGACTGTTGCAGTTGCGGCGTCAGCGTGAGGTGCTGGGAGAGCCGGAACTGCAGGGTCGGCTTCATGATCGGGGGTCGGCGCCAGGTGGTTGCCGCGGAATGCTGAGCCTCGGTCGCGCGCGATGGGTCACATGCGGAAATGCTCGCCCAAGTACACCCGGCGCACGCTGTCATTATAGACAATTTCCTCGGGCTTCCCGGAGGCGAGCACCGCGCCCTCGTTGATGATGTAGGCGCGGTCGCAGATGCCCAGCGTCTCGCGCACGTTGTGGTCCGTGATCAGCACGCCGATGCCGCGCTCCTTGAGAAAGCGGATGATGCGCTGGATGTCGAGCACCGCGATCGGGTCGACCCCGGCGAAGGGCTCGTCCAGCAGGATGAACGTCGGCCGGGTGGCGAGCGCGCGCGCGATCTCGAGCCTGCGCCGCTCGCCGCCGGAGAGCGCCAGCGCGGCGTGCTTGCGCAGGTGCGCGATGCTGAGGTCCTTGAGGAGCTCGGTCAGGCGCGGCTCGATCTCGCCGTTCGCGAAACCCTGCAGCTCCAGCACCGCCTGCACGTTCTCCTCGACCGTCAGGCGGCGGAACACCGAATTCTCCTGCGGCAGGTAGGAGATCCCGAGGCGCGCGCGGCGGTGGATCGGCAGGTGCGTGAGCTCGCGTCCTTCGAGGCGGATATGCCCGGCGTCGACCGGAACCAGCCCGACGATCATGTAGAAGCAGGTCGTCTTGCCGGCGCCGTTCGGCCCGAGCAGCCCGACCACCTCGCCGCTCGAGACTTCGAGCGAGACGCCCTGGACCACGGTGCGCGCCTTGTAGCGCTTGCGCAGGTTTTCGGCGCGCAGCAGGCTCATCTACTTCGCCGCGGGCGTCGCGGGCGCAGGTGCGGCAGGCGCGCCGGCCGGCGCTGCGGGCGCGGTCTTGGGCTGGATCACGGCGCGCACGCGCCCGCCGCCCGAGGCCCCGTTCGGCCCCGCCTTGACGGAGAAGTATTGCGAGCGCTCGTCGACGGAGATGTAGTCGCCCTGCACCTTGTCCAGCCCGCGGGTGACCCACGCGTGGTCGAAGAGCTCGATCTTCTGCTCGCGTTCGTTGATCTCGATGCGGTCGGCCTCGCCGTTGATCCACTCGGCGGGCTGGCCGTCCTGCGGGTCGGTCCTCTGGCGGAAGCGCACCGGCTTGCCGGTCGCCGTGGCGTACTGGAAGCCGTCGGCATCCTGGTGCACCACGATGCGGTCGGCGAGCACGCGGATCGTGCCCTGCGTGAGGACCACGTTGCCTTCGAAGATGCTGATGCGCGCCGCGTCGTCGGAGCTCATGCTGTTCGCCTCGATCTGCATCGGCTTGTCGCGATCGGCCTTCTCGGCGCGCGCGGCCGGCGGCGCAAGGCAGGCGAGCGCGGCGAGCGCGGCGAGCGCGAGCCGGGCGAGAGCGCGCGTTTCAGCCATTGCGCTTCGGCTCGAAGCGGCCGTGAACCTGATGGTGCAGCAGCAGCTCGCCCGTACGGTTGTCGTATTCCATGCCGCGGCCGGTCAGCGAGCGGTCGTCTTCCGTGATCGCGACCTCGCGATCGGTGAGCACCAGAGATCCGCCGCGCGCGATGTGCAGGAAGCTCGTCAGCATCCGCGCCTCGGGCCGCTGGGGCGTGGCATCGCGCACCAGCACCACGTTGCCGTAGAGGAAGACGTCGCTGCCGTCCTGCGACAAGCTGCCGCGGTCTGCCGTCACGCTCATGCGCGGCTCCTGCGGCTTGCTCTGGACCACGTGCGGCGCGAGCAGCTCGGTGGAATCGTCGTCAGGGAAATGAATCATCTTGGCCGCCGAGAGCGTCGACTCCGCGAGGCCCTTGGCGTCGAACTTCTGGACAGTGAAGTCGTCGACGACGTAATCGGGGTCGTGCCTGACCGGCACCGCCGGCACCGCCTGCTCGCGCACCGCGCGCGCCAGCCAGAAGCTGAGCAGCGCGAGCGCGATCATGAGGAGCAGCGGAAACAGCCCGCTCGCCGAGAGTCTCATTGCAGGTAGGGCGCGTGCGCCTGGTCCAGAGTTCCCTGCGCCCGCATCAGCAGCTCGCACACCTCGCGCACCGCGCCCGCGCCGGCGGCGGCGCGCGCGCTGTAGTGCACGTGGCGGCGCACCAGCTTGGGCGCCTCGCGCGGCGCGCAGGCGAAGCCGCAGCGGCGCAGCACCGGCAGATCGACCAGCTCGTCTCCCATGAATCCGGCGGCCGCCGCCTGCAGCCCGAGCCGCCCGATGAGCGCCTGGAAGGCGGCGAGCTTGTCCTCGGCGCCCTGCACGACGTGCGCCACGCCGAGCTCGGCGGCGCGCGCCGACGTGGCGCGCGAGCTGCGAGCGCTGAGCAGCGCCGTGGCGACGCCGCTTCGCGCGAGCATCTTCATGCCGTGCCCGTCGAAGCTGTGGAAGACCTTGAGCTCCTCCCCGTCCGGCCCGTACCACAGCCGGCCGTCGGTGAGCACGCCGTCGACGTCGAAGATCATGAGGCGCACGCGCCGAGCCCGCTCGAGCGCGTCCGGCGACGCTCGATCCATGCGCTCAGATCACCTTGGCGCGGAACAGGTCGTGCATGTTGAGCGCGCCGGCCAGCTCGTGCGCGCCGTCCACGACCAGCAGCTGATTGACCTTGTGCCGCTCCATGAGCTGCACCGCCTCGACCGCGAGCGCCTCGGGGCGGATCACGCGCGGGTCCGGCGTCATCACCTCGGCGATGCGCGTGCCCTGGAAGTCGGAGATCCTCTCCAGCGTCCTGCGCAGGTCCCCGTCGGTGAAGATCCCCACCACGCGCCGGCGCTCGTCGAGGACCGCGGTCATGCCCATG
>JAKALD010000051.1 GCA_021813275.1 Pseudomonadota bacterium | reverse complement strand
GGTATCTTTCCGAGGGAGATACTCCGATGCGAAGCGGACGTCCGAAGGCAGCGCTGGTGATCACGGCCGAGGAGCGTGAGCAGCTGAGCTCGATTGCGCGCTCGCGCAGCCTGCCTGCAGCGCTTGTGCTGCGCGCCAAGATCGTGCTCGCCTGTGAGCGCGAAGCGAACAATCGGCGTGTGGCCGAGCGGCTGCGCGCGCATCATGCAACGATAGGCAAGTGGCGCAGCCGCTTCATCACGCGCCGAATCTCGGGTCTGCATGACGAATTGCGTCCGGGCAAGCCACGCTCGATCGAGGACGAGGCGATCGCCGAGCTGCTTAAGAAGACCCTGCACACCAAGCCCGAGGACGGTGCCACGCACTGGAGCGTGCGGGCGCTTTCGGCCCAGACCGGCATATCGAAGACGAGCGTGCATCGGCTGTTGCAGACCTTCAGCCTCAAGCCTCATCGCACCGAGAGCTTCAAGCTCTCCAACGATCCGTTCTTCATTGAGAAGCTGCGCGACGTGGTGGGGCTGTACCTGAATCCCCCGCAGAATGCGATCGTGCTCTGCGTGGACGAAAAGAGCCAGGTTCAAGCTCTGGAGCGCACGCAGCCCATGCTGCCGATGGGCTTTGGCTACGTGGAAGGCGTTACGCACGACTACGAGCGCCACGGCACCACAACCTTGTTTGCCGCGCTGAACGTCCTGGACGGTTCGGTGATCTCGCAATGTAAGTCTCGCCACCAGCACCAGGAGTTTCTTTCTTTCCTGCGCCACATCGAGCAGGCCGTGCCGCGGGAGCTCGAGGTGCACTTGATTCTGGACAACTACGGCACGCACAAGCACCCACGAGTGAAGGCCTGGCTTGCTGCCAGGCCGCGCTGGAAGGTGCACTTCGTGCCGACGTACTCGTCTTGGCTCAATCTGGTGGAGCGCTTCTTTGCCTTGATCACCGATAAGGCGATTCGCCGCGGCTCGTTTCGCAGCGTGCGCGAACTGATCCGCAAGATTGATCTCTTTGTGTCGAATCACAATCAGTCCTGTCGACCTTTCGTCTGGACCGCCACCGCCGAGTCCATCCTCGCCAAGCTGCAAAGACTTTGCGAGCGAATCAGCGGGACGGGACACTAGCAGTACGACTGCGCCTACGTTGCCTCTGCGCTGCGCTTACCCGCGCTCGATCTCCTGCGTCGCTCGACCGCATCTAGTGCGTATCCAACTTAATTGGCCTAAGTCCTGGTATCCTGCTCTCCGGAAGGAGGTGCGGGATGGCCAAGACCTTGAAGTTGCGCGCGGTGCGCCGCAGCGAGCAGCGGGTGCTGGCAGCCAAGCTCCGGGACCTGTCGCTCTCGGCGCGGGTACACCAGCGGTACCGTATCATCGAGGAAGTGCGCAAGGGCCGCAGCGTCGTGCAGGCTGCCGACCGGGTGGGCTGCCACTTCACGATTGCGTACGACTGGGTGCACCGGTTCAACGAGAGCGGCTTCGAGCGCTTCGAGCAGGTGCCCAATCCGAAGGGCCGTCCGCCCATCCTCAAGGGCGAGCAGCTGCGCGAACTGGTCGATGTGGCGCTCTCGAGCCCTCTGGAGCGGGGGTTACCGTTTTCGAACTGGTCGGTGCCCAAGCTCGCCGAGTACTGCCGCGCCAAGCGGCTGCTGCCACCGGTGAGCGACGAGTGGGTGCGGCGGTTGCTGCGTCGCGAGGGCCTGAGCGCACAACGCATCCGCACCTGGAAGCGCTCGCATGATCCCGAGTTCGACAGTAAAAAAAACGCATCCGCCGACTCTACCGGCGCCGCCCGCCGGGGGCCGCGGTAGTGTGCTTCGACGAATGGGGGCCGCTGGAGATCAAACCGATCGGCGGGGTGGCCTGGGCCCGGCACAAGCAGCCCCAGCGCATGCGCGCCACCTACCACCGGTACAAAGGCACCGAGCAGTTCCTCGGCTTCTACGACGTGCACGCCGACTGCCTCGAGGGGCTGTTTCGCAAGCGAAAACGCCTGCCCGAGCTCTTCGAGGCGTTCCGGCGGCTGCGCCGCTGCTATCCCGGCAAGAAGCTCTTCGTGATCATGGATAACCTGCATCAGGTGCACGACCACCCGCGCTTTCTTGCGCTGCTCAAGCGGCTGCGCATCCAGCCGGCGTGGACCCCCCCGAAGCCTCCTGGCTCAACCTGATCGAAGCCCACTTCGGGGCGCTCAAGCGCTTCACCCTGGCCAACACCGACGATCCGAGCCACGCCGTCCGACGCCGTCGTGTCTATCGCTATTTGCGCTACCGACATCGCAAGCTTGGCACCTAGGGGCATCGATTGACTGGGATTCGCGCCCTTAGCGTCAACAAGTTGGAATCGCGGCTAGCGCGGCGTTTTGCTGCGTCACCTTGTCCATCTGCGTGATCGCCTTGTTCACCTGCTCGATGCCGGCGCTTTGCTCCTGGCTCGCCGCCGTGATCTCGGCCATGATGTCGGTCACCCGCTTCACCAAGCTCACGATTTCCTCCATTGTCTTGCCCGCCTCGTCGACCAGCCTGGATCCCGCCTCGACCTTCTGCACCGAGGTACCGATCAGCTCCTTGATCTCCTTGGCCGCCGCCGCGCTCCTTTGCGCCAGGTTGCGCACCTCGGTGGCCACCACCGCGAAGCCCCGGCCCTGCTCGCCCGCGCGCGCCCCGCACGAGATCGCGCTCGTGGTCCCGGTAGGCCGCCTCGAGCTCGGCCCCGTCCAGGCCGCGGGCGCCCTGCATCTGTCGCGCGAGCAGCGGATGCATCGCCTTCATCGCCGCTCCCTGGGCGCGGGCATCCGGTCCGCGGAGCGGTTGGCCGGCCGCGCGCGACTGCATAGAATCCTTCCACCGCACGCTCCGCCATGCCGATGGACCACGACGACGACCCGATCTTGCTGCCCCGCGCCCTGGATCCCTATACCGGAGGGGACCCGGAGGCCGCGCGCGAGATCTATCTGCTCACCCTGCAGTCTTCGAGGGGCGACGCGGCGGCGCTGCGCGCCGCGCTTGCCGCGGGCGACGCCGAAGTCGCCGGAAGAGCGGCGCACCGCCTCAAGGGCTCGAGCACCATGATCGGCGCGGCCCTCCACGCGCATTGCGCCGAACGCATCGAAAACGCCTGCCGCGGCGGCGACTTGGCCGCGGCGCATGCCGTGCTCGGCGAATTCGAGCGCGAGAACGGGCGCCTGCGCGCGCGCCTGGCGGCGCTGGTTACCGAGCCCCCGCCCGCACAAGCGACGCCCCGGAACGCTCGGATCGTTCATCACGCTGGACTCGCGACGCGGGCGCCCCTTCAAGCCGCCCACAGCCCCTCGCCCGAGACGGGCTGCGCCTTCTGCTGCGAAGCGAGCAGGCGCTCGAAGTCCGCCGCGGGGAGCGGCTTTGCAAACAGGTGGCCCTGCATCGCGGTCACGCCGTGCCCCCGCAACGCGGCGCGCTGGGTGCTCGTCTCGACGCCTTCGGCGACCATGTCGAGCGCCAGCGGGCCAGGCCGCTGATCGCGGACACGATCGCCGCGTCGTCTGGGTCCTCGGCGATGCCAGCGACGAAGCTGCGGTCGATCTTGAGGGCGGTGACCGGCAGGCGCTTGAGATAGGACAGGGACGAGTAGCCTGTCCCGAAGTCGTCGATCGCGATCTTCACGCCCAGCTCGCGCAACGCGCGCAGGCCGCGCAGCGTCGGCTCCAGGAAATCCATCAGCACCGTCTCGGTGATCTCGAGCGCCAGCACCTCCGGTGCCAGGCCGGTCGCGTCGAGCGTCTTGCGCACCTGGCCCTGGACGTCGCGCTTCTGCACGTGGCTCGCGGCGAAGTTCACGCCGACGTAGATCGGCGCGAGCCTGCGGCGCCGCCAGGCCGCGAGCTGCGCGCAGGCGGTCTCCAGAGCCCATTCGCCCATCGGCACGATCAGCCCCGTGTCCTCGGCGACCGGAATGAACTCGGACGGCGGCACCAGACGCTCGCCGCGCTGCGAGCGCATCAGCACCTCTGCGCCGACGATGCGCTCGGCAATGGCGTCCACGATCGGCTGCCAGTGCAGACACAGATCGCCGCGATCGAGCGCGCGCCGCAGCGCGATCTCGATGCGCATGGCGCTGCCCCCGGTGAGGTCGCGCCGGCTCTCGTGAAAGCGTAAGGTGTCGCGCCCACCGGCCTTGGCCGCGCGCATCGTACTCTCGGCACGCGCCAGCAGCTCCTCGGCGCCAGCGCCGTCCTCCGGGAACGCGGCGATGCCGATGCTACCCGTCAGCCAGCATTCGGTGTCGGCGACATCGAATGACTTGCGCAGCGCCTCGAGGATGCGCTGGGCTACCACGGCGGCCTGGCTACGCCCGTCGAGTTGGGTAAGGAGCACTGAGAACTCGTCCCCGCCGACGCGTGCCAGCTCGGCGCCGTCCTGCCCGCGCGCGGTGCACGCGGCCGAGTGCTGTCCGTGCACCGAGCGCGCGAGCCGCCCCGCCACTTCCCGCAGTAGCGCATCGCCGGCGGCGTGCCCGAAGCTGTCGTTCACCCTTTTGAAGCGGTCCAGCCCGATCACCAGGACGGCGAGGAGCTGATCGGCGCGCCGCACGCCGGCGACCGCCTCCTCCAGGCGGCTGCGGAACAGCCTGAGGTTGGCGAAACCGGTCAAGCCGTCATAGTTCTCGAGCCTGCGCATGCGCTCTTCGGCCTGCCGCCGCTCGGTGACGTCCTGCACCGTCCCGGTCGCCCGCATCGTGGCGCCGTTCGCGTCGCGCTCGGCGTCCACCTCGACCTGAAGGCTGCGCATGCCATCGGCCTGGCGCACGCTGCCCTCGATGCGGTGCGGGCGGCCGGTCTTAAGGATGGCCAGCACCTCGTAGCGGAAGGCATCCGCGCCGTCCGCGTAGAACAGGCCGATGAACCTGGACTCGGGCACGCGCCGTTCCTCGCCCGGTACGCCGAGCAGGCACAGCGACTCGGGCGAGGCGTCGACCACGCGCTGCGCGAGGTTCCACTCCCAACTTCCGATCCGCGCGATGCGCTGCGCCTTGGCGAGGCTCGCCCTGCTGCGCGCCAGCTCGCGCTGCATGCGCGCTGTGCGCAGCAAGTAGCGGAGGCGCTCGGCCAGCAGCGTCATCTGGGGCGACTTGACGTAGAAGTCGGTGGCCCCCGACTCGTAAGGGCGCGCGATCGACGCGTCGTCGTCCAGCCCGGTGAGCATCACGATCGGCACCAGGTCACCGTCGGGCAGCGCGCGGATAGCGTGGCACACCTCAAAGCCGTCCATGCCGGGCATCATCGCGTCGACCAGGACAATGTCGTGGTGCTCCGCTCGAAAACGCTCCAGCGCCGACGCGACGTCGGCGACGCCCGTGACGGTGAAGCCCCGCCGCGCGAGCCCGGCGTGCAACAACTTGCGCACCGTCGGCTCGTCATCCACCAGCAGGACCGTTTCCGCCGGCCCGCTCATCGCGCGGCGCCCTCCGAGGCGAGGTGGCGCAGCGCGGCCTCCGCAATGCGCTCAACAGGTAGGATTTCGTGCACCGCCCCCAGTGCTATCGCCTCGCGCGGCATGCCGAACACGACGCAGCTCGCCTCGTTCTGCGCGACGTTGTAGGCGCCTGCTTGCTTCATTTCTAGCATCCCGGCGGCACCATCCTTGCCCATGCCGGTGAGCATCACGCCGACTGCGTTGTGGCGCGCCTTCGCCGCCACAGAGCGAAACAGCACCTCGACGGAAGGGCGATGCCGGTTGACCGGCGGCGCGTCGCTTAGCTGGGTCATGTAGTGCGTGCCGCTGCGGGTCAGTAGCAGGTGGGCATTGCCCGGCGCCAGATACGCGTGGCCAGGCAGGACGCGCTCGCCGCCGTCGGCTTCCTTGATCCGGATGCGGCACAGGCCGTCCAGGCGGTTGGCGAACGAGCGCGTGAAGCCCGCCGGCATGTGCTGGGCGATCAGCACCCCCGGGCAATCCGGCGGCAGCCCCAGCAGCACCTCCTTGATGGCCTCGGGCCCCCCCGTCGAGGCGCCGATGGCGATCAGCTTCTCTGTGGAGGTGATCCAGTTCCCGAGCGCCGGCAGGCGGCCGGTCGCGCCGCCTGCCGGACCCGGGGCGCTCTTTCGCGGCCGCGCTACGGCGGCAGCGCGGATTTTTTCGGCGATCTCGTGCGCGTACTCCTGCATGCCGTGCACGAGATCGAGCTTGGGCTTGGCGACGAAATCAACAGCGCCCAGCTCGAGCGCCCGCAGGGCGGCCTCCGAGCCGCGCTCGGTGAGCGTCGAGACCATCACGACGGGCATCGGCCGCAGCCGCATCAGGCGCGACAGGAACTCGAGCCCGTCCATCTTCGGCATCTCGACGTCCAGGGTGAGCACGTCAGGGCTCAGCGCGCGGATCATCTCGCGCGCCGCCAACGGATCGGGGGCAGCCCCCACGACCTCCAGGTCCGGCTCGCCGTTGACGATCTCCGAGAGCAGCTTGCGCATCAGCGCGGAATCGTCGACCACCAGTACAGTCGTCTTTTTCCGGGGCCGCTCGCCTTCGCGAGTTGTCGGCTGAGCGCTCATGACGGCCGGGCCGCCGCCTCGCGGCCCCTGCGGCGCAGGGCGACCAGTCCCTCCTCGTCCAAGGGCGGGCTGAAGTAGTAGCCCTGCATCGCGTCGCAGCCGTGCTCGCGCAGGAAATCCAGCTGTGCCGCGGTCTCCACACCCTCAGCCACCACCTTCAGTCTGAGCGTGCGCCCCATGGCGATGATGGCGCGTGCGATGGCAGCGTCGTCCGCGCTTCCGGGAAGGTCCTGGACGAAGGAGCGGTCGACCTTAATGCAGTCGATCGGAAAGCGCTTGAGGTAGGCGAGCGAGGAGTAGCCAGTGCCGAAATCGTCGATCGCCAGCCGCACGCCCATGTCCTTCAGGCGCCGCAGGATCCCGACGGCGTGCTCCGGGTTGCCCATCACCGTGCTCTCCGTGATCTCCAGCTCGAGCGCCGGGGCCTGCAGCCCGGTGGCCTCCAGCACTTCCGCCACCTCGCGCGCAATGCTCGCTTGCTCGAACTGGCGCGCCGACAGGTTGACCGCCACGCGCACCGGCGGCAGGCCCGTTTCCTCCCAGGCGCGGCTGCGCGCGCACGCAGTACGCAGCACCCATTGGCCGATCGGCGCGATAAGCCCGGACTCCTCCGCGACCGGGATGAATTCGCCCGGGACCACCATCGCACCGCCGGGGCGGCGCCAGCGCACTAGCGCCTCGACGCCGGTGATAGCGCCGCTGGCCAGCTCCATTTGCGGCTGATAGTGCAGAAGGAATTCGTCTCGCTCGAGCGCCCGACGCAGGTTCGCCTCGAGCGCCAGCCGCTCGATGCTGTCCACATTCATAGACGCGGAGTAGAACTGGAAGTGGTTCCTGCCATGCTCCTTGGCGCGGCGCATGGCGATGCTGGCGTGCTTCAGCAGCGTCTGCGCATCCAGGCCGTCGTCCGGGTAGGTACTGATACCGATGCTGGCGGTGACGCGGCATTCCTGCGCCTTCAGCTCGAAGGGCGCGCGCGCTGCGCCGAGGAGCTTGTCGGCGACCGTGGCGACGTCGCGCAGGCCGCCCGGCTGCTCGATCAGCACCGCGAATTCGTCGCCGGGCAGGCGCGCCACGGCCTCGCCGCGTCCCAGGCAGCCCGCGAAGCGGGCCGCCGCGTCCCGCAGCACCGCGTCCCCCGCGCCGTGGCCGAACGCCTCGTTGACGATTTCGAAGCGGTCGAGGTCGATGAACAACACCGCCAGGCGCCGGCCGGAGCGCTCCGCCCGGCGCAGCGCGCGCCGCAGCAACCGGTTGAACTGGTTGCGGTTGGGCAGCGCCGTCAGCGGGTCGTAGTTGGCCAGGAACTGGAGGCGCGCCTCGCTTCGCTGGCGCTCGGTGACGTCGGTCAGGATCACCGTGTAGAGCGCCTCGGCGCCTTGCACCACCTTCGAGATCGACGCCTCGACCGGAAACTCCTCGCCGTCGCGGCGCAGCGCGCAGGACAGGCCGTAGTCGCTCGTCCTGCGCTCCGTGTCGGCGGAATCCCGGAAGGCGTGCATGTGCTTGCCGTGCAGCGCACGCAGGCGCTCGGGGACAAAGCGTTCGAAGTGCGTACCGAGCACCTCCGCGGCCTGCCAGCCGAACATCCTTTCGGCCGCGGGGTTGAACAGCACCACGCGCTCGCTGTCGTCGAGCGCGACGATCGCTTCGGCGGCGGAGTGGACGATGCCGTGCAGCCGTTCCTCGCTCAGGCGCAGCGAACGCTCGGCTTCGATGCGACGACAGAACTGCCCGATCTGCGCGCCGATCGCGCCCAGAGCGGCCGCCAGCTCCGCGTCCAGCTCATCCTCGTCGCGGCCGAACAGCTCGAGGCCGCCCAGCAGTTCCTCGCCGGCGACGATCGGCACGGCGTAGGCGGTGCGCAGCCCCGCCCGGCGCGCCAGTTCTGTGAACCCGGCGTGCCGCCAGCCCCCGGCGTCGGCTATCGACGAGGCGCGCACACCGCAATCGAGCCGAGGGGCATGTCTCGCCCCTGCGCCATGCCGCGATACCACGAAGGCCTCGACAGCGGGCTCGCCGATGCTCCAGCCCGGCGCGCAGGCGTGCATACCGTGCGCGCCGTTGCGCATCCAGTGCAGGCCGCAAGCCCACCCGAAGGTGGCGCACACAGTCTCGATCAGGCGCGGCATCACCTCTGCCAGCGTGCCCGCGCCGGCGAGCAGGCGGATCACGCCGTGCTCGGCTGTGTTGCGCAGCGCAGCCCGCTTGCGCTCCGTGATGTCCATGGCCGTGCCGCGTACGAGCACCACCCGGGCAGCCTCGTTGACCATGGGGAGGCCCAGCACCTGTAGCCAGCGCGTGCTCCCGTCGAAGGTGCGTACGCGCACGTCGGTTTCGTAGCCCTGGCCCTCGAGCAGCGAGGCGCGCATGAGCGCGTGGAACCGGCGCCGGTCTTCCGGGTGCACGCGGCGCAGGGCCTCGGCGTACCCGGCCGCGCGTACGTGCGGATCGCATCCAAGGATGCGGAACAGTTCGTCGGACCATTCCAGCCGGCGGGTGGCGCAGTCGTAGGACCAGTTGCCGAGGCCGGCGATGTGCTGAGCCTCGAGCAGGGTCTCGCGATCCTCGCGCAGGCGGCGGCACAGGCGGCCGGCGAGCGCCTCGGCCGAACGCAGCGCCGCGGCGAGCGGGCCCAGGCGGGACAACGCGACGGCAGCGGCACGTGCGCTCACGTGAACAGCTCCACTTCACCGCCCACCTCGATCCTGTCGAGCACCGCGGTGTACTCCCGCTCCCGCCGGAGGATGGTGTCGTTGTGCAGGCGCCGCAGCTTCTTCATCCGCACCCGGCCGGTCTTCGGAAAGAAGTAGACCTTGCGCGCGTAGAAGTCGTTGAGATCCTGCGCGACGACGCGGATCTTTTCCCTGGCCAGGAACTCGATCACGAACTCGGCGTTGCGGGCGCCGACGTTCATCGCGCTCATGCCAGCGAGCACGTTTCCTCCGCCGAACACCTTCGCCTCGAGCCGGCCACGCTGGCCGCCGTGCTTAACCACCTCGTTGATCAGCAGCTCCATCGCGTAGACGCCGTAGCGCGCCGAGGAGCCGAGGAGGTTGCCCGCATCGCGCGCGGCGCCGGGGAGCATGAAGTGGTTCATGCCGCCGATGCCCGAGAGTCGGTCGCGCACGCACGCCGCGACGCAGGAGCCCAGGACGGTGACCAGCACCATGTCGCGCTCGCTCACGTAGTACTCTCCCGGAAGGATCTTCGCCGCATCGCGATTGAGCTGGCGGTCGAAATACAGGTTCGGCGTGAACGCCTCGTGCAACGCCGCGTCGATCGGAGGTCGCCTAACGATGCGTGCGCTCATACACGGTCTTCGCGCGCAGGCGGAACAGGTCCGCGGCGTAGTGCAGGCTCTCGGAATGGCCGGCGAACAGCAGTCCGTCGGGGCGCAGCAGCGGCGCGAACCGCTCCAGGATGCGGCGCTGCGTCGGTCGGTCGAAGTAGATCATGACATTGCGGCAGAAGATGGCGCCCAGCGGTCCGCGCACCGGCCAGGCCTCGTCGAGCAGGTTTAGCTGGCGAAACGTCACCAGCGCGCGCAGCTCGGGCCGGATGCGCGCGAAGCCGGCGCGCGCGCCCCTGCCGCGCAGGAAGAATTGCCTGACGCGTTCGGCGGAGACCTTCTGCAACCGCTCCAACGCATACACTCCTTCTTGCGCTCTCGCCAGTACGCCCGTGTCGACATCGGTCGCGAGGATCGACGCCGGAGGCGTGAAGCTCCGGAACGCCTCGACTATCGCGATCGCCATGGAGTAGGGCTCCTCGCCGGTGGACGCCGCGCAGCACCACACCTTGAGCGGACGGCCGGGCCGCGCGCGCTGCGCGAGCTCCACGAGAATCGGAAAGTGATGCGCCTCCCGGAAGAAGGAGGTGAGGTTGGTGGTGAGTGAGTTGGTGAACGCCTGCCACTCTGCGGCATTCCCCGAGTCGAGCAGCGCGAGGTACTGGTCGAAACGGGAGAGCCCCCTGGCGCGGAGCCGCCTCACCAGTCGGCTGTAGACCATGTCGCGCTTGCTCGGGCTTAGCGCGATTCCGGCGTGCCGGTGGATCAGTCTACGTACGCGCTCGAAGTCCGCCTGCGCGAACGGAAACTCACGAGAGTCCCCCGCGTGCTCTGTCGTCATGTCCGGATCGTTTCTGCGTCGCCTACCCATTGCGGGGCGCGCTGTCGGGCGAAGACCCCCGCGAGGAAGCCGCTCCGCCGACGGCGCGCATGGGGTGCCGGCTATCCGACGCCCTCGGGCCGCTCGGCCCTGCGGCGGCTAGAACTCCTCCCAATCGTCCTCGGCTTCGGCAGCCGCGCGGCCGCCCGCGGTCGCGCGTGCCTTGGCGATCTTCTTCGGCGGGTTTCCAGCTGTTGCCGGAGCGTGGCCGGCCGGGTGTGCGGCCGCCAAGTGCCCTGCCGGGTGCGCGCCCTTGCCCGCCGATTTCGTCCCCTGCAGGTGCACGACCTTCGAGGATTTGCCTGCCGCGGCCTTCTCAGCAGGGGGCAGCGCCGGCTCGACGCGCCACTCCGCAGGAGAGGCGGACTCGACCTTGAACGCGCTCACCGCGCGCGTCAGCGCCTGCGCCTGCTCCTGCAGCGACTCGGCCGAAGCCGCCGCCTGCTCGACGAGCGCCGCGTTCTGCTGCGTCACCTCGTCCATCTGCGTCACCGCCTGGTTGATCTGCTCGATGCCCGCGCTCTGCTCCTGCGACGCGGCCGTGATCTCGGCCATCATGTCGGTCACCCGCTTTACCGAGTTGACGATTTCCTCCATGGTCTTGCCCGCCTCGTCGACGAGCTTGGACCCGGCGGCGACCTTCTCCACCGAATTGCTGATCAGCTCCTTGATCTCCTTCGCCGCCGCGGCGCTGCGCTGCGCCAGGTTGCGCACCTCGGTCGCCACCACCGCGAAGCCGCGGCCCTGCTCGCCGGCGCGCGCCGCCTCCACCGCCGCGTTGAGCGCCAGGATGTTGGTCTGGAACGCGATGCCGTCGATCACCCCGATGATGTCCACGATCTTCTTGGAGCTCTCGGTGATCGAGTTCATCGTCTCGACCACTTGGTGCACCACCTGCCCGCCGCGGCTCGCCACTTCGCTCGCGCCGCCTGCCAGCTGGTTCGCCTGCTTGGCGTTTTCGGCGTTCTGTTTCACCGTCGAGGTCAGCTCCTCCATGCTCGACGCCGTCTCCTCGAGGCTGGAGGCCTGCTCCTCGGTGCGCTGCGACAGGTCAGTGTTACCCGCCGAGATCTCGCTCGTCGCCACGTCGATCGCTCCTGCAGAGCCCTTGATCTGGTTGACGATCGTGGTGAGCTGCGCGACCGTAGCCTTCAGGCTGTAGAGCATGCTGCTCGTGTCGCCCGACTTGGTCTGCACCTCGATCGCCAAGTTCCCGGCGCCGATCGCCTTGGCGACCTCGGCGGCGTACGCCGGCTCGCCGCCGAGCTGCTTGAGTAGTGAATGCGTGATCCAGAAGCCGACCCCGATCGCGAGCAGCAACGCGGCACCCGAGAGCGCGAGCACGAAGGTGCGCGCTTCGAGGTAGGTGGCAGCCGCAGCCTCGCCGGTGTTGCCCATCCGTACGTCCACATAGTGCTCGAGTGCTTTCAAGCGCTCGTTGTACGTCTCGAGCACTCCTACTGCAGTACCTTCCAGATAGGCGCGCGCGGCGTCCGGCTTGCCCGCTTCGGCCAGCTGGATCACCCCATCCTGCGCGGCAATGTACCGCCTGCGCACCACCTGCATCTGCTCGAACAATGCTTTGCCCTTCCCGGCCACCAGCAACTTCTTGAGGGCGTCGACGTGTTCGGCGATCGCTTTGCGCGTTTCGAGGATGTCTTGCCTGGCCTTCTCGGCGCCGTCCTTCGAGCTCGCGTGTGCCAACTCATAGAGCACGCGCCCGATGTGGTTTACTTCTCTATTGATCTCGCTCGCCTCGCGTGCTTTCGGCCAGGATTGATGGGTCAGCTCGGAGACCGAGCTGTTCAGGGCGGCCATGCGGCTGATGCCAAGGGCCGCTACGATCAGCAGCAGCACCGTGGTAACGAGGAACCCCAAGGTCAGCCGGGTTCCCACCTTCATGCTGTCGATGCTCATTTCCGTCTCCTGTTGCGTTGCAATATTCGGGTCCGCGCGCCGCCTATTCGGCGATCACCTCGAGCAGCGCCATGTCGCGGCTCGCCATCAGCTTCTCGATGTCGACCAGGATCAGCATGCGCTCGTCGATCGTTCCGAGGCCGATGATGTACTCGGTGTCCAACCCGGCGGCGAAGCTGGGCGCCGGCCGCACCTGCTCGCTGCCGAGCGAGATCACGTCCGAGACGCTGTCGACCACCATCCCGACCACCCGCTCGGCGACGTTCAGGATGATCACGACGGTGAACTGGTCGTAGTTGGCGCTGCTCAGGTTGAACTTGATGCGCATGTCCACGATCGGCACGATCGTGCCGCGCAGGTTGATCACGCCCTTGATGAACTCGGGCGTGTTGGCGATCGCAGTCACGGCCTCGTAGCCGCGGATCTCCTGCACCTTCAGGATCTCGATGCCGTACTCTTCCTCCCCCAGCCGGAAGGTGAGGAATTCGCGCGGACCCTGGGCCGGGACCGGCGCCTCGGGCGCGATCGCGACTCGAGCCAATGCTGCTTGTGTCATTTTCCCGCTCCGTAGTGATGACTTGCGCCGCAGGCTAGGCAGCGCGCAGCAGCGGGCCGTACGAGCCGCGCGCGAGCGCCACCACGTCCATGATCAGCGCCACCTTGCCGTCGCCCATGATCGTCGCGCCCGAGATGCCGCGCGTCTTGCGGTAATTGGTTTCCAGGCTCTTGATCACGACCTGGTGCTGCCCGACCAGCTCGTCGACGTGCAGCGCCACCTTGATCCCCTCGGACTCGACGATCACCATGATCCCCTGATGAATATCGGTGTGCGCCGCCTCGATCTTGAATACCTCGCGCAGCGGCACTACCGGCAGGTATTCGCCGCGCACGTGCACGAGCCGGCCGCGGCCGGTTACCGAGCTGAGGTCTTCGCGCGCCGGCTGCAGGGATTCGACGATATAGGTGAGCGGGATGATGAAGATCTCCTTGCCGACGGCGATCGACATGCCGTCGAGGATCGCGAGGGTGAGAGGCAAGCGAATCGAGATGCAGATGCCCTCCCCGGGGCGCGACTCGATCTCGACGTTGCCGCCCATGCCGCGCACGTTCTTGCGCACCACGTCCATGCCGACACCGCGCCCCGAGACATCGGTCACCGCGTCGGCAGTCGAGAAGCCGGGCTCGAAGATGAGCTGCCACACTTCCTTGTCCGCCATGTCCTCGTGCACCGCGAAGCCGCGCTCGCGCGCCTTCGCGAGGATCTTGGCTCGGTTCAAGCCGGCGCCGTCGTCGGCGACCTCGACCACGATACTTCCGCCCTGGTGGAACGCGCGCAGGGTGATCGTGCCCTTCGGGTCCTTGCCCACCGCGACCCGCTTCTCGGCCGGCTCGATGCCGTGGTCGAGGCTGTTGCGCACCAGATGGTTCAGGGGATCGGCGATCTTCTCGATCAGGCCCTTGTCGAGCTCCGTCCCCTCGCCGACGGTCTTCAGCTCGACCTGCTTGTTCAGCTTCGCCGCCAAGTCGCGCACCACGCGCGGAAACCGGCTGAACACGAATGAAATCGGCATCATGCGGATCGACATCACCGACTCCTGCAGCGCGCGAGTGTTGCGCTCGAGCTGGCCCATTCTGTTGAGCAGCCCCTGGTGCACGGCCGCGTCGAGCCTCGATGTGGCTTCAGCGAGCATCGCCTGGGTGATCACGAGCTCCCCCACCAGGTTGATGAGCTGGTCGACCTTCTCGACGCTCACGCGAATCGAGCTCCTTTCGCCATCGGCGCGGTCGCTCGCGCGCCGCCCGGTGCGCGCGGGCGCTGCCCCGGCGGCATCCGAGGCCCGGCGCATCGGGTGAGACGGCGCCGGCGGCTCAGGGCTCTGCCCCTGCGCGCCGGGCGCCTGGGACTCTGCGAATAGCCCATAGGCCGGCTCCGCAGGCCGCTCTTCAATTGCGCTCAGGATCGCGAACAGCTTTTCCGGGCTCGGATCGACAATGCGCTCGCCGCCCTCGCCGAATGCGACCCGACGGGCCACGGGCACGGCCGCCGCCGGCGACGCATTGAATTCCCTCCCGCCAAGTGTCGAGAGCCGCGTACAAATATCTCTTACGGCCGCCTCGTCGACCGAGCTGCCCGTCTGGCGCCCGGCGAGCTGCATCTTGATCACGTCCACCGCCTTGAGAAACACGTCGGTCATCTCGCTGCTCAAGGAAAGCTCGCCGTTGCGCAGCCGGTCGAGCAGCGTCTCCAGAACGTGTGCGGTCTCGGTGATCTCCGAAAATCCGAAAGTGCTCCCGCCGCCCTTGATCGAATGCGCCGTGCGGAAGATCGCGTCGAGATCCTCTTTCTGGGGCGCGCCGGCGTCGAGCGCGAGCAGCAGGCGCTCCATCTCCGCGAGGAGTTCCGCGGACTCCTCGAAGAAGACCTGGTAGAACTGGGTCATGTCGATGGTCATACAGCCTTCTCGAGCGTCTCGAATGGCGCTCAGCGTCTATCCCATCACCTTGTGCACCACTTCCAGCAGGCGCTGCGGGTCGAACGGCTTGACCAGCCAGCCGGTCGCGCCCACGGCGCGCCCACGGCTCTTGATGGCCTCGCCCGCCTCCGTGGTGAGGATCAGGATGGGCGCCGTCCGGTAGCCCGGCAGCCGCCGCAGCGCGCGCACGAGGTCGAGGCCATCCATGCGGGGCATGTTCTGGTCCGTCAGCACGAGATTCATCGGCTTGGCCTTCGCCTTCTCCAGGGCGTCCTCGCCGTCCACCGCCTCGACCACCTCGTAGCCGGCGTCGGTCAGCGTGAACGCGAGCATTTGCCTCATCGACGCCGAGTCGTCGACCGCGAGTATCGTTTTCGCCATTGCCTGCTCCTTGTCGCGTCGCCCGGGTCGCGCGTCTGCCGCCGCCGCGTGCGTTCGTAGGGCCGCTGCGCGCAGGCGCCCGCGGCGGCGGCGCATGCGCGCCGACTGCAGCGCCGAGCGACGTCGGCTTTATCGGCGGCAAGGAGCAGCGCTTTAGAGAGCGTTGCCGCGCGCGTCGCGTCAATGCGCCGAATTGCAGGCGCAAATGCCCGCATTTCTCGGCGCCAGCGCGCATTCCGCTCGTTCTTCTTTCAACGCAGGCTCTGGCAGCGGTCCCATGCCAAAGCTTGCGACCAGCTGGCATCATGACTGTCGCGCTCTGGCGCACGCCTCACCTTATAAATGTTTGCAAGTCAGGGTTCTGACGAGACACTACGCAACACTACAATTGCGGCCACCGATGCTCGTCATTGCGACGTGACCAGCGGCGAGCTTGCGGGCGGAGACGTGAGGGCGCCCGCAATACCTGAAGAAGAACTCGACACACATGAGCCAATCCGGCGATGACCGCCTCAGCATCCTGCTGGTGGACAACGATCGTCTGATTCTCGCCACGCTCGCCCGGGGCATCCGCCGGGCGGGCTACGAGGCGATGGAGACCAGCTCCGGCGATGAGGCGCGCGGCCCGATCGCGGATCAGCGCAGGATCGCCGAAGCTGCGGCGAGACTGCCGACGGCGGCCGAAGCCCTGAATCTCGGGTCCCATGGGCTCGAGGATCGGGCGCGCTAGCGCCGATGCTGCGCGAGCCAAGCTTTCCCCCCGGAGCGCAGGTGCCGCAGCCTTCTCACCCAGACGCCGGGTCCGCGAGCAGCGCGCTGCAGTC
The DNA here is from genome assembly GCA_021813275.1 of Pseudomonadota bacterium. Lineage (GTDB taxonomy): Bacteria > Pseudomonadota > Gammaproteobacteria > Burkholderiales > SG8-39 > JAKALD01. The sequence continues at coordinate 1,196 of JAKALD010000051.1, read as the reverse complement.
CATCCTCCGCACGATCGCCGAAACCTTCGGCTGGGAGGCGGCGCTGTATTGGATCCGGGATCCGGGCGAAGAGCGCCTGCGCTGCACCGACACGTGGAGCGCACCGGGAGCCGCGCAACAGTTCCTCGAGGCATCCCGCCCGCTACGCCTGGCGAGCGGCGACCACTCGCTCCCCGGTCGCGTCTGGCACACCCGCGCGCCCGCTTCGGTTGAGGACCTCCTGCGCGAACCACATTCCGAGCGCCGCGATGCCGCACTGGCCGCCGGGATGCGCGGCGCGACCGCCTTCCCGGTGCTCGACGGCCGCGCGCTTACCGGCGTAGTCGAGTTTCTCGGCCGCCTGCCGCAATCACCGAACGCTGGCCTCGCGCGCGCCGCCGCCCTGCTCGGGCGCCTGACCGGGCAACTGCTCGGGCGCGAGCGAGCCGAGGCAGAGCTCCGGCAAAGCCGCGCGCGGCTTCAGGGCATCGTCGATTCGGCGTCCGAGGCGATCATCATGGTCGACGAGGCGCAGCGCATCGTGCTCTTCAATCCCGCTGCCGAGCACATATTCCGCTGCGCGGCTGCAGACGCGCTCGGAACCTCGCTCGGGCAGCTCGTTCCGAAGCGCTACCGCGCCGCCCATGCGGGATACGTGCGCGACTTCGCCCAGGGACTGACGCTTGGGCGCGCGCGGCACGCCGTCACGACCACCGGGCTGCGCGCGGACGGCGAGGAGTTCCCAGCCGAGGCCACCTACTCCCGCCTGACCCAGAACGGCACCACGCTTCTCACCGTGATCCTGCGGGACATCACCAAGCGGGTGCGCGCAGAACGTCGGCTGCGCGAGAGCGAGGCGCAGCTGCGCGTAATCACCGACAACGTGCCGGCGATGATCGGCCATGTGGACGCCCACGGCCGCGTGCGCTTCGCAAACGCGTCCTACGCCGCACTCGTCGGATCCAGGCCCGACGAGCTCGTGGGCCGGCAGCTTCGCGACATCGTGCCCGCGCAGCATCGCGCGGCGACCACGGCGCACATCGAGGCGGCGCTCGCCGGCCACTCCGTGTCCTACAAGCGCGAGCACCGCACCGCCGACGGCGACATCCGTAGCCTGGAAGTCGCGTTCGTCCCGGACCGCCTCGAGGACGGGACGGTCCGGGGCTTCTACAGCTTCGCTCGCGACATCACGGAGCGCAAGCGCGCCGAGGATACGC
>JAKALD010000050.1 GCA_021813275.1 Pseudomonadota bacterium | reverse complement strand
GTGTACGCCTTCAACGATTGCGTCGACGCCGCGCAGGACCGCGCGCACCCCGACAAGCGCGACCGGCCGGTGGCGAGCGGGGTCATCGCGGCGCACGCCGCGCTCGCGCTCGCGGCGGCGCTCGCGATCGCGGGCCTCGGGGTCGCCGCGTGGACGGGTCCCGGAGTCGCCGCCGCGGTCGCGGCCTACGTCGCGCTCAACGTCGCCTACACGCTCGGGATCAAGCGCGTGCCGGTGCTCGACGTGTTCGCGATCGCCGCCGGATTCATGCTGCGGCTGCTCGCGGGCACCGCGGGCATCGGCATTCCGCCCTCGGGCTGGCTGCTCGCCTGCGGGTTGCTGCTCACCCTGTTCCTCGGCTTCGGCAAGCGCCGTGCCGAGATCGCGCAGCTCGCCGAGGACGCGGTGCAGCACCGCCCGGTGCTCGAGGCCTACACCGCCGGATTCCTGGATAAGGCGATCCTGGTGTGCGCGGCCGGCATGATCGTGACCTATGCGCTCTACACGCTCGCGCCCGAGACGGCGGCGCTGCAGGGCACCGACAAGCTCGTCCTGACGCTGCCGTGGGTGCTGCTGGGCACTTTCCGCTACCTCTTCAGGCTCAGCTTCCGCAACGGCGGCGGGGATCCCGCCAAAGAGCTGCTGCGCGATCCGCTGATCGCGGCGGCGACGCTCGGCTGGCTCGCGACCGTGCTGTGGCTGATCGCGTAGTCCGCGCCCTTTGAGCGGGGGCGGGCCTTGGGCATAATGCCCCGACTCGCCCAGCGCCCGCCCATGGCCGACCTCCCCGAACGTCTCGCCCATCTCGAGTACCTGGGGGACGCGACCCAGTTCTCGGCGCAGATCCACGAGCTGGTGCCGAAGTGCGCGCTGCTCGAGAACTTCGCGCCCGCCGAGGTACGGCTGCTCGCGCACTTCATGTCGGTGTTCCGCGCCGCGCCCGGCACCGAGATCATCCGCGAGGGCGACGGCGGGGATTTCATCCTCATCGTGGTGGAGGGCGAGGTCGAGGTGCTGAAGCGCGACCGGCGCAACACGTCCCAGGTGATCGCGTTCGTCGGGCCGGGGCGCACCCTGGGGGAGATGTCGATGATCGACGGCGAGCCGCGCTTCGCCACCTGCGTCGCGAGCGCGCCCGCGCTCGTCGCGGTGCTCGATCGCGAGAGCCTGGCGCGCATCATCGTCGAGCAGCCGATGCTCGGCGCGAAGGTGCTGATGGCGCTGGTGCTCATGCTCTCGCAGCGCCTGCGCGCGACGAGCGCGCGGCTGCTCGGGCTGCTCGAGCAGCGCTCCGAGCGCCCGGCGGATCTCGTCTGAGCGGAACGGCGCCGCGCGGGCGGAACTACGCCTCGGCGGGATTCAGGCGAGGGTGGGTCTCCTCCGCGCGCCACGCCACCCACAGTCCCGTCGCCCACAGAACGGCGCCGGTAAACCAGAACGCCGCGCGCACCCCGTGCGCCCACTGCGCCACCAGACCCAGGGCGATTGCGCCGAGGGCGTAGCCGGTGTCGCGCCAGTAGCGGTAGGTCCCGAGCGCGGAGCCGCGCCAGTTCGGATGTGAGATGTCCGCTACCGCAGCGATGAGGTTGGGGTACAGCAGTGCCATGCCGATCCCCATGACCGCGGCGCATGCCGCCCAGGCCGCCGTCCCCTCCAGCAGCGTGGTGGCCGCAACGCCCGCGCCGAGCACCCACAGCCCCGCGACGATGGTCTTCTTGCGGCCGATCGCGTCGGACAATGCCCCGGTCCAGAGCTGGGAGGCGCCCCAGACCATGCCGTAGACGGCGGAGATCCAGCCGATTGCCACGATTCCGAGCCCGCGGCCGTGCAGGAACACGGGAAACAGCACCCACAGCAGCGCATCGGACACCTTGTTGGCGACCCCGGCTTGGCACAGTGCGCTCAGAGTGGGGTGGCGGAACGAAACGAGGGCGAAGACCTCGCGCGTGCTCGGGTGCTCGGATACGCCCTTGGGAAAGCGCGGGCGGTGGCCGACGTAGGTCCCCTGAGCATGCTGAGCGCTCTCGACCTTCGCCCAGGGCAGCGTTTCCTCGATGAAAAGCCAAGCCGTGAGGAGGGCGATTAGGATCACGGCCAGGGTGAAGCCGAACAGCGCCTCCCGGGGGCCGTACAGCAGCGCCAGGTAGCCGGTCGCGACTCCGGCGATCGCTACCGCGGCGTAACCGGAGAACTCGTTCACCCCCGTCGCGAAGCCCCGCTGCTCGGCGAGCGTGATATCCACCTTGCTGGTGACGGTCATCGTCCAGGCGAAACCCTGGTTGATTCCGAGAAACACGTTCGCCGCGACGATCCACTCCCAGGTCGGGGCGTAGAAGATCATGAAGGGAATCGGCAGCGCCCCGAGCCACCCGAGGAGCAGCACCTTCTTGCGCCCGATGCGCTCCGAGAGGCGTCCGGCGACGAGATTCAGGATGCCTTTGACGAGACCGAAAGACACCACGAAGGACATGAGGAACAGGAACGAGCGCCTGGGCACGCCGAAGTCCCGGCTGAGCACGGGCAGCACGTTGCGCTCCATGCCGATGACCAGCCCGACGAAGAACACCTGGACCGCCTGCAGGATGAACTGGCGCAGGTTGGCGCGGATGCCGTGAACGTAGGTGACCTCGCCGCCGGTCGGAGTCTGCTTGGCCACGGAGTCGTTCCTTTCCTGCGAGCACCGGAGCGCGCGGGCCGGCGCGTGAAGCCCGTCAAGCCGCGCGCGGCGGATGCCGTGTGCGCACGGCGCGCGGATGAGTCATGAAACGGGCGATCTGGCATCCGGCGCGGTAGACGCGCAGCTCACCCGGCTCGAAGGCCTCCCATTCCGACTCGTCGGTCAGGGGCTCGGTAGTGACGATCGCGATTCGGGCCGCCCCGCTGCAGCGGCATGCCGTGGCGGTGTCGCGCAGGCTGTGCAGCCGGTCATGCCCGTAGGCGATGAGATGCGTGCCGTCCGACATCAGGAAATTGAAGCGACCGTGGGAGGCGAGCACCCCGGACGTGCGGGCGAGCGCATCGAGCCAGCGAGCGCCCTGCGCCTTCCCCGCGGGGGAGAAGGCCGCCGCGATGCGGTCCAGCACCGTGCAGAAGGCATGCTCGGAATCGGTGTCGCCGGCCGGTGTGCAGAACGGAAACGGCTCGGACGGGCGGAGCGGCGCGGTGTCCCGGACCATCCCGTTGTGCGCGAAGACCCATTCGCGTCCGCAGCACAGTCGCCGGAACGGATGCGTGTTTGCCAGGACTCGGGCGGTCGGCGGATTCGCCTTGCGCACGTGCGCGACGATGAGCTCCGAGCGGGTCTGCGCGCACAGCTCCCGAAAGCGCGGGCTTCGCGCAGCGGCCCGCGGCTCCTTGTCGATCCGGAACGTGTGCCCCACGAGGCTGGCGAGCCCCCAGCCGTCCGGGTTGTCGGCGACGCTGCCGCCGCGCGCGCCGAAGCGGCAAAGCAGCTGCTGGGGCTCTACCGGAGCGTCACTGGTCAGTCCGAGCAACTCGCACATGGCTTTGTCGCTTGCGTCGCCTGCGCCGCGCTCCGCTCTAGTCGGCTTGCCCGAGCCTCGGACGGCCCACTACATCCACAGTGCCTGCACCGCGCGCTCGATTTCGTGCTTCTCCGCGCAGAAGCGCGCGGACGGCGGCTCGAGGCTCACCGTCGGGGCCGGGATCCCGTAGAAGTTGCCGGCGCCGTAGGCGGCCATGTGGTCGCCCACCTCGATGTAGCAGAAGCCGTGGCCGTCGAAGCGTCGCCTCGGGGGCTCGCCGGCGATCTCCGCGGCGATGTTCTCGGCGACGACGCGCGCCTGCTCGTCGGCAAACACTCCGGCCTTGGGCAGGAACATGCCGACAGGCAGCCGGATCGACGTGGCGTCGCCGATCGCGTACACCCCCGCGTGTCGGGTCCGCAGCGAGCTCGCGTCGACGGGCACCCAGCCCGAGGCGTCGGTCAGCTTCGCCGCGCGCAGCGGCTCGGGTGCCCGGTGCGGCGGTACCCCGATCAGCAGATCGAACTTGGTGTCCTCCAGCTCGAAGCGGGCCGTGCGGGCCGCGGGGTCGATCTTCATCACGATCTGCTCGGCGTGGAACTCGATCCCGCGCGCCTCGAGCATGCGCACCAGTTCCTTGCCGACTTCCGCACCGGCGACGGGCATCGGCAGATCCTCGGGCGTGTAGACGGCGATCTCGCTGCGCTCGCGCACACCGCGCCGGCGCAGCAGCGACTCGACGAGAAATGCCGCCTCGTAGGGGGCCGAGGGGCAGGAGAAGGGGGTGCGCGCGACGACGACCACCACGCGGCCGCCGGTGAAGCGCTCCAGGGACTCCCGGATGCGCAGCGCCCCGGCGGACCGATAGAGATCGAGGGCCGCCTCGGCGAAACCCGGCACCGCCTCGGGATGGCGCTCGGCGCCCAGCGCGATGACGAGGTAGTCGCCCGCCAGGGTGCCGGAGCTCGTGCGGACCGTCTTCGCTGCGGGGTCGATCGCCTCGATCTCGGCTTGCGTCCATTCGATGCAGCGCTCGCTTAGCCGCGTAAGGTCGCGCTCGCCTTCCTCGCTCCGCCTGCGCTCACCCGTCATCAGCCAAAGGTTCGCCATGCACAGCGAGAATTTCGCGTTCCGCTCGACCAGCACGATGCGGTGCTCTGGGCTGCACAGGCGGCGCAGGGCGCCGGCGGCGGTGATGCCGCCGAGCCCGCCGCCGAGGATGAGGATTGTCTTGCCGCTCACGAGCGCCTCCTTGCTAGCCGAAGGTGAGCACGCGGTCCGCCTCCTCGGTGAGGCGCGCGAGATCGTCCATCGTGGACATTGGGCAGACCGCCGCTGCATCCATCTTGCGGATGCGCAAGCAGGTCGTGCAGCTCAGCACGACGCCGCCCAGCTCATCGAAGCGCAACAGCAGCTTCGCGACGTCGAAGCGCTCGCTGCCCAGCTGCTCGATCTCGACCGCGGCGCCGAGCAGGAAGGCGCTCGCCTCATGGCCGCGTGACAGGACGGCCGAGCCGAAGCGCAGCGCGTTCCAGATGGTTTCCGAATCGTTGCCGTTGATGATCAGAAGGTATTTCACGGGAAGGTCCTTCCGCCGCGCGTACGCGGCGATATCACGCTTCGCTCCGCCACCCCAGCATCCCATCGGCGACGAGCAAAGCCTGCTTGAAGCCCGCTGCGCGCAGCAGCGCAACCGCCTTCGCGGACATCCGGTTGGTGCGGCAGATAACGGCGAGCGGCCGGGTGCGGCGCGCTTCGATCTCGGCTAGCCGGCCTGGAAGTTCCTCGAGCGGGATGTTGATCGAGCCCGGAACGTGGCCGAGCTCGCCGTCGTAGTCCTTCGCGGGCCGCACATCGAGTACGGCGAGGTCTTCATGTCGCGCGAGGCGTTGTCTCAGCTCGCCGCTGGAAATCTCGCCGCCGGCGGCGGCGGGAGCGCCGCGCAGGCGCTTCACGAGGCGCGGCAGGAAGGCGACCGCCGCCAGGAGCGCGAGCGCCGCGAGCCCCTTGCGGATCAGGTCTTCGCCGCCCGCGAGTGCCTCGCGCCCGGCGTAGCCGAGGTAGGCATAGGCGAACGCGCCGGGCAGCATGAAGACAAAGGAGGCGAGGGTGAAATCGAGGAGCCGGATGCGCGTGAGCCCGAGCGCGTAGTTCGCCAGGTTGAACGGAAAGAGCGGCACGAGCCGCACGAAGGCGACGAACCGCCAGCCTTCCTGCTCGACGCCGTCGATCAGCTGCCGAGCGCGGCCGCCGGCGCGGCGCGCCACCCAGTCCGACGCCACGTAGCGCGCGATCGCGAACGCAGCGGTGGCGCCGAGCGTCGCGCCGGTGAGGCTGTAGAGCGAGCCCCAGAGCGGGCCGTAGAGCGCGCCGCCGCCAATCGTCAGCACCGCGCCCGGCACCCACAGCACGGTCGCGACGGCGTAGATCGCGATGTAGAGCACCGGCCCCCAGCCGCCCGCGCCCTGCACTGCGCGCTCGAGCGTGGCGAGGTCGAAAAGATGCCGGTAGGGAACCGCTGCCGCGATGGCGGCGCTCGCGGCGACGAGCAGGGCGAGCCGGGCGAGTGTCTTCGCGCTCACGGGCTGGGTCCCCACTGCCTGCGATTGATGGCGTAGCCGGGATCACGCCCGAGAAACGGCAGCGCGAGCATCCCCGGCAGATCGGCGACGAGGCGCGGGTCGCGGTGGGTGCGGATCCCGATGGTCATGCGCTCGTGCCCGGCGTCGGGCTGCGCCTTGTAGGTGCGGAACAGCCGATCCCACAGCGACAGGTTGAAGCCGAAGTTGGAGTTGGTCTCGTGGTCCTCGATCGAGTGGTGCACCCGGTGCATGTCGGGGGTGACGATCGCCAGGCGCAGGAGCCGGTCGAGCGCCGCCGGCAGCCGCACGTTGCCGTGGTTGAACATCGAGCTCGCGTTGAGCAGCACTTCGAAGATCATAACCGCCACGGCGGGCGGGCCGAGCACGACGATCGCCGCCATCTTGATCAGCATCGAGAGCACGATCTCGATCGGATGAAAGCGCGCCCCCGTGGTGACGTCGTAGTCCAGATCGGCGTGGTGCACGCGGTGCAGGCGCCACAGCGCGGGCACCGCGTGGAACATCACGTGCTGCAGGTAGATCGCGAGATCGAGCGCGACGACCGAGACGAGGAGCGCGGCGCCGAACGGAAGCTCGTACTGGTTGAGCAGGCCCCAGCCGCGCTCGTGCGCGAGCGCCGCGAGCGCGACGGCGGCCAGCGGGAACACGAGCCGCACCGTCACGGTGTTGAGCACCACGATGCCGAGGTTGCTCGCCCAGCGGCGCAGCCTCGGCAGCGTGAGCGCACGCCGCGGCGAGAGCACTTCCCAGAGTGCCATCAGGGCGAGCATCGCGCCGAACGCGCCCGCGCGCACCGGCGCCTCGTGGGCGAGCAGCCAGCCGCTGGCGGCCATCAGAAAGGAATCGGGCATCGGGTACTTGCGTGTTCAAGCAAACAATTGAATAATAGGTAGCTGAGGCCGAGATGTCAATCGACAAGCTGAAACGTTCGCTTTACCTGGCGCTCGCCAAGGTCGCGCAGGCGCTCGCGAGCGCCAACCGCCTGCAGCTCCTCGAATACCTGGCGCAAGGCGAGCGCAGCGTCGAGCAGCTTGCCGCCATGGCGGGGCTGACGGTCGCCAATACCTCCCGGCATCTGCAGGGGCTCAGGCACGCCGGGCTGGTGGTGCCGCGCAAGCAGGCGCAGCGCGTCTACTACTCGATCGCGGGCGACGAGGTGGTGCGCCTGTATGATGCGCTGCGGCGCGCGGGGGAGGCGCGCGCGGCCGAGGTCGAAAAGCTGCTGCGCGACTACGTCGGGCAACGCGACGCGCTCGAGCCGATCCGCGCCGCAGAGCTGCTCGAGCGCGCGAGAAGCGGTGTGGTCACCGTGCTCGACGTGCGTCCCCCCGAGGAATACGCCGCCGGCCACCTTCGCGGCGCGCTCAACGTGCCGCTCGAGCGGCTCGAAAGCGGGCTCGCGCGGCTGCCCAAGAAGCGCGAGGTGGTGGCGTACTGCCGCGGGCCTTACTGCCTGATGTCGTTCGAGGCCGTGGCGATGCTGCGCAAGCGCGGCTGGCGGGCACGGCGCCTCGAAGAGGGCTTTCCCGAGTGGAAGGCGGCCGGCTTGCCGGTGGAACGCGCCGCGTCCTGAGCGCGATCGATCGAAGAGCGGCCCGATGTCGCGCAAGCGAGCGATCCTCCTCGTGGCGCTCGCCGCGGCTACGGGCTTTCTCGCGTGGCGCTTCCTGCGGCCGCTCAACATCTTCACCATCTCGCCGGCGTTCGAGCGCCCGATCGACACGCGCGCCGCGCCGCCCGCCCTCGGCGCGCTGCGCGCCGAGGGCTGCGGCCGCTGCCATCAGGCGATCTACGCCGAATGGCGCACCAGCATGCACAGCCGCGCCTGGACCGACCCCTATTTCCAGGCCGATTGGCGCTTCGACGGCGGCCAGCAGGTCTGCAAGAACTGCCACACGCCGCTCGACCGCCAGCAGCCGCAGCGGGTGCTCGGCTTTCGAGATCGCGACAAGTGGGACCCGATCCTCGCCGCAAATGCTGACTACGACGCGGCGCTGCAGCACCAGGGCGTGACCTGCGCAGCCTGTCACCTGCGCGACGGCAAGATCGTCGGCCCTTACGCGAACCTGGACGCGCCGCATCCGACGCGGAAGCTCTCCAACCCCAACGAGATCTGCCTGCGCTGCCACGTGGTGCAGGGCGCGCGCTGGGATACCTTCTACCGCTTCCCGCCGTGCGGCACCGCGGCCGAGATCGCGGCCGGCGCCGGCCGGGCCGGTGGCCGCAGCGGCGAGTACGTCGTGAAGGACGTGGCCGCGCTCGGCTGCGTGCAGTGCCACATGCCCCTCGTCAAGCGGCCGCTCGCGCAGGGCGGAGCGGTGCGCCCCGCGCGCGAGCACCTCTGGCGCGGCGGCCACGACCCGCGGATGGTCGCCGGCGCGCTGGATGCGCGGCTCGTCGAGGTCGACGCCCGCGCAAAGCAGCGGCGCGCTTTCGAGCTCGTGCTGACCAACGTCGGCGCCGCCCATTTCCTGCCGACCGGAACCCCGGACCGCCACCTGACGATCGAGTGGCGGCTGCTCGATTCCGCTGGCGCGCCCGTCAAGACGCAGCGCGCGACGCTCGAGCGCTTGGTAATGTGGCGCCCGTTCATCGTCGACCTGCGGGACACGCGGCTTGCCTATCGCGAGCCGCGCAGCTGGCGCTTCGAGTTCCGCACCGGCCAGAAGCCTGCCCCGAGCAGGCTCGAGGTGACGGTCCGCTACCACCTGCTGCACGAAAGCCGCCGTCGGCGCATCGACTACCAGAACCGCGAGCCAATCGACTATCCCGTCTACGTGCGGCGCATCGACCTCGCCGGGCCGGCGGCGCCGGCGCGAAGATGATTGGGGTGCGCGCGGACCGGCTGTAATCTACGCGCATCGATCTCGACCAATCCGCGGCGTCCCACCGCTTCCAGGAACCCCGATGCACGCAACCCTGCCCCTGATGCGGCACTTCGGCTTTCCCGCCATCCGGCGCGCGCGGCTGGAAACCCTGCAGGTGAACGTCGGCTACCGCTGCAACCAGAGCTGCCTGCACTGCCACGTGAACGCCGGCCCGAGCCGCACCGAGTCGATGGGAAGGGAAACGCTCGCGGACGTGCTCGCCTTCCTGGAAGTCTCGGGGGTGCGGCGGCTCGACATCACGGGCGGGGCGCCCGAGCTCAATGCCCACTTTCGCGAGCTGGTCGCGCGCGCGCGCGAGCTCGGCACGCACGTGATCGACCGCTGCAATCTCACCGTGCTCGAGGAGCCGGGGCAGGAGGACCTCGCCGAGTTCCTCGCCGCGCACGGGGTCGCGCTGGTCGCCTCGCTGCCGTGCTACCTCGAGGAGAACGTCGACCGGCAGCGCGGCAAGGGCGTGTTCGAGCGCAGCCTCGCCGCGCTGCGCAGGCTGAACAGGCTCGGCTACGGCGCTCCGGCGAGCGGTCTCGAGCTGAACCTCGTCTACAACCCGCAGGGCGCGGTGCTCCCCCCGTCGCAGGCCGCGCTCGAGGCGGACTACAAGCGCGCGCTCGCCGAGCGGCACGGGGTGGCGTTCAACCGGCTCTACACGCTCGCGAACATGCCGATCCAGCGCTTCGGCTCGACGCTGATCTCGAAGGGCCAGTTCAACGCCTACCTGGCGCTGCTGCACGCGGCGCACCGCGACGAGAACCTCGAGACGGTGATGTGCCGCACGCTCGTCTCGGTGGACTGGCGGGGCTACGTCTACGACTGCGACTTCAACCAGATGCTGGGCCTCCCGCTCGGCGGGGGCTCGAAGACGCACCTCTCGGAGCTGATCGGGCGCGAGCTGAGCGGGAACCCGATCGCGGTGCGCGACCACTGCTACGGCTGCACCGCGGGCCAGGGCTCCTCATGCGGGGGTGCGCTCGATGGCTGAGGGCCCGGGGCGCAGCTGCCCCGCGTCGTACCGCTACGGGGGGCGCGCGCTCGCGGCGCCGGCCGCGCTCGCCGTCGAGGCGCTGTGGGTCGCGGGCGGCGTGTACGGCAACCGGCTCGCGCTCGAGCGGCTGCTCGAGCTCTACGACGCCGAGCCCGGGCCGAAGGCGCTCGTCTTCAACGGTGATTTCCACTGGTTCGACGCCGATGCCGCCGAATTCGAGCGCGTGAACCGGCAGGTCCTCGAGCAGCTCGCCACGCGCGGCAACGTCGAAACGGAGCTCGCCGAGCCGCACGCGGGGGCGGGCTGCGGCTGCGCCTATCCGCAGTGGGTGGGCGACGGGGAGGTGGAGCGCTCCAATCGCATCATGGAGCGCCTGCGGCTCGCGGCGCACGCGCTCCCCGAAGCGCTCGCCGCGCTGCGCGCGCTGCCAGCCTACCTCGTCGCCGAGGTTGGCAGCGAGCGCGTCGCGATCGTGCACGGCGACGCAGATTCGCTCGCCGGCTGGGGGTTCTCGCAGGAATCCCTCGCCACCGCTGCCGGCGCGTCCGCTGCGCACGCTGCCCTGCGCGCCGCGAACGCGCGCGTCATCGCCTCGAGCCACACCTGCCTGCCGGTGCTGCAGCGCTTCGACGGCGGCCGGGTGATCGCCAACAACGGCGCAGCCGGAATGCCGAATTTTCGCGGCGCGGGCTACGGGCTCGCGACGCGCGTCGCGCTGCGCCCGAGCCCGCGCGCGCTCTACGCGGCGCGCGCCGGGCGCCTGCACGTCGAGGCGCAGCCAATCGACTACGACCGCGCGGCCTGGGAGCGGCGCTTCCTCGAGCTCTGGCCCGCGGGCTCGGAGGCGCACCGCTCCTATTACGAGCGCATCGTGCACGGGCCGGACTACCAGCTCGCCCGCGCCCGCCGCACGGCCAGCCCGTGAAGCTTCCAAGGTTCGCGCTGCTCGGGGCGCTGCGCGCGCGCCGCACCTACGCGGGCTGGAAGCGGCCGGCGAAGTTCGAACGCAACCTGGTGGTGATCGGCGCGGGCTCGGCCGGACTGGTGGCGGCCTACATCGCCGCGACGCTGCGCGCCGAGGTGACCCTGGTCGAGAAGCACAGGATGGGCGGCGACTGCCTGAACACCGGCTGCGTGCCCTCGAAGGCGCTCATCAAGTCGGCGCGCGTGCTCGCGCAGATTCGGCGCGCGACGGAGTACGGCCTGACATCGGTGCACGCCGAGTTCGACTTCGCCGATATCATGGAGCGCGTGCAGCGTGTGGTGCGCACGGTGGCGCCGCGCGATTCGGTCGAGCGCTACACGCAGCTCGGGGTCGAGTGCCTTCGGGGCGAGGCGAAGATCGTCTCGCCCTGGGAGGTCGAAGTGCGAGGCGCCGACGGGGGTGCGCGCCGGCTCACCACCCGCGCGATCGTGATCGCCGCGGGCGCGCGTCCGCTCGTGCCGCCGATTCCCGGCCTCGATCGCATCGGCTGTCTTACCTCGGACACGCTGTGGGATCTGAGGACTCTGCCGCCGCGGCTCGCGGTGCTGGGGGGCGGGCCGATCGGTTGCGAGCTCGCGCAGGCCTTCGCGCGCTTCGGCTCGCGCGTGACCCTGGTCGAGATGCTGCCGCGGCTGCTGCCGCGCGAGGACCTGGAGATCTCCGAGAGGCTTGCGCAGCGCTTCCGCGAGGAGGGCATCGAGGTGCTCACCGGGCACCGGGCCGCGCGCTGCGAGCTGCAGGACGGCCGCAAGATACTCGTGTGCGAGCACGCGCAAGGGGAGACGCGCATCGAGCTGGACGCGCTGCTGGTCGCGCTCGGGCGCGTCGCCAACACCGAAGGCTACGGGCTCGAGGCGCTCGGCATCCCGACGAGCGCGCAGCGCACCATCGCCACCAACGAGTTCCTGCAGACGCTGTACCCGAACATCTACGCCTGCGGCGACGTCGCCGGCCCATACCAGCTCACGCACACCGCCGCGCACCAGGCGTGGTACGCCGCGGTCAACGCGCTCTTCGGCGGATGGAAGAAATTCCGGGTCGACGACTCGGTGATCCCGTGGGCCACCTTCACCGACCCGGAGGTGGCGCGCGTGGGCTTGAACGAGACCGAGGCGCAGGCGCGCGGCGTGCCCTACGAGGTCTCGACCTACGACCTCGCCGAGCTCGACCGCGCGATCGCCGACGAAGCCGCGAGCGGGCTGGTCAAGGTGCTCAGCGTTCCGGGCAAGGACCGGATCCTCGGTGCGGCGATCCTCGGTGAGCAGGCGGGCGAGCTGATCGCCGAGCTTGTGGCCGCGATGCGCCACGGCATCGGTCTGAACAAGATCCTGGGCACCATCCACGTCTATCCGACGCTCGCCGAGGCCAACAAGTACGCCGCCGGCGTCTGGAGGAAGGCCCATGCCCCCCAGCGGCTGCTCGGCGCGCTGCAGCGCTTTCACGCTTGGCGGCGCGGCTAGCCATGCCCGGCACGATCTCGGTGATCGTCCCGGCGCTCGACGAGGCGCACGGGATCGCGCGGTGCCTCGAGGCGCTCGCGCCGCTGCGCGCGCTCGGCCACGAGGTCGTCGTGGTGGACGGCGGCAGCGCGGACGCGACGCGCGCGCTTGCCGCACCGCTCGCCGACCGCGTGCTCGAGGCGCCGCGCGGGCGAGCGCGCCAGATGAACGCCGGCGCCGCGGCCGCGCGCGGCGACGTGCTGCTCTTCCTGCATGCCGACACGCGGCTGCCGCCGCGAGCCGAGCGCGCGGTGCTCGCCGCGCTCGCCGGCGGCGCGCACGCGTGGGGCCGCTTCGACGTGGCGATCGACTCGCGCTCGCCGCTGCTCGCGCTCGTCGGCTTCTTCATGAGCCTGCGCTCGCGCCTGACCGGCATCGCGACCGGCGACCAGGCGATCTTCGCGCGGCGCGACGCCCTCGAGCGCGCCGGCGGATTTCCCGACATCGCGCTCATGGAGGATGTCGCCTTCAGCGCCCGCATGAAGCGGCTCTCGCGTCCGGCCTGCCTGCGCGAGCGGGTGCTCACCTCCGATCGCCGCTGGCGTAGGCACGGCACGCTGCCGACGATCCTGCTCATGTGGCGCCTGCGCCTCGCGTATTTCCTCGGCGCCGATCCCGAGGAGCTGGCGCGCCGCTATGCGAAGCCGGGCTGAGCGGCGCGCGGCGCTCGTCGTGCTCGCGAAGGCGCCCGAGCCGGGCGCGGTCAAGACGCGCCTCGCCCCGCTGCTGGGGTCCGGCGGCGCCGCGGACCTGCACGCGCGGCTCGTCGAGCGCATGCTGCGCACGGCGCGCGCGGCGCACGGCGCGCGCCTCGAGCTGCACGGCGCGCCGCACCGGCATCCGTTCTTCCTCGCCTGCGCGCGCCGCTTCGGCGCGCGGCTGCGCGCTCAAGGCGGCGGCGACCTCGGGCGGCGCATGCTGCGCGCGCTCGAAGGCGCGCTGCGCGCCGCCGACTATGCCGTGCTCGTCGGCACCGACTGCCCGGCGCTGCGACCCGGTGACCTGCGCGCGGCGCTGCGCGCGCTGCGGGAGGGCAACGACGCGGTCTTCGCGCCCGCCGAGGACGGCGGCTACGCGCTCGTCGGCGTGCGGCGCGCCGCGAAGGCGCTGTTCGCCGGTGTGCCCTGGGGCACGGCGCGCGTGTTCGGCGCGACGCGCCGCCGGCTCGCGCGCCTCGGCTGGCGCTGGGTGCGGCTGCGCACCGTGTGGGACGTCGACCGGCCCGAGGACTATGCTCGCCTCGAGCGCGAAGGGGTGCTAAAGGGGGTGCGGGGGTGAGGCGCTTCTCACCCCCGCGTCACCTCCCCAGAGCGCCGGACTTCTTGAGCAGCGCGGCGACGCTTCCGGCCATCAGGCGGTAGCCGGCCGCATTGGGGTGGATCGGGTCGGACTTGAGCGCCTCGTCGCGCAGGATGCGGCCGATCACCTTGCCTTCATACGGAATGCGGAATTCCTTCGCGATCTCGGCGTAGAACTCGGGCGGCGTGACGGTGAGCCCGGGCTGCGGCGTGCCGATCAGCAGCACGTCGATGCCGCGGGTCTTCGCCAGGCGCACCATGGCGCGGACGTGGTCGGCCGCCTGGCGCTTGCCGATCTGGCGCAGGAAGTCGTTGCCGCCCTCGCACAGCAGCAGGAGCTGCGGCTGGTACTCGTCGAGCACCGCGGGCAGACGCTCGAGGCCCGCGGCGCTCACCTCGCCGGGAACGCTCGCGTCGACGATGCGCCGGCCGATCATGCGCCCGAGCTGCGCCGGGTAGCTCTCGCCTTCGGCGGCGCCGGTGCCGAAGGTGAGGCTGTCGCCGAACGCGACGATCACCGCGTCCGGCGCGAGCGGGGCGAGCGAGGGCGCCTTGCTGCACGCCGCGAGGAGCAGCGCGGCGCACAGCAGCGCCGCGCGCGCCGGCGCGCCCCGCGGCGTCACAGCGCGGCGACTGTCTGCACTTCGATCAGGAAGGCCTCGTGCACCAGCCGGTCGATCATCAGCAGCGTGTTCGGCGGATAGGCGCCGTTCGGGAACATCCCGGGGAGCTCCCGCTTGCGGAACGCCATGAACTTCGCAATGTCCTGCGAATGCACGAGGTAGGTCGTGAACTGCACCACGTTGCCCCAGCCGGCGCCCTCCGAGCGCAGCGCCGCCTCGACGTTGCGGAAGACCTGGGCGCACTGCGCGTCGAAATCGTCCCCGCCCACGAGGTTGCCGGCGGCGTCGGCGGCCACCATGCCGGCGATGAACAGGAATTCGCTCGCCTTCACGCGCGTCACGTGCGAATACTGCCCGAGCGGTTTGCCGAGCGCGTCGGGGTTGGCGATCCTGATGTCTGGCATGCGGGTCTCCCGGGGGATGCGGTCAGGCCGGCGGGTGCTTGCGCGCGGCGAGCTGCGTTTTCACGGCGGCGACGAGCGCGCGGCGCTCGATCGGCTTCACCAGATAGGCGCTCGCGCCGGCGGCGAGCGTCTTCTCCACGCTCTGCGGGTCGCCGAGCACCGACACGACCACCACCGGCGTGTGCGCGTTCGGCGAGCCCGCGCGGATCGCCCTGAGCACCTCGTAGCCGCCGATTCCGGGCATCAGCAGGTCGAGCAGGATGGCGTCGTAGGCGAAGTTGCCGGCCAGCTTGAGCGCCTGCTCGCAGGTGCCGGCGAGCGTCACCTCGGCCTTGAGATCCTGGGTCAGGATGCGCGCCAGCAGCAGCCGCGTCGACTCCTCGTCGTCGATGATCAGGACGCGGTGGCGGTTGCCGGAGGCCTTCGTCCGCATTCGCTAACGGCCGCGGGCCAGCTTGCGCGCGAGATCGAGGAAGTCGTCCGCGTTGACGTCGAACGCGGGCTCGTCTTTCAGGTCGGGGCGCGCGCGGCGGCCGAACTCGAGCGGGCGGCGCACGAAGGCTGTGCGCAGGCCGCAGGCCTTGGCGGCGTGCAGGTCGTCCTTGTGCGCGGCGACCATCATGAGCCGGCGGGGCGGCACGTCGAGCAGCGCCGCGGCGCCCAGATACACCTGCGCATCGGGCTTGTAATGGCGGAACAACTCTGCGGACAGGATGCAGTCCCACGGCAGAGCGCCGAATTTCGACAGCGCGGTGAGAAGGGCGACGTTGCCATTCGAGAGCGTGGCGATGACGTGGTCGCGCTTGAGCCTGCTCAGGCCCGCGCGCGCGTCGGGCCACGGCCGCAGCCGGTGCCACGCGCGGTTAAGCTGCTGCACCTCCTCCTCGCCCAGGCCCTCGATGCCGAACTGCTTGAGCAGCTCGTCGAGGATCATGCGATGCAGCGCGTCGATCGTGCGCCACGGCAGCTCGCCCGAGCGCACGCGCGCCATGGCGG
Organism: Pseudomonadota bacterium; assembly: GCA_021813275.1. Lineage (GTDB taxonomy): Bacteria > Pseudomonadota > Gammaproteobacteria > Burkholderiales > SG8-39 > JAKALD01. The sequence continues at coordinate 1,821 of JAKALD010000050.1, read as the reverse complement.
GCCGGTAGCCGGCGCGCCACGCGTCGGCAAACGCCTCCCAGTCGACCTTCAGGCCCTTCGCGCGGCCGAGCTTGCGGCCCTCGCGGACGAGCGAGCCGCGCCAGTCGACAACGGTGCCGAAGACGTCGAAGACGAGCACGAGCACGGCAGGCGGCTTGGAACGCATCGTGGCGGGGTCGGACGGGCGTGCCGAACCATTGTACTGGCTCGCCCGCGCGGCGAGTTATCCGCGCGTCGCGCGGCGGGGCCGCCGCTCGCTATTCGAGCTGGATGGTGCCGGAAACCGATACCGAGATCTGGCTCGTGCCGGGCTCGAAGGCAGGGACGCTCGCGGCCATGCCGCGCAGCGCCCCGTACACGCGCGGCGCGGGCGCGCCGCTCGAGACCTGCAGGTCGCGGATGCGGTAGCCCTTCGCCTTGAGCGCTTCGCGCACCAGCTGCGCGCGCTGCCGGAACGCGGCGAGCGCCTCCTCGATCAGCGCGTTCTCGGCCCGGTGGCGCGCCTGCGGCGACACGCTAAGCGAGACGCTCGCGACGGTGAGGATCGACTGGAGCTTGCCGATCAGCGCGCTCGCCGCGGCGAAGTCCGAGGACTCCAGGCGCAGCTCCTGGCGCACGCGCCAGCGCACGATGCGCGCCTTGTCGTACACCGGGGAGGTCTGGTAGGCGCCGCTCCTCAGCTTGACGCCGGCCACGCCGCGCGCGAGGGCGAGCGCCTTGTGCATGCTGCGGTTGACGTCGTCGGCGAGCTGCGCGGGATCGGCGCCTTCGGCCTCCACCGCGAGCAGCGCCACCAGGGTGTCGTTCGGCACCTCGCTCTCGGCCTGCGCCGACAGGCTCACCAGGTTGAACAGCGGCTCGCGCGCGACCTGCGCAGCCGCCGCGAGCGGGGCGAGCAGCAGGATCGCGAGGAGGGCGCCGCGCAGCCTCATGGCTTCGCGCGCACGTGGCGCCATTGCGTGTCGCCGCGGCCCGCATGGCGGTTGAGCACGCGGCCGGCCACGAACAGCAGGTCCGAGAGCCGGTTGAGGTACTGCCGCGCGGGCTGGCCGACCGGCGCGCTGCGTCCGAGCGCCACGAGGCTGCGCTCGGCGCGCCTGCACACGGTGCGCGCGAGGTGCGCGGCGGCGGCGGCGCGCGAGCCGCCGGGCAGGATGAACTCCTTGAGCGGCGCGAGCGTGGCGTTGTGCGTCTCGATGAGGTCCTCGAGGCGCTGCACGTGCGCCGCGCCGAGCAGCGCGTGCCCGGGGATGCTCAGCTCGCCCCCGAGGTCGAACAGGTCGTGCTGCACGCGCTCGAGCGCCTCGCGCAGCTCCGGCGGCACGTCCTCGGCGAGCACCGCCCCGATCGCCGAGTTCAGCTCGTCGACGTCGCCGAGCGCCTGAATGCGGGCGCTGTCTTTCGGCACGCGCGCGCCGTCGCCGAGGCCGGTCTCGCCGGCGTCGCCGGTGCGCGTGGTGATCCTGCTCAGGCGGTGGCCCATGGAATGGGCGAATTATAGGCGCGGCACGACGCCCGGGCGCTTAGCCCTTGCGGCGCACTTCGCTTTCAATCCAGCCGCGCGCGAGCGTGGTGATCACGCGCTCGCCTTCGGCGACGCGCGCCGCGTCGCGCAGCAGCTCGCCGCGCGCATCGCGCGTCAGGCTGTAGCCGCGCGCGAGCACCGCGTTCGGGTCGAGGCTCGCGAGGCTGGCGCGCAGCCGCTCGAGCCTCGCCAGGCAGCTCTCGACGCGGCGCGCGAGCGCGGCCTCGACGCGCGGCGCGGCCTCGCGCAGGCGGAAGCGCGCCGTCGCGACCCGGTGCGCAGTGGCCGAGGCGAGG
>JAKALD010000310.1 GCA_021813275.1 Pseudomonadota bacterium | reverse complement strand
GCACCTCGGCATGCGCGTCGTCGAGGCGAGCCCCGAGCGCGTGCTCGCCGAGCTGCCGATCCGCGACGAGCTGCGCACCGTCGGTGGCGCGCTGCACGGCGGCGCGCTGATGGCGTTCGCCGACACGATGGGCGCGGTGGCGACGATCGTCAACCTGCCGGCGGGCGCGACCACGACGACGCTCGAATCCAAGACCAACTTCTTCGCCGCGGGGCGCAGCGGCACGGTGCGCGCCGAGACCACGCCGCTGCACCGGGGCCGCCGCACGATGGTCTGGCAGACGCGCGTCACCGACGAGTCGGGAAGGCTGCTCGCGCTCACCACCCAGACGCAGATGGTGCTGGAAGGCAAGGCGGGGTGAGCGACCGCCTGGCCGGCGCGCGGCGTCAGGCCCACGACAGCCGGCGTCGCCCTTGAATCGGCCCGGCGCTCGCGGAACAATGGGCCATTCCTTTGGAGGAGGACCGCGCATGGACCGACAACCGAGCTACGTTCACGGGGCCTCGCCCGTGCCGCTCATCGGCGAGACCATCGGCGAGCATTTCGAGCGGGCCGCGGCGCGCTTCGGCTCGCGCGAGGCGCTGGTGGTGCGCCACCAGAACGTGCGCTGGAGTTACGCCGAGCTCAAGCAACGCGTGGACAACCTTGCCTGCGGCCTGCGGCGCCTGGGCCTCGCGCCGGGTGAGCGCATCGGCATCTGGTCGCAGAACTGCGCCGAATGGGTGCTCACCCAGTTCGCGACCGCGAAGGCGGGGCTCATCCTGGTGAACATCAATCCCGCCTACCGGCGCGCCGAGCTCGAGTACGCGCTCGACAAGGTGGGCTGCAAGGCGCTGATCCTGTCGCCCAGCTTCAAGACGAGCGACTACCTGGCGATCCTGCAGGACGTGGCGCCGGAAATCGCGAAGAGCACCCCGCAGAAGCTTCAGGCCGCGAAGCTCCCCCACCTCGGGACCGTGATCCGCCTGGGCGCGGACAGGACGCCCGGGATGCTCAATTTCGACGACCTGCTCGGCCCGGCGAGCACCGCCGAGTTGCAGGAACTCGCCGCCCTCGGCGCGAAGCTGCAATTCGACGAGCCGATCAACATCCAGTTCACCTCCGGCACCACCGGCTCGCCCAAGGGCGCGACGCTCACCCACCACAACATCCTCAACAACGGCTTCTTCATCGGCGAGGCGATGCGCTTCACCGAGCGCGACCGGCTGTGCATCCCGGTGCCGCTGTACCACTGCTTCGGCATGGTCCTTGGCAACCTCGCCTGCGTCACGCACGGCGCGACCATGGTCTTCCCGGACGGCGGCTTCGACCCGAAGAGCGTGCTCGAGGCGGTGCAGGCCGAGCGCTGCACCGCGCTGCACGGCGTGCCGACGATGTTCATCGCGGTGCTCGACCATCCGGACTTCGCCAGGTACGACCTGAAGAGCCTGCGCACCGGCATCATGGCCGGCTCGCCCTGCCCGATCGAGGTGATGAAGCGCGTCGCCGACAAGATGAACATGCGCGAAGTCACCATCGCCTACGGCATGACCGAGACCTCGCCGGTCAGCTTCCAGAGCTCGGTCGACGATCCGCTCGAGCGGCGCGTCTCCACCGTCGGCCGCATCCAGCCGCACATCGAGGTCAAGATCGTCGACGGCGAGGGCCGCATCGTGCCGCGCGGCGAAAAGGGCGAGCTGCTCACGCGCGGCTACTGCGTGATGCTCGGCTACTGGAACGACGAGGAGAAGACCCGTGAGGCGATCGACGCCGCCGGCTGGATGCACACCGGCGACCTCGCGACCATCGACCCGGAGGGCTACTGCAACATCGTCGGGCGCTCCAAGGACATGGTGATCCGCGGCGGCGAGAACATCTACCCGCGCGAGGTCGAGGAGTTCCTGTACCGGCATCCCAAGATCCAGGACGTGCAGTGCGTCGGCGTGCCCGACGACAAGTACGGCGAGGAGCTCGCGGCCTGCGTGATCCTGCGCCCCGGCGTCAGCGCGACCGAGGAGGAGATCCGCGAGTTCTGCCGCGGCCAGATCGCGCACTACAAGATCCCGCGCTACGTGAAGTTCGTGCAGAGCTTCCCGATGACGGTGACCGGCAAGATCCAGAAGTACATCCTGCGCAAGCAGCTCGCCGACGAGCTGGGGCTCAAGGAGCAGAAGGCGGCGTAGCGCGGCGCCGCCCTCAATCGGCCTTTTGCGGCAGCGACACTGCGCGCAGCCGGAAGCGCCCGTCGTCGTCGAACAGCCAGGTTTCCATCAGCCCGACCCTGCCCGCGCCGTCGAGCAGCCGCGGGCTGGGGCGCGGAAACGGCGCCGCGCGCCGCACGCTCGCCGCCGCGCGCGCGACCAGCTCCCGGGCGCCCGCCTTGTCGGGCGCGCGGTAGAGCTCGACGCGCACCGGCCAGCCGTGGGCGTCGATTTCGAGGCGGTAGACGATCACCGCGCGCAGGAAATACTGCGGGCGTCCTTCGTACACCTCGGCGCCGCTCGCCGCCTGCACGCTCAGCGCGACCTCGCGCTCGTAATCGGCGAGGCTGCGAGCGCTCGATAAAGGCGCAGGCGATCGCGGGGGAGGCGCAGGCGGGTGCTCTTTCGGCGGCGCGACGCTGCACGCGGCGAGCCCCGCGATCAGCGCGACGGCGCCCCGGCGGGCGAGCGCCGCTGCGCGCGGAAAAACACGGTCGCGCCGTGCCATGTCGCGATCGTAAGGACGGCGCAGGGCGCGGGCTCGCGGTTTCGCAGAATGCGCCCCGTTTCGTCGCCACGGAGCGACGAGCTGCGCCGCGGGCGTCGCCGTGCGCCGACAGGGGCCCCCGGCTGCGGTACCATGCGCCGGGGCCCCAATCGGCGGGAGGAGAGTCATGTCCACGCAAGGCAAAGTCGCGCTCGTCACCGGCGCGGGCACCGGGATCGGCAAGGCGGTCGCGCTCGCGTTCCTGAAGAACGGCTACCGGGTCGCGCTCGCGGGACGGCGCCAGCAGCTGCTCGACAAGACGGTGCAGGACGCGGGCGCCGACGGGTCGCGCGCGCTCGCCCTCGCCACCGACATCGGCAAGCCGGACGCGGTGCGTGCCCTCTTCGCGCGCGTACGGGAAACCTGGGGGCGCCTCGACGTGCTCTTCAACAACGCTGGCAGGGGCGCGCCGGCGATCCCGATGGAGGATCTCAGCTACGAGCAGTGGCAGGCGGTGGTCGACGTCAACCTCACCGGCATGTTCCTGTGCTCGCAGGAAGCGATCCGCATCATGAAGGCGCAGAGCCCGCGCGGCGGGCGCATCATCAACAACGGCTCGATCTCGGCGCACGCGCCGCGCCCGTTCTCGGCGCCCTACACCGCGACGAAGCACGCGGTCACCGGGCTCACCAAGTGCATCTCGCTCGACGGCCGCGCGCACGACATCGCCTGCGGCCAGATCGACATCGGCAACGCCGCGACCGAGATGACCGAACGCATGAAGGCGGGCGTTCCGCAGGCGAACGGCACGGTCGCGGTCGAGCCGCGCATGGACGTGAACCACGTCGCGAGCGCAGTGCTCTACATGGCGGGCCTGCCGCTCGACGCCAACGTCCAGTTCATGACCGTCATGGCGACCAAGATGCCGTTCGTGGGCCGCGGCTGAGTGTCCGCCGCGCCCTGGCTGTGGATCCCGATCACCGTCTGGGCAGCATTCGCGCAGACGCTGCGTAACGCCGCTCAGCGTCATCTCAGCGCGGAGCTCGGCACGCTCGGCGCGACCCTGGTGCGGTTCCTGTACGGCGCGCCGTTCGCCGGCCTGTGGCTATACGCGGTCCACGGCGCGGGCGGCTACGCCCTGCCCGCGCCGAACGCGCGCTTCGCCGGCTGGCTCGCGCTCGGCGCGGT
>JAKALD010000309.1 GCA_021813275.1 Pseudomonadota bacterium | reverse complement strand
GGGCGGAATCCCGGCGGGTGCGATCGCGGCAGGCGCGGCGGCTGCGGCGGCTGCGGCCGCGGCGGGCGGCGGCGGCGGCACGACGACGACGCACCACTGAAAGGGTGCGCGGCCTCTTCAGGCGATGGTCGCTGGCGGAGCGGGCCGCATCGCGGTCCGGCCGTCTGGCCTGAGCGTGGAAGGCAGGTCCCGACGCATTATCGTCCCCCACGCAGCTCGCGCATGAGCTCGGCGAGGCTGATCGCTTCGACCCCCTGCCCGAGCGCGAAGCGCTCTTCGCCCGGGTACACGGCGAGCCTGCGTTTTGCGTCGAGGTCCGCGCAGGCCTCGCGAAATCCACGCTCGAGCCTTGGGGCGAGGCTGCGCTTGACCTCGATCGCCCAGGGCTTGCCGGCGCTTAGGGCGAGCACGAGATCGGCTTCGGCGCCACCTGCGGTGCGGTAGAAGCCGGCCTCAGTCCCCGGAGGCGCGGCGGCGAGCAGGTTGTCGACGACGAACCCCTCCCAGCTCGGTCCCGCCACGGGATGCGCGAGCAGGGCTTCGTAGTCGCCGATGCCGAGCAGGGCGTGCACGATGCCGCTGTCGCGGACATAGACCTTGGGGGAGCGCACCAGGCGCTTGCCGACGTTCGCGGCCCATGGCGCGAGCCGGCGCACGAGCAGGAGATCGACCAGCAGGTCCACGTAGCGGCCGACGGTCTGGCCGCTCAGGCCCAGCCCCGAGGCGAGGCGCGCCGCGTTGAGGATCCCGCCTTGGGCGTGCGCGAGCATGGTCCAGAACCTGCGCAGCGTCTCGGCGGGAACGCGCGGGCCGAGCTGCGGGATGTCTCGCTCGAGGTAGGTGCGGATGAACGCCCGGCGCCATTCCAGACTGGCATGCTCGCCGCGGGCGAGAAAGCTCGGCGGGAATCCGCCGCGCAACCACAGGCGCTCCCGGGCGCGCTTTCCCGCGGAGATTTCCAGCGCATCGAACGGCGCGAGCTCGGCGTAGGCGATGCGGCCCGCGAGGCTCTCGGCCGATTGCCGCAGCAGCTCGATCGACGCCGAGCCAAGGACCAGGAACCGCGCGTGCCCGCGGCCCCGTCGGCGGCCGGCGTCGATCAGCCCGCGGAGCGTCTGGAAGAGCCCCGGCGCGCGCTGGATCTCGTCGAGGATGACGAGCTTGTCCTCGTGGCGCCCGAGATAGTCCTCCGGCTCGGCGAGCTTCGCGCGGTCCGACGGCGACTCGAGATCGAGGTACACGCTCGGCTGCGAGGCGGCGATTTCGAGCGCGAGCGTGGTCTTGCCCGCCTGGCGCGGCCCGAGCAGTCCGACCGCCGCATGCCGCCGCAGCATGCCTTGCACGACCGGCTTGAGGGCGCGCTCGATCATGCGTGCAATGCTACCATCATATGGAAGATTTGCATGGTTCCGGCGAGGGGGGATGCTCGCGTCGCTCCGCCGCCGGCGCGCCCGCGTCGGCGGCGCCGGGCTACGGCGCGGGGAGCGCGTGACGCCGGCGCTATCCAAGAGTGCGAATGCGCAGCAAACCCGGCGAGAGCACGGAAAATGCGCCCGGCAGCTCCCGGGAATGGCTTGAAATCGCCTCGACGACGAGCCTTGCCTTCACATCGGCAGAGAGTCCAGCGAGGCGCACGAGCACGACACCCTCATTCGCCTTCTTGAGACGATAGACGAGCTCGCCGAAATCCTTGTCACTCGTCAGAAACAGGCGGCCCTCGGCAGTCGCTTTCGCGAGAATCGAGTCGTCGGCAAGGGAGGGGTCGCTTTCGGCCGCGTACGCGACGTCGAAGCCGGCACGGCGCAGGCCTTCCACGATCTGCCGGTCGATGCCCTCGTCCGCGTAGAGTTTCAAGCGGCCTTGGGCTCGAGCGGATAAACGAGGTCGCCTTTGAGTGCGCGCGCGGCGAAATCGAGCGCGGCCAGGACGTGCTCGCGCCCGAGCCTGGGGTGGGCTGCCACGATCTGCTCAATCGTCTCGCCAGCCGCGAGCTTTTCCAGGATCAGCTCCACCGTGATCCGGGTGCCGGCGATCACCGGCTTGCCCATCATCACGTCGGGCTTTACTTCAATCAATCCTTCCGTCATTGGCGCCTCTTCAAGCAGTATAACCCGGGCGGTCACCTTGACGAGTCCTCGCCTCGCGCCCGAAAGGGGCGGCGGACCGTGGCGCCTCGGGCGTCGCCCGGAACGCAGGTTTTTCAGGGAACGGCGCGCAAAACGTGCAGCATCGTTCACAATATGGCTCGTGCGCCGCACGCTTTGCCGCAGCGCGCCCGTACGTAGAACAACAAGCGCTTCCGATCTCTCAGCCCGAAAAAGGCCGATGCGACTTCCATTGCCGCGGTTCGCCCGGCGCGCCCCGCGCGCGCTGGCGCTCGCGGCGCTCCTCGCCGCGGCGCGGCTCGCGCTCGGCGCCGAGCCGAGCGTAAACGGCCAGACGGGGCTGATCGCGATGCCGGACGCGCGCTTGGCGCCCGACGGCACCTGGCGCACGGGCTTCAGCTGGGACCGGCCCTACGACCAGATCTGGTCGAGCATCGCGATGTTTCCTTGGCTCGAGCCGTCCTTCCGCTACACGCGGATCATGCACGTCCCGGGGTTCGCTCCCGGGCCGAACATCAACTACGGCGACTACAAGGACAAGTCGGTCGACGTGAAGCTGCGGGTGCTTCCCGAAACCGAGCGCGTGCCGCAGATCGCCTTCGGGTTGCAGGACTTCATCGGCACTGACCTTTTCCGCGCCTACTACGTCGCCGCCTCGAAGCGTTTCGGGGACGTGGACGCCACCCTCGGCTACGGCGCGAAGCGCATCGATGGCCTGTACGGCGGCCTGCGCTGGTCGCCGCAATCGCTCCCTGGCTGGCGGTTCGTGGCCGAGTATGACGCGAATAATTACAAGCGCGACGCCTACTCCACCCAGTCCGGCGCCGACAAGCTCAAGAAGGGCCCCGCCTTCGCCATCGAGCACGACTGGGGCTGGCTCGGCACGCAGGTGTCCACGTCGCACGGCCACCTCGGCTTCAACGTGTTCGTCTCGGTGCCGCTCCAGCAGCGCGAGTTCGTGCCGAAGATCGACGAGCCGGCGCCCTACACGAAGATCAACCCGCGGCCAACGGAGGCGCAGTGGCGTGGCGATGCCGGGCAGCGCGCGGCGCTCTTCCGGGCGCTCTACGAGCAGGATTTCCGCGACATCCGCTTCGCCTACAAGGAGGGCGTCCTCACGGCGGAGCTGACCAACACGCGCATCTCCTCGATGCCGCGCGCGGTGGGGCGCGCGGCGAGGACGCTCCTTTCGTTCTCGCCGCTCGAGACGCGCGAGCTGAGAATCACCTACCTCCAGGACAAGCTCCCGCTCGCGACCTACGACTTCATCGACGTGCCGCTGCTGCAGCGCTACTTCAACGGCATGGCCTCGCGCGCGCAGCTCGATCAGTACGTGGCGATCCATTACGCCGAGCCCGACTCCGGAAAGGAAGCCTCCGACCGCGCCGAGGCGCTCGCCGCGTTCGAGGAGCCGATTCCCGAGCGGCTGCTCGTCGAGCGCCACGTGGACGGCAACTGGATCTCGCTGCGCGCCGAGAACCTGTGGGGCGGGACGTTCCTCCTGCGGCCCGCGCTCGCCGGCTATTTCAACGACCCGAGCGGCGCGTTCCGCTACGACGTCTCGGCGCTCGCGAGCTACGAGCGCTGGTTTCCCGGGCGCGTGCAGTTCCTGGGGGACCTCAAGCAGTCGATCGTGGAGGACGTGAGCCAGGTCGAGAACCCCTCGAATAGCCTGCTTCCCCACGTGCGCACCGACATCGCCGACTACGAGCGCGTGCGGCACCTGAAGATCCTGCGGCTGCTCGCCAATCAGT
>JAKALD010000308.1 GCA_021813275.1 Pseudomonadota bacterium | reverse complement strand
ATTCGCCGGCGGCGCGCGCCGGCCTGCAGCCGGGCGACGTCGTGGTCGCGATCGACGGGCGGCCGGTGCGCAGCGCGGCCGAGCTGCGCGCGCGGCTCGGCGTGATGCCGGTGGGCGAGGAGGTCGGGCTGAAGGTGCTGCGCGGCGCGCAGACGCGCACGCTGCGCGCGCGCATCGGGCCGATCGAGGCGCGCGCCGTGCCCGGCGGCCAGAGCGTGCCCGAGCTCGCGGGCGCGCGCTTCGCGGACGCCGAGCGCTCGACCGAATCGGGCGCCGAACGCGTGATCGTGGTGACCGGCGTGCAGCCGGGCTCGCCCGCCGACCAGAACGGCCTGCAGCCGGGCGACCTCGTCGTCGGCGTGAACGGGCGGCGGGTGCGCAACGTGGCGCAGCTCGCGGGCGCGCTGCGCAAGGCGCGCCACATCGCGCTCAACGTCGTGCGCGGCGACTACCTGCTGACGATCTCGATCCGGTAGGGATCGAGCTTATTCGCGCGCGCGCGCGAGCTTCTTGACGTCCGGCAGGCGGCGCAGCGCACGCATCACGCGCGCCAGGTGGCGGCGATTGGCGACCTCGAGCACGAACAGCATGGTCGCGTAGAGCGCGCGGTCGTCGTCCATGCTGATCGAGTCGATGTTGGAGCCCGCCTCGGCGATCTCGGAGGCGACCTTGGCGAGCACGCCGCGCTGGTTGGCGACGGTCACCTTGATCGCAGCGAGGAACATGCGCGCGGGGTTTGGGTCCCATTCGACGTCGATCCACTGGCCGGGCTCGTTGCGCCGCGAGCGCACGATCTGGCGGCAATCGGCGGCGTGCACCACGAGCCCCAGGCCCTTCTTCATCGAGCCGACGATCGCGTCGCCGGGAATCGGCCGGCAGCAGGTGGCGAGCTGCACCGCGACGCCTTCGGTGCCGCGGATCACGATGCTGCCGGATTTCGACGCGGTCTTCGCCTCCTCGCCGGGCGCCTCGGCGTAGCGCAGGAGCCGCCGCGCGATCACCGCCGGCAGCTGCTTGCCCAGCCCCACGTCGGCGAGCAGCTCCTGCCGCGAGCGCGCCACGGTGTCGCGCACCACGCGCTCCCAGCTCGCCTCGTCGATCGCGGCGAGCGTCGTGCCCAGGCCCTTCAACGCCTGCTCGAGCAGCCGCTCGCCGAGCGCCGCCGACTCCTCGTACTGCATCGTCTTGAGGAAGTGGCGGATGTGCGCGCGCGCCTTGCCGGTGCGCACGAACTGCAGCCAGGCCGGGTTCGGCTTGGCGTGGCTCGCGGTGATGATCTCGACGCGGTCGCCGTTGCGAAGCTCGCCGCGCAGCGGCACCAGCTCGCCGTTCACCTTCGCCGCGACGCAGCGGTCGCCGATGTCGGTGTGCACCGCATAGGCGAAATCCACGGCGCTCGAGCCGCGCGGCAGCGACATGATCTTGCCGCGCGGGGTGAACACGTAGACCTCGTCGGGGAAGAGGTCCACCTTCACGTGCTCGAGGAACTCGTGCGAGTCGCCCGTCTGGCTCTGGATGTCGAGCAGCGATTGCAGCCACTGGTGCGTCTTCTTCTGCAGCTCGGTCAGCGACTCGGCGTCGTCCTTGTACATCCAGTGCGACGCCACCCCGGACTCGGCGATGCGGTGCATCGCCTCGGTGCGGATCTGGACCTCGATCGGCAGCCCGAGCGGGCCGATCAGCGTGGTGTGCAGCGACTGGTAGGCGTTCGCCTTGCGGATCGCGATGTAGTCCTTGAATTTGCCCGGCACCGGCTTGTACAGCGCGTGCAGCGCGCCGAGCGCCAGGTAGCACGCCGGCACGTCGCGCACGATCACGCGGCAGCCGTAGATGTCGTGCACCTCCGAGAACGACAGGTGCTTCTCGAGCATCTTCTTGTACGTCGAGTACACGTGCTTCTCGCGGCCGCTGACGCTCGCCGCGATCCCCGCCTCGGCGAGCTTGGCGCGGATCGCTTGCAGCGTCCTGCCGATCACCTCGCGGCGGTTGCCGCGCGCCGACTTGATCGCCTTTGCGAGCACCCGGTAGCGCAGCGGGTGCAGGTGCGAGAACGCGCATTCCTGCAGCTCGTGGTAGAGCGCGTTCAGGCCGAGGCGGTTGGCGATCGGCGCGTAGATCTCCATGGTCTCGCGCGCGATGCGCCGGCGCTTCGCGGGCGGCACCGCGCCGAGCGTGCGCATGTTGTGCAGCCGGTCGGCGAGCTTGATCAGGATGACGCGCACGTCGCGCGCCATCGCGAGCAGCATCTTGCGGAAGTTCTCGGCCTGCGCGTCCTCGGCGGACTGGAACTCGATCTTGTCGAGCTTGGAGACGCCGTCGACCAGCTCCGCCACCGGCTTGCCGAAGGTCTCCGCGATCTCGGTCTGGGTGACCGAGGTGTCCTCGATCACGTCGTGCAGCAGCGCCGCCACGAGCGTCTGCCCGTCGAGATGCCAGTCGGCCAGGATGCCGGCGACCGCGAGCGGGTGCGAGATGAACGGATCGCCCGACTGGCGCGTCTGGCCCGCGTGCGCCGCCTCCGAGAAGCGGAACGCCTCGGCGAGGCGCGCGACGTCCGCCGGCTTCAGGTAGCCGAAGCGTTGTGCGTCGAGGGCGGAGACGGCGGCCATACGGGGGAGCGTACCGAAGTGCGCGCGGCTTGAGAACCGGCCCGGGCCCCCGCTGCCCGGGCGCCGGGCGTCAGCTCGTGCCGGGCGCCGGAGCGGTGGCGTTGCGCCTCAGCACTTCGGCGCCGACCTTGCCGGCCGCGATCTCGCGCAGCGCGATCACGGTGGGCTTGTCCTTGTTCGGCTCGAGCAGCGCCGAGGCGCCGGCGCTCAGCTGACGCGCGCGGTAGGTCGCGGCCAGCGTGAGCTGGAAGCGGTTGGGGAATTTCTTCAGGCAGTCGTCGACGGTGATGCGGGCCATGGTGTGCTCGTCCGGTCAGAGTGGGGGGCGGAACAGCTCCGGGTGGCGCTCGAGCTGGCGCGCGGTGTGCGCGCGCTCGGCTCGAACGATCGCCAGCAGGTCCCGCTTGGCGCTCTCAAACTCCTTGTTAATAATAGCATAATCGAACTCGGGGGCGTGCGAGAGCTCCTCGCGCGCGCTCGCCATGCGGCGCTGGATGACGGCCTCGCTGTCCTGGCCGCGGGCGCGCAGGCGCCGCTCGAGCTCGCCGAGCGAGGGCGGCAGGATGAAGATGCCGACGCAGCCCGGCTCGATGCGGCGCACCTGCTGGGCGCCCTGCCAGTCGATCTCGAGCACCAAGTCCAAGCCTGCGGCGAGGATGTCGCGGATCACCGCCTGCGACGTGCCGTAGCGGTGGCCGTGCACCTCCGCGGACTCGAGGAACTCCCCGCGCGCGAGCATCGCGAGGAACGCCGGGTCGTCGACGAAGTGGTACTCGCGGCCGTTCAGCTCACCCGGGCGCGGCGCCCTGGTGGTGTAGGACACCGACAGCCGCAGGCGCGCGTCCTCGGCGAGCGCCGCGTTGATCAGCGAGCTCTTGCCCGCGCCGGACGGCGCCGTGACGACGAACAGCAGCCCTTTCATGTCCCCGGCTATTCGATGTTCTGCACCTGCTCGCGGATCTGCTCGACGAGCAGCTTCAGCTCGAGCGCCGCGTCGGAGATCTTCTGCGTCGCGGCCTTGGAGGCGAGCGTGTTCGCCTCGCGGTTGAGCTCCTGCGCGAGGAAGTCGAGCCGCTTGCCGGCCGCGCCGCCCTTCGCGAGCACGCGCTCGACCTCGTCGAGGTGCGCGCCGAGGCGCGAAAGCTCCTCGTCGACGTCGGTCTTCATGCCGAACATCGCGAGCTCGGCGCGGATGCGCTCGTCGTCCCCCGTGCCGAGCGCCTCGCGCAGGCGCTGCGCGAGCTTCTGCTGGTAGGCGGCCAGCGCCTCCGGC
>JAKALD010000049.1 GCA_021813275.1 Pseudomonadota bacterium | reverse complement strand
GTCGCGCCGCCCGCGGTGATGCGCCGCGAGCACATGGTGATGCTCAAGCACCAGCGCGAGCTCACGGTGCGCGAGGGCATGCGCGGCGCGAAGGTGGACCTCCAGGCGTGCGTCGACTGCCACGCGAGCCGCGCGAGCAACAGCGTCGACGCGCGGCCGCAGGACTTCTGCGCGAGCTGCCACCGCTACGTCGGCGTGAAGCTCACCTGCTTCGAGTGCCATTCCGACAAGCCGCGCAGCGCGTCATCGTCGGCGCTTCTGCCGACCCTCGCCGGAAGGGAGACGCGATGAGCGCCGGAAAAGGGCCGGATTCCGCCGCGCGCCGCCGTTTCGTCGGCGGCGCGGCCGCGACGCTCGCGGGCGTCGCCGTCGCCCCGGGCCTCCTCCTGTTCGAGGTTGGACAGGGCGCCGCGGCCACCCGGGTCGCTTCCAGCGCGGTGCGCTGGGGCCTGCTCGTCGACACCACGCTGTGCGGTGCGGATTGCACCGCCTGCGTCGAGGCCTGCCGCACGGAGAACGGCCTTGCGGCGCCGACGCGCCCAACCGACGCGCAGTGGATCCGCAAGGTCGAGCTCACCGATCCTTACAGCGGGCGCACGAAGTCGCTGCCAATGATGTGCCAGCACTGCGCCGAGCCGCCCTGCGTGGACGTGTGCCCGACCGCGGCCTCGTTCAAGCGCGCCGACGGCATCGTGCTCGTCGACCGCCATCGCTGCATCGGCTGCCGCTACTGCATGATGGCCTGCCCCTACAAGGCGCGCTCGTTCGTGCACGAGAGCCTCACCGGTCAGAAGCCCGACGTGCCCCGCGGCAAGGGCACCGTCGAAGGCTGCACGCTGTGCGTGCAGCGCATCGACCGCAACGAGCAGCCCGCCTGCGTCGAGGCCTGCCGCAAGACGGGCCGCGGCGCCATGACCTTCGGCGACCTGAACGACCCGAAGAGCGAGATCGCGCACCGAATCCGCGAGCGCACGAGCGTGCAGGTGCGCGCCGATCTGCGGCTCGATCCGGGCGTGCGCTACCAGGGGCTTTGACATGGCGAAGCTCGCGTTGCGCGAAATCGAAGGCCGCAGCGCCGGGTACTGGACGCTGTTCGCCGCGCTCGGCGCGCTCCTCGCGGCGGGGCTCCTCGCCGCCCATTACATGGAGACCGAGGGGCACATCATCACCGGCATGGACAACCAGACGGTCTGGGGCCTGCCGCACGTGTTCGCGGTGTTCCTGATCGTCGCCGCCTCGGGCGCGCTCAACGTCGCCTCGATCGCCTCGGCGTTCGACAAGCGCTGGTACAAGCCGCTCGCGCCGCTCTCGGCCTGGCTCGCGATGGCGCTGCTCGTCGGCGGTCTGGCCATCCTGGTGCTCGACCTCGGGCGTCCCGACCGCCTGGTGGTCGCGATGACGACCTACAACTTCAAGTCAATATTCGCCTGGAACATGATCCTCTACACCGGGTTCCTGGCGCTCGCGGCCGTGTATCTGTGGACGATGCTCGATCGCAGCGTATCGCGCTACACGACGCTCGCGGGCCGCGCCGCGTTCGTGTGGCGCCTGGTGCTCACCACCGGCACCGGCTCGATCTTCGGCTTCCTCGTGGCGCGCGAGGCCTACGCCTCGGCGATGCTCGCGCCGATGTTCATCGCGCTGTCGTTCGTCTACGGGCTCGCCGCCTACCTCATCGCCTTCGTCGCGCTGTACGCCGGCACCGGGCGCGCGCTCGGCGAGGCGGTCCTTGCGCGCCTGGCGAAGCTGCTCGGCTGGTTCATCGTCGCGGCGCTCTACTTCGTTGCCGTCTTCCATCTCACCAACCTTTACATGGCGCGCGAGATCGCCGTCGAGCGCTTCCTGCTCGCGGGAGGCGGGATCTTCACTGCCCTGTTCTGGATCGGACAGGTGCTGCTGGGCAGCCTGGTGCCGCTCGCGCTCGTATGGCATCCGAGGCTCAACCGTTCGCGGGGCGCGCTCGCGGTCGCGGCGGTCCTCGTGATCGGCGGCGGCCTTGCGCAGATGTACGTGACGATCATCGGCGGCCAGGCCTGGCCGCTCGATCTGTTCCCGGGCTACGAGGTGCGCTCGAGCTTCTACGACGGCGTGATCCACCACTACGTTCCGAGCCTGCCCGAAGCGCTGCTCGGGATCGGCGGCATGGCGCTCAGCGCGCTCCTCGTGCTGCTCGGCGTCAAGTTCCTGAAGCTCGCGCCCGAGAGCGCGAGCGCGGAGGCGCTCGCCGCCCAGGCCGGCGCCGAGGCCTGAGCCCGGGCGCCCGAACCGATGGCGCACCTGTTCATCTCCGCGGCGCACAAGTCTTCCGGCAAGACGACCGTCGCGCTCGGCCTCGCCGCCGCGTTCGCCGCGCGCGGCCTGCGCGTGCAGCCCTTCAAGAAGGGCCCCGACTACATCGACCCGATGTGGCTCGCGCTCGCCGCGGGGCGCGCCTGCCGCAACCTCGACTTCCACCTCATGGGCCGCGAGGAGATCCTGGCGAGCTTCGCGCGCCACGGCGCGGTCGCCGACCTCGCCCTCATCGAGGGCAACAAGGGCCTGTTCGACGGCCTCGATCTGCACGGCTCGAACTCGAACGCGGCGCTCGCCGCGCTGCTCGGCTCGCCGGCGGTGCTGGTGATCGACGCGCGCGGCATGACGCGCGGCATCGCGCCGCTCATCCTCGGCTACCAGGCGTTCGACCGCTCGATTCGCATCGCTGGCGTGATCCTCAACAACCTGGGCGGCGCGCGCCACGAGCAGAAGCTGCGCGCGGTGATCGAGCACTACACGGACGTGGAAGTGCTCGGCGCGCTGCCCTTCGACGAGCGGCTCGCGATCGCCGAGCGCCATCTCGGCCTCGTGCCGAGCAGCGAGGCGCGCGAGGCCGCGGCCACCGTCGAGGCGGTGCGCGACCGGGTCGCCGGGAGCGTCGACCTCGAGCGGCTGCTCGCCATCGCGCGCGAGGCGGCGCCGTTTCCGCCCTTGCCCGAGGCGGCGCGATCGCCCTCCGCAGGCGCGCGCGTGCGCGTGGGCGTCGCGCGCGACGCGGCCTTCGGCTTCTACTACGCCGACGACCTCGAGGCGCTCGAGGCGGTCGGCGCCGAGCTCGTGCCGATCGACACGCTCTCGACCCCGGGGCTCCCGCCGCTCGACGCGCTGGTGATCGGGGGCGGCTTCCCAGAGACGCAGCTGCGGGCGCTGGAGGCGAACGCCTCGCTGCGCTCGGATATCGCGCGCGCGATCGAGGCGGCGCTCCCGGTGTACGCCGAGTGCGGCGGGCTGATGTATCTCGCGCGCAGCATCGCCTGGCGCGGGACGCGCGCGCGCATGGTCGGCGCGATTCCCGCCGACGCGGTGATGCACGAGCGGCCGGTCGGGCGCGGTTACGCGCAGCTCGTCGCGACCGGGGAAGGCGGGTGGCTGGGCGCGGCGCCCGGGGCGCAGATCGCGGCGCACGAGTTCCACTACTCGAGCCTCGAAGGAGTGGACGACGGCCTGCGCACCGCGTTTCGCGTCGCGCGCGGGCAGGGCATCGACGGCGCGCGCGACGGCATCGTGATCCGCAATTTGCTCGCCTCGTACTGCCACCTGCGCGGCGCGGGACCGGGCGGCTGGGTGCGGCCGCTGGTGGACGCGGCGCGCCGCGAGGCGCTGCGGCGCGCGGCACGCGTCGGCGCCTGCGTCGCATGAACGCGAGCCAGGCGATGCAATTCGACCTGGTCGTGATCGGCAGCGGGCCGGGCGGCTACAAGGCGGCCACGGGCGCGGCGCGGCTCGGCGCGAGCGTCGGGCTCATCGAGCGCTCGCTCGACGGCGGCAGCTGCCTGAACGAGGGCTGCATTCCGAGCGACGCGCTGCTTCATCCCGCGTCGCTCATCGACGACGTGCGCGCGCTCGCGGGCCACGGCCTCACGGGCACCCTCACGGGAGACTTCGGCGCCGCGGCGCGCCGCAAGAACGCCGTGGTCGCGGCGATGCGCGCCGGCGTGCCGCTCGCGCTCAAGCGCCTCGGCATCCGCCATTCCCGCGGCACGGCGCGCTTCGAGTCCGCGCACCGGGTGCGCGTCGATCCTACCGACCGGGACGGCGAAGCGCTGGTGCTCGAGGCGCCCCGCGTGATCGTCGCGACCGGCTCGCAGCCGCGCGCGCTCCCGCAATGTCCGTTCGACGGGGCCACGGTCCTGAGCTCGCGCGAGCTCTACGCGAGCCTCGAGCGCCTGCCCGAGCGCGTGCTGATCGTCGGGGGAGGCGCGGTGGGGGTCGAGACCGCGTACCTCGCTTCGCAGTTCGGCGCGCGCGTCACGCTCGTCGAGGGCGCGGCGCGATTGCTGCCCGGCTCGCGCGTGCCCGAGCACGCGGCCGACCTGCTCGAGGCGCGGCTCGAGCGGCTGGGGGTCGAGGTCCGCACGCGCACCGCCCCGGCCGGCTGCACGGTGCGGGAGGGGCGCGCACGCGTCGCCTTCGACGACGGCAGCGACGGGGAATACGGGCTCGTGCTCGTCGCGGTGGGGCGCACGGCGAGCAGTGCGGGGCTCGGGCTGGCGGCGGCCGGCGTCGCGACGACGCCCGAAGGCGCGATCCGCACCGACGCCTACCTCGAGACCGATGCCCAGGGCGTGTACGCGATCGGCGACGTGCGCGCCGGCCCGATGACGGCAAACGCGGCGCTCTACGATGCCAAGGTGGTGGTGGCGAACGCGCTCGCGGGCGAGCGCGTCCCGGCGAACTACCACAAGGTGCCGTTCGTGGTGCGCTCGGCGCTCGAGATCGCGACCATCGGCTTTACCGAGGAGCAGGCCGAGCAGGCGGGCTTCACGCCCAGGGCGGCGCGCACCGGCTTCGTGTCCTCGGGCAAGGCGCGCGCGCGCCACGACCCCGAGGGCTTCATCGAGGTGGTGCACGACGTCGAGACCGGCCAGCTGCTCGGCGGCTGCGTGGTCGGGCCGCACGCGGGCGAGCAGATCCTGTTGCTCGGCGCCGCGTGCCAGTCGCCGCGCGGGCTATGGCTGTTCAAGGACCTGAGCTACAGCCATCCGTCGTGGGCCGAGGAGATCGAGACCGCGATCGACCCGTGCGCGGTAGCGCTGGCGCGCACCGCCGAGCACCTGTTCCGCCCGGGCATCCATGCGCAGGGGTGAGGTCATGGCGAGGAAAGCCGGCATCGTGCACATCGTCGGCGCGGGGCCGGGCGACCCCGAGTTGCTCACGCTGAAGGCGGTCAAGCGGCTGCGCGAGGCCGATGCGGTGGTTCACGACCGCCTGGTGTCGCCCGAAATGCTCGCGCACGCATCACCCGACGCCGAGCGCTTCTACGTCGGCAAGGCGCGCGGCGCGCACCCAGTGCCGCAGCGGGAGATCAACGCGCTGCTCGTGCGCCTCGCGCGCGCCGGCAAGCGCGTCGTGCGCCTGAAGGGCGGCGACCCGCACGTCTTCGGCCGCGGCGGCGAGGAGGCCGAGGCGCTCGCCGCGGCGGGCATCGCCTTCGAGGTGGTGCCCGGGGTGACCGCCGCGTGCGGCGTCGCGGCCTGCGCCGGCATTCCGCTCACGCACCGCGACTACGCGCAGGCGTGCGTGTTCGTCACGGCCTGCCTGAAGGACGGCAGCTCGAACCTCGACTGGGAGATGCTCGCGCGGCCGCGCCAGACGGTGGTGGTGTACATGGGGCTCGCCGCGCTCGAGCAGGTCTGCGGGCAGCTCGCGGCGCACGGGCTCGCGCCCGCGACGCCCGCGGCGCTCGTCGAGCGCGCGACCACCCCTGGCCAGCGCGTCATCCAGAGCACGCTCGGCACGCTCGCCGCGCGCGTGCGCCGCGCGGCGCCCGAGCCGCCGACCCTGCTCGTCGTCGGAGAGGTGGTGCGGCTGCGCGCCAAGCTCGGCGCGCGCGGGGAGGCGCCGCAGGCCGCGCAGCCCGAGGAGACGCGCGCGGTGCTCGCCGCGGACTGAACGCCCTACCTCGGTTTCTTCGCGCCCGCCTTCGCGGCGGGCGGGGCGCCGAGATCGTGCCGCACGGCGAACACGGCCGCCTCGATGCGCGAGGAGAGGTTGAGCTTGGCGAGCACGTTGCGCACGTGCAGCTTCACGGTATCGGCGCTGATGCCGAGCTCCTGCGCGATCGCCTTGTTGCTCCTGCCGCGCGCGAGGCAGGCGAGGATCTCGCGCTCGCGGGGCGTGAGCTGGTCCATGAGCGAGCCCTGCGCCGCGCCCCTGCCGTCGAGCAGCCGCACGAGCTTCGCGGTCATCGCCGGCGCGACGACCACCTCGCCGCGCACCGCGCGCGCGAGCGCATCGACCACCTCGTCGGGCTCCATGCTCTTCAGCAGGTAGCCGCGCGCTCCCGCGCGCAGGGTTCGCGCCATGTCTTCCTCGGCGTCGCTCACCGTGAGCGCGACCACCGGAACCTCGACGCCCTCGGCGCGCAGCGCGCGGATCGCCTCGGCGCCGTCGCCGCCGGGCATGTGCAGGTCCATGACGATCACGTGCGGCCGCTCGCGGAGCAGCGGCCGGGCCTCCGCGGGGCTGGCCGCGATGCCGACGACGTGCACGCGGCCGTCGTGCTCGAGCAGCTCGGCGAGCCCCTTGCGGAACAGGGGATGGTCGTCGATCAGCAGCGTCCTAATCGGCGTCATGGAGCTGGCGCGCGCTGCCGCGCGCCGGGAACGACAGGCAGATGCGCACCCCGCCCCCGGGGCGCGGTTCGATGAGCATCTCGCCGCCGAGCCGCTGGGCGCGCTCGCGCATGATCGGAATGCCGAAATGCGCCTCGTCGCCCGCGGCCCGCATGCCGACGCCGTTGTCCTCGATGCACATCCGGCACCAGCCCTCGACCAGCTCGAGCGACAGGCGCACCGCGCTCGCCGAGGCGTGCTTGCGCACGTTGGCGAGCGCCTCCTGCACGATGTGGAAGACGTGCATCTCCTCCTCGGGCGACAGGCCGAGGTCCGCGGCGCGCGGCTCGAAGCTCACCTCGGCGCCGCTGCGCCTGGCGAAGGCATCCAGGGACGCCGCGAGCGCCGCGATCAGCCCGCGGGGATCCATCGGCTGGCGAAAACGCCCGATCAGCTCGCGCAACTCGCCGTAGGCGCTCTCGATCGCGTCCCCGATCTCCTCGGCGTAGCGCGCGGCGCGCTCGGGCTCCCCGGCGCCCTGCGCGTCGCGCAGGGCCGCCGCGCGCATCTTGGCGTAGGCGAGCGTCTGCGCGAGCGAATCGTGCACCTGGTTGGCGAGCATCTGGCGCTCGTTGACCAGGGTGATGCGCGCGTTCTCGCGCGCGAGGCGCGCGTTCTCGAGCGCCATGCCGAGGTGCTCGCTGATCGCGCCGAGCAGGATGCGAACCTCGTCGGGCAGCCCGGCGCCCGCGCGCAGGAACAGGTTGTACACGCCGAGCACGCTGTCGCGGTGCCTGAGCGGCACTGTGACCAGCTCGCCACCCGCTTCCTGCACCACCTCGGGAATGACGGCGCGGCAATGCTCGGGCACTTCGCCCAGCACCGCGGTGCCGCCGCACAGCGCCTCGCCGCACACGCCGCACCCGATCGGGACCAGGCGCTCGCGCTCGACGACGGCGGCGGGCATGCCGACCGAGCTCACCAGGCGCATGCGCGTGCCCTCGGGGGTGAGCACGCGCACCGCGCCCGCGTGCGCGCCGGCGATGCGCACCATGGTCGCGAGGTAGCGCGCGAGCAGTTCCTCGACCGTGGCGTCGGTCGAGAGGCTGGAGGCGATCTCCGAGAGGACGAGCAAGGCGGGGACCTTGTAGCCGCCCTGTTCCGGCGCGTCGCTTTCCGGGGTGGTCGTGTTGCGCATGAGATCAATTGCCTGCAAGACATTCTATCGACTCGACGAGCTGCAGGTCAGCCCTTCCGAAGTCTTTCTTTGAACGTTTGAGGCTGGTGTCGCCACTGGATACGACGCGACGACTCCAGCGTGTTTCATGAACCGCCGGATGCGGACCCCTCCGTCCGGTGGTGTGAGAGGTCGACGGGGGTAGCCCTGTTCCCTACTCGATACAGGACCACACCTGGTCTGCCAGGCGCGCCGCGGCAGCTCGGCAAAGGCGAGGCGGTGAGGGATGCGCCGAGTTCCCTTCCGCCGCCCGCACCAAGGCAGCGATATTCCACAACAAGCGCTCGCGGGCGGCGGGCAGCGCCGCGCCGGGCGAGGCGGGAGGTCTCCGGCCTGGCGAGCGGCGCATCATGCGCCGAGTGGTAGCGGGGCGCGCATTGCCTTGCAACCGGCAACATGTCGGCCCGCCATTACTGCGTCAGTCGATGATATGGTAGGCGGGCGCCTTCTCCAGCGTCCACTCGCCGCTTCGGAACGCCTACGGCTTCTTCGGCGTCTTGTATTCGACTTCCTTCTGGAGCGGCTTCCAGATGGTTTCGTAACCGACGAACCCCTTTTCGGTCGGCGCCTTCTGACGCGTCGTATAAAAAGGCGTGTGGCCGTCAGGAACCTTTGTGGTGGTGGGTTTCTTCTCCTCGCTCATAAGTCACCTTTTCTGCCGTGAAGTCAGGATTGCTCAAACAGGTCTCATCAATGACGGGTCGATATCCGCGCCCTCGACGATCGCTCCGCCCGCTCTGGTCTCTTCATCCGTCGCGTCGCGTACGGTCAGTATCTCGAGCGTAAAGACCACCGCTCGGCCGCAAAGCGGATTGTTGCCATCGACCGTCAGAGTCTCGTCGTCGATCCGCGTCACGAGAAAGCTGCGAGTCTGGCCCTTGTCGTTCTCCATGAGGATGGAGGTGCCGACTTGCCGATACTCCTCGGGAACGTTCTCGATGTGATCGGTAAACACCAGCGACTCGTCCCTGGGGCCGAAGATCTGATTGCCATCGATCGGCACCTCGATGACGTCGCCCGCGGACTTGCCCTCCAGCGCCCTGTGGACGGAAGGGGCCAGGATTTCATTGTGTCCGTGAACATAGCCCAGCGGGAATTCGACCCGGGTGAGGACATGCCCCGACTTCCTGTCGGTCACCTTGTAGGTGAGCTCGACGAACTTGCCGTCCTGGATGGTTTGACTCATGCCGAGTCCAGACGAATCGCTCAGAAGATGGATGCACCAAAGATCCTGACCTGTCCATTTTCATAGCCGAGGACAAGCCGGCCAAGCCATTCGCCTTCCTTCTTCGTGCTGCGCTGCCGGTAAAGAACCGTCACGTGCTCGCCCCGGCGGATGATGCCGAGAAAGTCGACGTCTTCAGAAAGACTTCTGGCCAGCTCGCTGTTGGCGAACTGGTGGCCGGCCACCACCTGATTCATGGCAAGCGCGAAGGAATTGGAAAAGTTCCTCACGAATTCCCCGTACTTGCCTTCGTTCGAATACTTGACGAGGTCGCGCCATAGGGGATTGGCGAAGGCGAGAATCTCCTCGTCGGTTTTTTCAATGATGTTCACGTGCGGCTCTCCGCGAACGGAAGAGGCCGGCTTCGCGGGGGAAGTCGCTACTCCTTGTCCGAAACCAGGTGATAGCAGGGTGCCTTCTCCATAGTGTATTCGCCGGTTTCCGGATCGCGACGCGAGACAGTCAGCACGTGCCAGTTCTCGTCGTCCACCTTCATCGCGTCGCCCCGGTAGTAGTAGCCCGGCCAACGGGTCTCCTTCCGGAACAGCGTGTGATGCATGACGCACTCCGCAGCGCGATGGCGGTGCTTCAATTCCCACGCACGCAGCAACTCGTGAATATCCTCTGCGGCGAGGCTCTCGAGGTCTTCCTCCATGATCCTGAGCTTCTTGAGACCGATATTGAGGAGCTTCTCGTTGGTCATGTAGTTGACGGTCACGCCGCCGCAATACTCGTCCATCAGCTTCTGCAGGCGGTCCAGGCCCTGCTTGGGATTGATGTAGTGCGGATTGACGCTGCCCGCCACGATCGCGTTGCGATAGATCCTGTAATGTTCGAGGGGTTTGTAGATCTCTTTCTTGCGGCGCTCGATCTGCGCGTCGGACACGACGATGCCCTCGGCCTTGCCGTCGTCGATATATTTGCAGGCGGCCTTCGCGGCGAGACGACCTTCGGTGAACGAGCCCGACGAGAACGCGTGCGGCGTGCCGCCAACCGCGTCGCCGGCGCCGAACAGGCCTTCGACCGTCGTCATGCGGTTGTAGCCCCAGAAATACTCGGGAGGGGAAACGTCCTCGGGACCCGAGCACCAGGCACCCGAGCCGGTCGCGTGGGAGCCCATGACGTAGGGCTCGGAGGTGGTCAGCTCGGGATTCTCGTTCTTGGGATCCACGTCGGTGGCGGCCCATAGCACCGCCTGGCCGACGGTCATGCCGAGGAAGTTTTCCCAGCCGACCTCTTCCAGATGCGGGTCCTGGAACGCCTTCATGGTCACCATGTGAATTGGGCCGCGCCCTGCATTCACTTCACTGATGATGCAATGGTTGCGCAGGCAGGTCGGGATCGGCCGATGCGTCAGGTGCGACGCTTCCGGATCGAGGTATTCCTTGCCGACCATCTTCTGCAGCTCGGGGAACCACTTGGATTCATACTCCTCGCCCAGGCAATTTTGCGTATAGGTCTTCAGGTGCAGGAAGTAGGCGCCCACCGGCCCGTAGCCGTCCTTGAAGCGCGCCAGCACGATGCGATTTTCCATCTGCGTCATCTTGGCGCCGGCGTCGATCATGAGCCCATAGGCGGACGCGGAGGACCACGGTGCATACCAGGTGCGGCCGGAACCTTCGCCCACGGAACGCGGCTTGAAGATGTTGGAGGCGCCGCCCGCGCCGCAGATCACGGTCTTGGACTTGAAGACGTGGTAGTCGCCCGTGCGGACGTTGAAGCCGACGGCACCGGCCACCCGGTTCTCCTTGCTGTCGTCCATCAGGAGGTGGGTGACGCAGATGCGGTTGAACACCTTGTCCGCCGATTTCTTGGCGGCCTCGGCCACGATGGGCTTGTAGGACTCGCCGTGAATCATGATCTGCCAGCGCCCTTCGCGCAGGTAGCGTCCGGTCTTCGGGTCCTTCATGATCGGCAGGCCCCAGTCCTCGAACTGGTGCACCGTGGAGTCGACGTGACGGGCCATGTCGAACAGCAAGTCTTCCCGCACCATACCCATCAGGTCGATGCGCGCGTAGCGGACATGGTCCTCGGGGTTGTTTTCGCCCCAGCGGGTGCCCATGTAGCAGTTGATGGCGTACAGGCCCTGGGCGACGGCACCCGAGCGATCGATATTGGCCTTCTCGGCAATGACGATCTTCTTGTCCTGACCCCAGAATCTCGCCTCCCAGGCGGCACCGGTGCCGCCAAGACCCGCACCGACGACCAGGATGTCGATGCCGTCTTCGATGATCGTTTTGTAAGCCATATCAGTAGTACACGCCCTTCTTCAATTTGAGGCCGGCGGACTTGAGCGTATGCAAGCCGCCGTCATCCATGCGGATCCATTTCGGCTCGTTGTACAGCAGCTGGCCGTCGCGCATTTCCTTGCTGGGTCCGGGGACGCTCCTGAGCTGCGGGATCGCCGTCCCCCAGGGCTTGGTGGTGATGGGCGACAGGAAGTTCTTTTCCGTTCCGTTGCGGAACTTGATCCTCCAGGCGATCGTGCCTTTTTCTTCGTCCCGGTGGACGCGAACGCTGTGGCCCAGAGGGGCAAAGTCGGCATATCCGCGCACATCGATCGCATGCTGCGGGCAAGCCTTGACGCAGGAGTAACACTCCCAGCACATGTTCGGCTCGATGTTGTAGGCACGGCGATAGGTCTTATCGATGTGCATGATGTCCGAGGGGCAGATGTCGACGCAGTGTCCGCAGCCGTCGCACCTCGTCATGTATACGAAGGTAGGCATACCGTTTTCCTAGTAGTGGCGGGGTGCTTCGCGCTTGATGCCCAGTCCCATGTTCATCGGAGCGTTTCGCAGCAGTTCCATGGAGTGTCTTTGCCGTTGTTCGGGCTCGTCACGGGTCTGCGTCGGCAGGTTTTCGGCTGTGCCGTTGGCCCTGGATACTCTTTTCTCGAACGCGGCCGCGGGCTTGTAGAACATGTGGGCGAACTTCGACCAGAACACCGATCCGAACAGCACGGTCGTCGCGAGGATGTACAGGCCGAAGAGCACGCCCGCTCCGCCGCCGGCCGCCGCCCAGATCAGGCCGAGCGTGACGCTGACCACGAGCGAGACGACGAACAGGTCCGCCTTCATGAAGCGGAACGGCGACTGTCCCTCGGCGGCGACGTCGACGCGGATGAAGAACCAGAACCAGTAGCCGCCGAGGCAGACCATCAGCCCGCCCAGCCACCACAGCTGCGGCCAGATCGCGCCCGCCGAGGCGTCGAACACCATCACGGCGGTGGAGATCACGTACAGCACGAAGCCGTACATCCCGAGCAGGTGGGAAATCCGCCGGCGCGGGTTGCAGAACTCGCCGGAGGCCGCGACGTCGACGATCGCAGTCTGCACGGCGATCGACAGCAGCTCGCCGCCGCCGAGCTGCTTGACCCCCTTCTTGTTCTTGGACTTGCGCCAGCTCTCGAAAAAGTACTTGGCGCTCCCCTTGTGCACGACGTCGGCGAACACCCCCACGACCACCAGAACGACCATGAGGATGACGTAGTACTGCATGACCGCGGGCGAGATGGACGCCGCGAGTCCGGCGAACGGATTGCTGGTTAACACGGAATGACCCCTCCTATGAAGCGGCAATTTTAGGCCGCCTGCCGAAGGGCGGGCGCAAAAAAGAGCTATCCCGCCATAGAGAATATTTCGAAGCGCATCGCCGCCAGATCGGCGAGCGCCCAGGTCGCCGGCGCCGCCAGGCCGGCCACCGTTCCCGGATTGACGAGCCAGGTCCGGCCGCCCTTGACGTTGGCCACCTGCTCGATCCCGGCGACGTGCGAGTGGCCGCAGCACACGAGATCCCAGTCTCCGGTGCAAGCCATGGCATGGCCGTATTCCGGGTAGTGCACCACGAATATCCGCCTGGCGCCGAGCTCGAGGCGGGCGTCCGCGCCGTGGTAACGCAGCAGCCCGCCGCTTTTCCCCATCTGGAAGTGCAGCGCCTGGATATCGCCGAAATTGTTGCCGTGGATCAAATGCACGGGCAGGCCGTGGGCGAGCGCCGGCTTGACCGTCTGCGCGCCGATGAGATCGCCGCAATGGATGACAGCTTCCGCGCCCGCGGCCTTCGCCTGGCCCACCGCCTGCGCCAGCGCGTCGGCGCGGTCGTGGCTGTCCGAGACGATGCAGAGCTTCACTTGCCGCGAGCGGGCGAGCTCGCGTACACCTGCATCTCGGTGCGATCGCGCCAGTTCTTCTCGTCGAGCACGGCGGCCGGAAGGAAGTAGCGCTCCTCGGGCGCGACTGCGTGCTCGGCGACGATTTTCTCGACCTCGTCGTAGCCGATCTTGCGCACGAGGCCGTCGCCGCTCGTGGCGCGCGCAATCAGGAACTTGTCGTACACGCGGTAGACGTACACGTTGGCCGGGCGCGCTTTGCCGCCCGCGTCGCGCAGCGCGAGGGTATAGCGGGTGTCGGGCTTGAAGGCTGTCTTGTCCACGGGATGTCCTCGGGGTGGGCCGAATGGTAGCCGGCGCTCCGCCATAAGTATGCACCATGGTGGCTACTTATTGACAAATCGAATTAACTTCTTGGATCGCCGCGCGGCGGCTGCGGAGAATTCGCGGCTTCCGTTTTCCAGGATGGCGTGCGCCGATGCCGGCCGAGCCGCAACAGGCCTCCCGCGACGAGGTCAAGACCACCACCTGCTACATGTGCGCGTGCCGCTGCGGCATCCGCGTGCACCTGCGGGACGGCGAGGTGCGCTACATCGACGGCAACCCGGCGCACCCGCTCAACCGCGGCGTCATCTGCGCCAAGGGCTCGAGCGGCATCATGAAGCAATATTCGCCCGCGCGGCTCACCAAGCCGCTGCTCAGGCGCGAGGGCGCCGAGCGCGGCGCGGCCGACTTCGTCGAGATCGGCTGGGACGAGGCGTTCGCGCTGCTCGGCGAGCGCCTGGCCCGCATCCGCGCCGAGGACCCAATGAACTTTGCGCTGTTCACCGGGCGCGACCAGATGCAGGCGCTCACCGGGCTGTTCGCGCGCCAGTTCGGCACTCCGAACTACGCCGCGCACGGCGGGTTCTGCTCGGTCAACATGGCCGCCGGCATGATCTACACGATCGGCGGCTCGTTCTGGGAGTTCGGCGGGCCCGACCTCGAGCGCGCGCGCCTCTTCGTGATGATCGGCACCGCCGAGGATCACCACTCCAATCCGCTCAAGATCGCGATCTCGGAGTTCAAGCGCTCGGGCGGGCGCTTCGTCTCGATCAATCCGGTGCGCACCGGCTGCTCGGCGATCGCCGACGAGTGGGTGCCGATCCCGCCCGGCACCGACGGGGCGTTCTTGCTCGCGTTCGTGCACGAGATCATCCACACCGGGCTCTACGACCGCGAGTTCCTGGCGCGCTGCACCAACGCCGGCTACCTGATCGACTGCGACCCCGCTTCCGAGCGCCACGGCCTGCCCGTACGGGACGCCTCGCACCCGGATGCGGCCTCCGAATACGCGCAGAACGCGCAGTGGTGGGACCGGCACAGTAACCGTCCGGCGCTCGCGCACGCGACCGAGGCCGATCCGTTCCTGCACGGCAATTTCACCATGCCCGACGGCACGCCGGTGAAGCCGGCCTTCCAGCTGCTCAGGGAGCGGGTCAAGGACTACACGCCGGAGTGGGCCGCGGGCATCACCGGGGTGCCCGCCGATACGATCCGGAGGCTCGCGCACGAGATGGGCGTGACCGCGCGCGATCAGAAGATCGAGCTGCCGATCGCCTGGACCGACAGCTGGGGCATCGAGCGCGAGAAGGTGACCGGCAACCCGGTGGCGTTCCACGCGATGCGCGGCCTCGCGGCGCATTCGAACGGCTTTCACGCGATCCGCACGCTCGCGATCCTGATGAGCCTGCTCGGCACGATCGACCGGCCCGGAGGTTTTCGCCACAAGGCGCCGTTTCCCCGCGGCATCCCGCCGGTAGCCAAGCCGCCGAAAGGCCCGCAGGAGGTGCGGCCGAATGCGCCGCTCGCGAGCATGGCGCTCGGCTGGCCCGGCGGGCCCGACGACCTGTTCGTCGACGAGCAGGGCGGCCCGGTGCGCATCGACAAGGGCTTTTCCTGGGAGTATCCGCTCTCGGTGCACGGCCTCATGCACAACGTGATCACCAACGCGTGGCGCGGCGACCCGTACCGCATCGACACGCTGATGATCTCCATGGCGAACATGGCCTGGAACTCGAGCATGAACACGCTCGAGGCGCGCCACATGCTCAACGACCGCAACGAGTCGGGCGAATACCGCATCCCCTTCGTCGTGGTGTGCGACGCGTTCCAGTCCGAGACCACCGCGTTCGCCGACCTGATGCTGCTCGAGCTGGCGAGCCGCTTGAAGCTCCCCGCGTTCGTCAACGCCGATGGCTCGCGCAAGTACCGCGACTATCCCGACTTCATCGTGAACTACGAGACCGAGCCTGGCTCGGGCATCGGGTTTCTCGCCGGCTGGCGCGGGCGCGGCGGCGAGAAGTTCATGAAGGGGTCGTCTCAGAAAACGGAAAAAATCGTACGTTAAGGGCTGCAAGCGCCCTTAGCAGCAGTGCAAGGCTGCAATCAACGGGGCAGGAACATTGCCGTGGTGCGCGTTGCACTCGCTCACCAGCTTCGACAGCGCCTCTTCCATCCGCGTGAGGTCTGCCATGCGTGCGCGCACATCGGCCAGCCGGTGAGCAGCCAGTTCGGCCGCCTCGCTGCAATGGGTGCCGTCCTCCAGTTTCAGAAGCTGGCCGACTTCGTCCAGGCTGAACCCCAGGCGCCGCCCCGATGGTTAGGTTCTCTAAATCGTTCTCCATCATGCTTGACTCCGTAGTTGACTACGGGAGTAACGTCACAGCATCAAGCGAAGTCCCGGAAGAAGAACCCTCATGTCGGAACCCAAGAACGGTCGCGGCGCACTGGCGACCGGCGGCGTCGCGGCCGTCCTCGCCTCGGCCTGCTGCCTCGGTCCCCTCGTCCTGGTCGCGCTCGGCTTTTCGGGCGCGTGGATCGGCACCCTGGCCGTGCTGGAGCCGTACCGGCCGATCTTCATCGGCGCAGCACTCGTCGCGCTGTTCTTCGCCTGGCGCAGCATCTTCCGACCTGCCCATGCCTGCAAGCCTGGCGACGTGTGTGCCGTGCCCCATGTGCGAACAGCCTACAAGGTCATCTTCTGGATTGTGGCCGCCCTGGTCCTGGTTGCCCTCGCTTTCCCCTACGTCCTGCCGCTTTTCTACTGAAAGGAGAATTGCCATGAAGAAATTCGCTACCCTTCTTGCGCTGGCCGCCACCCTGAGCACACCCGCCTGGGCTGCTACCAAGACTGTCACCCTGTCGGTGCCCGGCATGACCTGCGCCGCGTGCCCGATCACGGTCAAGATGGCTCTGTCTAAGGTCGCCGGTGTCGAGAAGGCCGAGGTCAGCTTCGAGAAGCGGGAAGCCGTCGTCACCTTCGACGATGCGAAGACCAATGCCGACGCCTTGACCAAGGCCACTGCAAACGCGGGCTACCCCTCCAGCGTCAAGCAGTGAGGGCACCATCATGGCCGAAGCGATCACCCTTCACATCGATGGCATGACCTGCACGTCGTGCGCCGAGCACGTCCAGCAGGCTTTGAAAAACGTGCCCGGCGTGCGCGCGGCCTCGGTGTCCTATCCGCGCAAACGGGCCGAGATCGAGGCGGATGCCGGCGTGAGCCTGGACCCGCTGGTCTCGGCCGTGGCTGCGCTCGGCTACCGCGCTCGGGTTGCCGACTCGCAGGGTTTGCCCGCCACCGGCCTGTTGGACAAGGCGCTCGGCTGGCTGGGTAGCGGAGCAAAGCGCGGTAGCGGCGAGCCCGCGCTGCACGTGGCTGTGATCGGCAGCGGCGGCGCGGCGATGGCGGCGGCCTTGAAGGCCGTAGAGCAAGGCGCCCGCGTCACGCTGATCGAGCGCGGCACCATCGGCGGCACCTGCGTCAATGTCGGCTGCGTGCCGTCCAAGATCATGATCCGCGCCGCGCACATCGCCCACCTGCGCCGCGAAAGCCCGTTCGATGAAGGTCTGCCTGCCGCAGCGCCCGCTGTAATGCGCGAGCGGCTGCTGGCCCAGCAACAAGGCCGCGTCGAGGAGCTACGCCACGCCAAGTACGAAGGCATCCTGGAGAGCACCCCGGCCATCACCGTGCTGCACGGCGAGGCCAGTTTCAAGAACAGCCAGAGCATCGCCGTGCGCTTGGCCGACGGTGGAGAGCGCGTGGTCGCGTTCGACCGCTGTCTGGTCGCCACCGGGGCGAGTCCCGCGATCCCGCCTATCCCCGGCTTGAAGGCCACGCCCTACTGGACCTCCACCGAGGCGCTGGCGAGCGACACGCTCCCTGAGCGACTGGCCGTCATCGGCTCGTCGGTGGTGGCGGTGGAGTTGGCGCAAGCCTTCGCCCGGCTGGGCAGCCGGGTCACGATCCTGGCACGCAGCACGCTGTTTTTCCGCGAAGACCCGGCCATCGGCGAAGCCGTCACGGCCGCCTTCCGCGCCGAGGGCATCGAGGTGCTGGACCATACCCAGGCGAGCCAAGTCGCCTTTGCTGCCGGGGAATTCGTGCTCACCACCGGGCAGGGGGAAGTGCGCGCCGACAAGTTGCTGGTGGCCACCGGGCGCGCGCCGAACACCCGCAGCCTGAACCTTGCGGCGGCTGGCGTCGAAGTCAATGCGCAGGGCGCCATCGTCATCGACCAGGGGATGCGCACCAGCACACCGCAGATCAGA
>JAKALD010000307.1 GCA_021813275.1 Pseudomonadota bacterium | reverse complement strand
CCCGTCCACGCGGCCACCCCGAGGCCCGCGAGCGCGAGCGCCGCCGCGAGCGCGAGCGCGGCGTGCGCCGCGATGACCCCGCTCGCCACCGGCCGGTCGCGCTTGTCGGGGTGCGCGCGGTCCTGCGCGGCGTCGACGCAATCGTTGAAGGCGTACACCGCGCTCGAGGCGAGGCAGAACGCCGCGGTCGCGCCGAGCGCCGCCAGCACCAGCGCGCGTTCGCCGAACGCGTGGCCGAACACCAGCCCCGCCAGCACGAAGCCGTTCTTCACCCAGTGCTGCGGGCGCAGCAGCCGCACGAGGTCGCGCACGCGTTGCGCCCTCAGCCCCGGCAGGGCGTCCCCGGAAAGTAGCGCTCGCAGAAGTAGCAGCGCCCGATCGGCAGCCAGCGCGGAATGCGGTAGTAGCGCGCGCGCACGTCGGCGAGGATGCGGTCGCGGTACGGCGGATACTTGAAGCCGCGCCCGAGGTAGGCGTGGAACGTCGCGCCCTGCACCTCGATCGCGCGCTCCTCGACCGACTGGAAGTACGGCTGGAATTGGGCGAGCGGCGGCGCGTCGCGGCGCAGGATGAGGATGTTCCGCCCGCTCCAGGCACGCGGGTCGCTCCACAGATCGTCCTGGCGCGCGTGCGAGGAGCCGACGCCGAACACCGGAACGTGGTAGCCCGCGTGGTACGAAAGGATCGCGGCCGACGAGTAGCTGTCGGAGGCGAGCCGGTACTCGCCGAGCCACGGCTGCACCTTCGCGAGCAGGCGCGGCGCATCGGCCACGAACACCAGGCGCGGATACAGCGCCGAGGACTTCCAGGTCGTGAGCGGCAGCGCCATGAATGCGGCGAAGACGAGCGCATGCAGGAGCGCGAACCCGGCGAAGAACCGCACCGAAGCCCGCAGGCGCTCGCGGCCGATCGCGAGCGCGGCGGTCACCACCAGCGCCGGAACGAACGACAGCATCCAGTGCAGGCCGACCTGCTTGCCGAGCGAGACCACTCCGAACAGCGCGAACGGCACCGCCCAGCCGAGCACCCAGGCGAGCCCGTCGGGCGTGGCGGCGAGCTCGGCGACGCGCTTGCGCTCGCGCCAGACGTAGTAGAGGAGCGGCGCCGCCAGGTAGACGAGCGAGACCGCGTAGAGGAGCGGATTGGCGAGCGTGAGCTTCGCGTCCTCGTTGCGGTTGATCGCGTTGAACATCACGTTCGCCCAGCAGTGCTCGTAGTTCCAGGCGAGGTTGTAGAGCCCCGCGGGCAGCGCGCCGAGCAGCGTAAGGCCGAGCCCCGCCCAGCGCCGCGGCGCGCGGCGCGCGGCGAGCGCCCACGCGACGTAGGCGAGCCCGAGCGGCACGACGAGGTATTTCGACAGGAAGGCGAGGCCGAGCGCGAGGCCGGCGGCGAAGAAGGTCGGCAGCGAATCGCGCCGCGCGGCGCGCGCGAACAGCGCGAGCGACAGCACCGCGAACAGCACGAGCGGGATGTCGGTGGTGATGAACACGTCCCAGAATTCCATCGGCGCGAGCAGCGCCGCGATCGCGGCGAGCTCGGCGACGCCCTCCTGCGTCGCGCCGGCGGCGCGCACCGCGGCGCGCAGCACCAGCGCCACGAGCGGCGGCAGGAGCAGCGCGGGCAGCCGGGCGACCCACGCGATCCCCGACCAGGGCGCGAGCGCCGCGAGCAGCCAGCCGACCATCGGCGGGTGGTCGTAGTATCCCAGGGCGGGTCGCCGGCCCCACTCGATGAAATAGGCCTCGTCGTTGGTGACCGGGAAATGCGCCGCGAGCCAGAAGCGGAACGCGAGCGTCGCGACGAGCGCGACGAGGAACCACTGCCGTGGTGTGAGCCGGAGGGTCAAGACGGAGGCCGCGCGGGGCAAAAGCGCGGATTATAGGAGGCGCCGCTCACGCGAAGGCACGGATCAGCACCGAAATCCCGGCCAGGACCAGGACCGCGTACACCACCTTGACCACGGCGGTGCTGGGCACCGCGGCGTGCAGGCGGTTGCCGACGCGCACCCCGACGAGCATGGCGGGCACGAGCCCGAGCGCGAACAGCAGCAGACTGTCCTGCGCGAGCAGGCCGCTCACGCCGAACAGCACCACGCGCACCACTCCCGAGAACATGATTGTCGCCAGGTTGGTCGCGCGCAGCTGGCCCTTGTCCGGGATGCGCGCCGTGTTGTACAGCGCGATCAGCACCCCGCCGGTGCCGAACAGCGACGCGAGCGCCCCGCCGATCAGCCCGAAGGGCGCGCACCAGGCGCGCCCCAGCCTGGGTGGCCGCCCCCGACGCGAAAACCCGTAGAGCGCGTAGGCGAGCACGAAGGCGCCGAGCACCGCGAGCAACGGCTTCTCGGGTACGCGCAGCAGCAGCGCGAGGCCGATGAGCATGCCGACGAGCATGAACGGCGCGAGCCAGCCGAATTCGTCCAGGCGCACCCCGCGGCGCAGGCGCAGCCCGAACAGCAGCATCATCGACAGGTCGAGCAGCATCATCAGCGGCACCGCGAAGCGGATCGGCAGCAGCTGCGCGAGCAGCGGCATGGCGATGACCGTCGAGCCGAAGCCGGCCAGCCCGAGCACCGTGTAGGCCGCGCCGACGATCAGCGCGGCAAGGGCGAAGGTCGAGAGCGAGAAGGGCACGTCCGGCGGCGGGCTCAGTCGCCGCCGTCGCCGTTCGCGGCGGGCGCGACCGAGCGGCGCTCGCGCACCGCCCCGGCGAGTTCCTCGAGCAGCGCGAGCGAGTCCTCCCAGCCGAGGCACGCGTCGGTGATGCTCTGGCCGAAGGCGAGCGGCCGCCCCGGG
Organism: Pseudomonadota bacterium; assembly: GCA_021813275.1. Classification (GTDB taxonomy): domain Bacteria; phylum Pseudomonadota; class Gammaproteobacteria; order Burkholderiales; family SG8-39; genus JAKALD01. The sequence goes on along the minus strand of JAKALD010000307.1, from coordinate 1,094 downwards.
ACGAGCTCCTGGCGCCCCTCCACGAGGTGCGACTCGATCATGGCGCCGACGATGCAGCGCTGGCCCGCGGCGAGCTGCCCCGCCACGTCGCGGCACGCTTCGGCCTGCCGCTTGTAGTCCTTGCGGCTGTTGGCGTGCGACAGGTCGATCATCAGCCGCTCGGCGAGGCCGGCCGAGCGCAGCTCCTGGCAGGCCGCCGCCACGCTCGCGGCGTCGTAGTTCGGCTGCCTGCCGCCGCGCAGGATGATGTGGCAGTCGTCGTTGCCGCGCGTCTGCACGATCGCCACCTGGCCGCTCTTGTGCACCGACAGGAAGTGGTGCTGCTGGCGCGCGGCGAGGATCGCGTCTACGGCGATCCTCACGTTGCCGTCGGTGCCGTTCTTGAAGCCGACCGCGGCCGAAAGGCCCGAGGCGAGCTCGCGGTGCACCTGCGACTCGGTGGTGCGCGCGCCGATCGCCCCCCAGGACACCAGGTCGCCGATGTACTGCGGCGAGATCACGTCGAGGAACTCGCAGCCGGCCGGCACGCCGAGCTGGTTGATGCGCACGAGGAGATCCCGCGCGATGCGCAGCCCCTCGTTGATGCGGAAGCTGCCGTTCAGGTACGGGTCGTTGATCAGGCCCTTCCAGCCCACCGTGGTGCGCGGCTTCTCGAAGTACACCCGCATCACCAGCTCGATGTCGGCCGCGTAGCGGCGCCGCTCGGCCGCCAGCCGCTCGGCGTAGGCGAGCGCGGCGGCCGGATCGTGGATCGAGCACGGCCCCATCACCACCAGCAGCCGGTCGGAGCGGCCGTGCAGGATGTCGCGCACGCGCCGCCGGGTGTCGCTGATCAGCGTCTCGACCGGGGTGCCCTGGATCGGGAAGAAGCGGATCAGGTGCTCGGGCGGCGGCAGCGGGACGATGTTGTCGATGCGCTCGTCGTCGGTGAGCGAGGTCTTGTCGATCGGCGCGGCGCCGAGGCCGCTATCGATGGGCGTGGTCATGGCAGGCTTTCATCGCGTCAGCAAAAAAAAACCGCCAGGCTTTGCGGCGCTGGCGGTTTCTCGGGAATTCGCGGGGTGCGACTAGCCGTTCCCCTCCGCCAGCCGGCG
>JAKALD010000306.1 GCA_021813275.1 Pseudomonadota bacterium | reverse complement strand
CTTGCGCTACCGCGCGCAGGACGGCGAAACTTACCTGCTCAACTTGATCGACACGCCGGGGCACGTCGATTTCTCCTACGAGGTGAGCCGCTCGCTCGCGGCCTGCGAGGGCGCGCTGCTGGTGGTGGACGCCTCGCAGGGCGTCGAGGCGCAGACGGTGGCCAACTGCTACACGGCGATCGAGCAGGGCGTCGAGGTGATCCCGGTGCTCAACAAGATCGACCTGCCCTCGGCTGACCCCGACAAGGCGATCCAGGAGATCGAGGACGTGATCGGCATCGACGCGCACGGCGCGATCCGCGCGAGCGCGAAGACCGGCGAGCGCGTGCCGGACATCCTCGAGGCGGTCATCGCGCGGGTGCCGGCAGCGCGCGGCGATCCGCGCGCGCGGCTCAAGGCGCTGGTGATCGACTCCTGGTTCGACAACTACGTCGGCGTGGTGATGCTGGTGCGCATGGTCGACGGCACGCTGCGTCCCAAGGACAAGGTGCTGCTCATGAGCACGCAGGCCTCGCACCTGTGCGAGCAGGTCGGCGTGTTCACGCCCAAGTCGGAGGCGCGCGAGCAGCTCTCCGCGGGCGAGGTCGGCTTCGTGGTGGCGGGCATCAAGGAGCTGCGCGCGGCCAAGGTGGGCGACACGCTGACGCGCGCCGACCAGCCGGCCGCCGCGCCGCTGCCCGGCTTCAAGGAAGTGAAGCCGCAGGTGTTCGCGGGCCTGTACCCGGTCGAGGCGAACCAGTACCAGGCGCTGCGCGAGGCGCTCGAGAAGCTGCACCTGAACGACGCGTCGCTGCACTACGAGCCCGAGGTGTCGCAGGCGCTCGGCTTCGGCTTTCGCTGCGGTTTCCTCGGGCTGCTGCACATGGACATCGTCCAGGAGCGCCTGGAGCGCGAGTATGGCATGAGCCTGGTCACGACCGCCCCCTCGGTCGTCTACGAGGTCGAGCTGCGCGACGGCACGCTCGAGCAGGTCTCCAACCCGGCGAAGCTGCCCGATCCGTCGATGATCGCCGAGATCCGCGAGCCGATGATCGCCGCGAGCATATTCGTGCCGCAGGAGTACGTCGGGGCGGTGATGACGCTGTGCACGCAGAAGCGCGGCACGCAGACGAACATGCATTACACGAGCCGGCACGTGGTGCTGTCCTACGACCTGCCGCTCAACGAGGTGGTGCTCGACTTCTTCGACCGGCTGAAGTCGATCACCCGCGGCTACGGCTCGCTCGACTACGAGCTCAAGGAATACCGCGCCGCGGACATGGTCAAGCTCGACGTGCTGATCAACGGCGAGCGCGTCGATGCGCTCTCCACGATGGTGCACCGCGCGAACGCGCAGGGCCGCGGCCGCGACCTGGTGGCCAGGCTGCGCGACCTGATCCCGCGCCAGATGTTCGACGTCGCGATTCAGGCCGCGATCGGCGCGCACATCATCGCGCGCGAAACCGTCAAGGCGCTGCGCAAGAACGTCCTCGCCAAGTGCTACGGCGGCGACGTCACCCGCAAGCGCAAGCTGCTCGAGAAACAGAAAGAAGGGAAGAAACGCATGAAGCAGGTCGGCTCGGTGGAGATCCCGCAGGAGGCTTTCCTCGCGGTGCTGCAGATGGAAGACAAATGAGCTTCGAGGGCTTCCTTCTCATCCTGTTGGTGATCAGCGGCGCGGTCTGGGCGCTGGAAGCGGCCTCGCTCAGGAAGCACCGCCCGCAGGGCCAGGCGCAGCCCTGGTGGGTCGAGTACTCGATCAGCTTCTTTCCGGTGATCCTGATCGTGTTCCTGCTGCGCTCGTTCCTGGTCGAGCCGTTCAAGATCCCCTCGGGCTCGATGATCCCGACGCTGCTCGTGGGCGACTACATCCTGGTGAACAAGTACGACTACGGGATCCGGCTGCCGGTGATCCACACGAAAATCGTCAAGATCGGCGAGCCGCGGCGCGGCGACGTCATCGTGTTCCGCTATCCGGACGATCCGTCGCTCGACTACATCAAGCGCGTGATCGGCGTGCCGGGTGACACGGTCGAGTACCGCGACAAGCGGCTGATCATCAACGGCCACCTGGTGCCCGAGCAGCGCATCGCGGACTACCTGTCGAGGTCGACGATGCAGTACTACCGGCGCTACGTCGAGGACCTGGACGGCGTGAAGCACGAGATCCTGATCGACAAGGACGCGCCGGCGTACGTGCCGCGGCCGCGCGCGTTCCCGTTTGAGAACGATTGCCACTACAATAACAGTGGCGTGACGTGCAAGGTGCCGCCGGGGCACTACTTCGTCATGGGCGACAACCGCGACAACTCGAGCGACAGCCGCTTCTGGGGCTTCGTGCCCGAGGCGAACATCGTCGGCAAGGCGTTCTTCATCTGGCTCAACCTCGACGATCTCGGTCGCTTCGGCGCGTTCCATTGAACCGGCATGCAGGGAGGAAATATGCGCAACTCGCAACGCGGCCTCAGTCTGAGCGGCTTGCTGGTGTGGTTGATCCTTCTGATCATCGTGGCGCTGGGCGCGCTGAAGGTCGGCCCGGCGTACCTGGAGTTCTACGCGGCCAAGAAGGCGATCAACGAGGTGGCGCAGACCGAGCAGAGCGGAACGGTCGCCGACATGCGCAAGGCCTTCGACCTGAAGGCCGCGATCGACAACATGGCGATCGCCGGCAGCGATCTCGACATCGCCAGGCAGGGCGGCCAGACGGTGATCTCGTTCGCCTACCGCAAGGACATCCCGCTGGTGGCCAACATCGGGCTGTACATCAACTTCCAGGCGAGCACGCAATAGCGGCCGACTGCCTTGTCCCGCGCACCGCGGCTTGAAGCCCGCATCGGCTACCGTTTCAAGAGCAGCGCGCTGCTCGAGCAGGCGCTCACGCACCGCAGCTTCGGCTCGCCGCACAACGAGCGCCTCGAGTTCCTCGGCGACGGGGTGCTCGACTGCGTCGTCGCCGAGGAGCTGTACGCGCGCTTCCCCGACCTGCCCGAGGGCGCGCTTTCGCGCCTGCGCGCGAACCTCGTGCGCCAGGCCGCGCTCGCGGGCGTGGCGCGCGCGATCGGGCTCTCGGGCTTCATGAAGCTCGGCGAAGGCGAGCTGGCGAGCGGCGGGGCCGAGCGGCCGTCGATCCTGGCCGACGGCCTGGAGGCCGTCTACGGCGCAGTGTTCCTCGACGGCGGCTACGATGCCGTCAGGATGGCCATCCACCGCACCTTCGGCGACGCGCTGCAGCGCCTGGACGCGCAGGCACCCGCCAAGGACGCGAAGACCCGCCTGCAGGAGCTGCTCCAGGGACGCAGGAAGCGGCTTCCCGAGTACCGCGTGGTCGCCACCAAGGGCGCGGCGCACAAGCAGACCTTCGAGGTGGAGTGCGTGGTTGCCGAGCTCGAGCTGCGCGCCACGGGCAGCGGCAGCTCGCGGCGCGAGGCCGAGCAGAGGGCCGCGGAGGCCCTGCTGCGCCAGCTCGAAGCATGAGCGGCTTTCGCTGCGGGGTGATCGGCATCGCCGGGCGCCCCAACACCGGCAAATCGAGCCTGCTTAACCGCATGGTGGGGCAGAAGCTCGCGATCGTCTCGCCCAAGGCGCAGACCACGCGCCACCTCGTGACCGGGATCCTGACGACCGGCGACTGCCAGTACGTGTTCGCCGACGCGCCAGGCTTCCAGACCCGCCACCGCAACGTGCTCAACCGCGCCCTCAACCGCCGCGCGACCGAGGCGGCGCGCGAAGCCGACCTCGTCCTGTTCGTGGTGGAGGCGGGGCGCTTCGGCCGCGAGGATCGCGAGCTGCTCGCGCGCATCCCGGCCGCGCACCCTGTCGTTGCGGCAGTGAACAAGGTCGACCTGGTGAAGCGCGCCGCCGACCTGCTGCCCCACCTCGCCCGGCTCGCGAAGGAGCGCGACTTCGCCGCCA
>JAKALD010000305.1 GCA_021813275.1 Pseudomonadota bacterium | reverse complement strand
AAGCGCAAGCTGCTGCACGTGGTGCTGTTCGGACAGCCGGAGCTCGACCGCAAGCTCGCATCCGAGTCGATCCGCCAGCTGCGCCAGCGCATCACCTTCCAGTACAGGCTGCACGCGCTCACCGAGGCCGAGGTGGGTGCCTACGTGCGCCACCGCCTCGCAATCGCCGGCTACGCCGGCGGGCCACTGCTCGAGGCGCGCGCGCTCGCGACGCTCCACCGCGCGAGCCGCGGCGTGCCGCGCCTGGTCAACATTCTCATGCACAAGGCCCTGCTGCTCGTGTACGGCGAGGGGGGGCACCGCGTGGAGCGCCGGCACCTGCGGGCGGCGCTCGAGGATACGCCGGCCGCCGGGCCGCTGCGCCGGCACTGGTGGCTGCGGCTCGTGCCGACGCGCGGCGCGGCGGAGTAGCGCGGCCGATGAGCCTGATCAACAAGATGCTGCAGGATCTGGATCGGCGCCAGGCGCAGCCTGCATCCGAGGGCGTCCCGCCGCCGCACGAGGTGCGCGCGGTGCTCGCGGCGCGCGAGCGCGAGCGCTGGGTGGTGCGCGGCCTGATTGTCGCTTTGATCGTCGCTGCCGTGGCATGGATGGCCTGGGTCGCCTACCAGCTGCAGCTCAAGCCGCTCGCCACCGAGATGGCCATGCACGTCGCACAGTCGCGCCTTCAAGTCGCATCGCGACCGGTCGGCGAGCCGCAGGCGCCGCACGTCCCGCCGTCTCAGCCTACGGCGCCACAGGCGGCGCCGCCGCAACCGGAGTCACCTCCGCACCCGGCAGCCGCGCCGCAGCCAGCGCTGCCCCCGCACCCGGCAGCCGCGCCACAGGCTGCCGAGACGTTCAAGCTGGCAACGACGATCGCTTCGCCCGTCGGGCAGGGAAAGGCCGAAGCGGGACGGCCGCTCGGGAAGCCAGGCACGCCCTCGGCCGGGCGGCAGGAACCGGCGCCGGCGGTGGCCCGCAAGGGCAAAGCCGCGCAGCCGGAGGCCGCTGCGCAGGCTGAGCCGGCGCCGCGCGTCGAGAAGCGCGAGCGCCAGGCTTCCGCGGCGCAGAGCGCGCAGTGGCACTTTCACCGCGCCATCGCGTTGCTCAATGAGGGGCGCGTGAGCGAGGCCGAAGACGGATTCATCACCGCGCTGCAGATCGAACCTTCGTATCAGCCCGCGCGCCAGGCGCTCGTCGCGCTGCTCCTCGATCAACGCAGGGTGGACGACGCGCAGCGGCTGCTGCAGGAGGGGCTCGCGCTCGATCCGAAGCAGACGCAGTTCGCGACGGTGCTCGCGCGCATCCTGGCCGGGCGAGGCGACTACTCCGGCGCCCTGACGATCCTCGAGCGTGCCGGTCCGCCGGCGCGCAGCGACCCGGACTTCGACCTGCTCCGGGCAACCGTGCTGCAGCGGCTGTCGCAGCACGCCAGGGCAGTCGAGGCCTACCGCGCAGCGCTGCAGGCGGCGCCGGACAACGGCGCGGGCTGGGTGGGGTTGGGGATCTCGCTCGAAGCGCTCGAGCGACCCGCAGAGGCCCTCGAGGCGTACCGCCGCGCGCTGGCGACCAACTCGCTCGGCGCGTCGGTCAGGCGCTACGCCGAGGAGCGCGTGCAGCAACTGCAATAGGGACCTGGTCCGCGCGCCCGGCCCGTGGCGCTTCGTCAGGCTGCGCCGGCGTTGTCTCCGACCTGCTCCAGGCGGTAGCCGTAGTTGTAGATCGGCACCACGCGAAAACCGGTCTCGGCGCGCAGGTCGAGCTTCTTGCGCACCTGGCTGACGTGCGTGTCGACCGTGCGCGTCGCGAGGTCGCCGGTCCGCCCCCACACGGCCTCCTGAAGATGGCCGCGCGAAAGCAGCCGCCCCATGTTGCGGAACAGCACGACCGCCAGGTCGTATTCCTTCGGCGTCAGCTCGATCTTCGTACCGGACCGGCGGATCTCACCGTGCCGCGTGTCGATCTCGAACGGCGGAAACGAGAGCAGCGGCTCTTCCTCGCGCGGATACGCGCGCCGCAGCAACGCGTTGACGCGCGCGAGCAGCTCGTGCTTGCGCGCCGGCTTCACCATGTAGTCGTCGGCGCCGCTCTCCAGGGCGAACACGATGTCCTCCTCGGAGTCGCGCACCGTCACGAACAGCACCGGGACGTGCTTGGAGACGTTGTTCCGGATCCGCGCCAGCACCTCGGGACCGGACACGTCGGGCACCTGCCAGTCGAGCACGAACAGGTCGAAGCTTTCGCGCCCGGCGTGCCGCATGGCGTCGCGCCCGCTCTGATAGGCGTGGACGTCGTGGCCCGCCTCGGCCAGCCAGCGCTCGAGCAAGGCGAGTTGATCGGGGTCGTCTTCGAGAATCGCGATGCGCACGGCGTGCCTCCCCTTGCGGCGCTGTCCGGACCGGACGGGGTCGGGACAATGATAATGCGAATAGCGCGCCGCGCAGAAGGGCTGTGGCAGAATCCCGGCTTCCACTCCGCATTCCACCCATGCGCCTGGCGCTCCTCGGCGGCGGCACCATCGCGCGGCTCGTGCTCGAGCATCTGCACCGGGGCGAGCTGCCCGGAATCGAGGTCGTGTGCCTGGCCGGCAGAAGGCCCGGATTGCGTGGCGCCGAGCTCGCGCGCGAGTACGGGCTCCCGTTCGTCGTCGGCGCACAGGCGCTTCGCGCGGCGCGTCCCGACGTGGTGCTCGAGGCCGCGTCGCACGAGGCGGTGCGCGAGCAGCTCGAGCCGCTTCTCGCCGCAGGGATCTCCGTAATAGTCATGTCCGCCGGCGCGCTGGTGGATGAGGCGCTGCGCGGCGCGGCGGAGCGAAGCGCCGCGCGATCCGGCGCGCTGCTCTACGTGCCCTCGGGCGGCATCGGCGGGCTCGATGCGCTCAAGGCGGCTTGCGTCGCGGGCGTGGACGAAGTGTCGATCCGGGTGGCGAAGCCGCCGGCGGCCTGGGAGAAGATCCCCTATGTCGAGGCGCTCGGCGTTGACCTCGGGCGGCTTGCGAGCGCGCGCGTGCTGTACGACGGCCCGGCGCGCGACGGGGTCGCGCATTTTCCGCAGAACGTGAACATCGCGGCCGTGCTCGCGCTCGCGGGCATCGGATTCGAGCGCACCCGCCTCACGGTGGTGGCCGACCCTTCGCTCACGCACAATACCCACACCATTCGGGTCTCGGGCAAGACCGGTCGGTTCAGCGTGGTGCTGGAAAACGTGCCCTCGCCGGAGAATCCGAGGACGGCTTGGCTGGCCTGCTACAGCGCCCTCGCGGCGCTGCGGCAGCTGAGCGCGCACGTGCGCTACGGCACGTGATTTTCGCGGGGCGGGCGGGCCAGACGATTCGTGGGTCGGGTCCCTTGACTAAGCGGCGGAAAACTCACATAATTTCCTGTTCCGCCGGAGGGGTGCCCGAGCGGTTAAAGGGGGCAGACTGTAAATCTGTTGGCCTTGCGCCTACGTTGGTTCGAATCCAACCCCCTCCACCAGCCGACTTGGACGGGCGGAGCGAGAACGGGTGAGGTGTGACGGGCGGGTGTAGCTCAATGGTAGAGCAGAAGCCTTCCAAGCTTATGACGAGGGTTCGATTCCCTTCACCCGCTCCAGCAACGGCGAGGAGACTTCATGGGCGCATGGGGCGCCCGGCCCGAGGCCCGAGAGAATTCGGCCCATGTAGCTCAGTGGTAGAGCACTCCCTTGGTAAGGGAGAGGTCACGCGTTCAATCCGCGTCGTGGGCACCAGGTAAACGGATCTTGTAGAAGGCATCAGCAACTCTGACCCGGTCGAAGCCGGGCTGTCCAACTCCAGGGGCATTGTCGAAATGGCAAAAGGTAAATTTGAGCGTACGAAGCCGCATGTGAACGTGGGCACGATCGGGCATGTGGACCATGGCAAGACGACGCTGACGGCGGCGATGACGCTG
>JAKALD010000304.1 GCA_021813275.1 Pseudomonadota bacterium | reverse complement strand
TGGAACGCCTCGCCGGTGCGCATGAGGATGCCGCGCTCGGCCGCTTCGCCCGCGCCGCGCACAATCGAAAGCGGAGCCGAAATGCCGACCGCGCACGGGTAACCCATCACCAGTACGCTCAACGCGCCGAACACCGCGCGCTCGATGTCGGGCCGGCCGGTCGCGAGCCAGGAGCCGAGCGCCCAGCTGGTCGCGGCGAGCGCGGCGACGGCGAGCACCGTGGGCGTATAGACGCGCAGCACCCGGTCGACAAGGTGCAGCAGCCCGGGCTTGAGCGCGCGCGCGTCCTCGACGTGGCGGATCACCTGCTGAAGGAAGCACTCCGCCCCGACCGAGGTGACGCGCACGAGCAGCGCTCCCGTGCCATTGATCGAGCCGCCGATCACCTTGGCGCCCGGCTGCTTCTCCACCGGGATCGGCTCGCCGGTCACAAAGGACTCGTCCACGGCCGAGTAGCCGCTCTCGACCTCGCCGTCCACCGGGATGCGCTCGCCGGGGCGGATGCGCGCTCGATCGCCGAGCTTCACCTGCTCGATCGGGATCTCCTCCTCGCGCCCATCGCGCACCGCGCGCGCGGTCTCGGGCTGCAGGTCGAGCAGCTTCTTCACCGCCTGCGAGCTGCGCGTCTTGACGATGAGCGAGAGCCACTCCGAGAAGATGTGGTAGGTCGTCACCATCGCCGACACGGCGAAGAACGCTGCGGTCGGATAGCCCGCAGGCCGAAGGCCAAGGCCGATTGCGCCGCCGGCGATGCCGGCGAACGCGCCGAGCTCGAGCAGCACGTGCTGGTTCAGAATGCCGCGCCGCAACGCGTGCGCCGCCATCTGGAGAATGTGATGGCCGATGCCGAGCACCACGAGCAAGGCGAGCGCCGCGGCGAGCCAGGGTGTCGCGGCCATGAGCCAGCCGGAGGCGCGGGCGTAGTAGAGCGCTCCGCCGATGACGCACAGGCCCGCCGCCACGCCGAGCGCGGCGCCCAGTCTGCGCGGCTCGAGCACTGCGAGCAGAAAGGCGACGAGGCTTGCGAACACGACCCCGGCGAGCACGCTGGACCACAAGCCGGACAGGTTTGCAACCGGCGCAATCGCCGCGAGACTGCAGCCGCCCGCGGCGACGAAGCGTGCTCCTTCGCGCGCAAGCGCTGCCTCCTCCTCCTCGAATGGCCGCAGCTTGCGCGGATCCGAGATCGTGTAGCCGATGTCCTTCAGCGTCTGCAGCAGCGCTTCGGGCCGCGCGATGTCGGGGTCGTACTCGATCAGCGCCTGCTCGTGGGTAAGGCTCACCGCCACCTTGTCGACGCCGGGCAACCGGCCGAGCGCCTTCTCGATGGTGCCAGTGCACAGCGAGCAATGCAGCCCGCCGATGCGCGCGCGGATGCGGGCGCGGCCCGGACGGCTCGAGGGCTCCTCGCTCCAGTAGTGCGGGGCGGGGTCGCACGCGGAGGCGATCATGACTCCAGTTGCCTTTCGGAGGAGTGCGACCATCGATAGAGGTTATTCCCTGGAGCCGGCTCCAGGGTCAAGCGGTGCTCCAGTCGTGCGGCAACAACGCCGGGGGATCAGCCGAGACTTGACTCCGGAGCCGACTCCACGGTTTAGGCTGTCGCTTTTTGGTGCCGCGAAAGGAGGCGCGCCGGCGTGGACACGAGCGCTCTGATGAACCTGCTCAGCCACAGCTCCGGCATCTCGCTCGCGGTGGCGGCGGCGGTCGGGCTCGCCGGGTTGCTGGTGGGCATCGCGCCGAGCTCGCTGCCGCTGTATTCGGTCGTCGGCGGCTATGTCGTCGCCCAGGCCTCCGGACGAGCGAGAGGGCTGCTTCTCGCGAGCGGCTTCGTTCTGGGGCTCGCGAGCGTGGACGCCGGGATCGGCGTGCTGTTCGGGTTTCTCGGCGAGGGCGTCGTCCTCGCAATGGCCCGCCATCTCGCGCTCACGAACCTGCTGCTCGCGCTGCTCCTCGCCGTTCTCGGGCTGGCGCTGCTGCGCAAGCTCTACATCCGCGCCCCGGTGCTGCGGCCGCGCGTACGGCGCGCGGGCACGTTTGCCGCCGCCTACGCGCTTGGCGTTCCCTTCGGATTGACCACCTGCCCGGCGTGCACGCCGCTCGTCCTGCCGGTGCTCGGCGCGGCCGCGGCGACCGGCTCGCCCTGGCTGGGCGGGCTGCTGCTCTTCGGCTTCGGGCTTGCGCGCGGCGTGCCGCTCCTCGCGCTCGGGGCCGCCGCGCAAGAGCTCGAGCGCGTGCCGCGCGCAGCGCGCTGGATTCCCGCGATCGAACGCGCGGGCGGCATCCTGCTGCTCGCCGCCGCAGCGTACTTCTTCTACCAGAGCGCGGTGTACGCGGGCTTCGTTCCGCCGCTCTAGGATCGCGCCCGGTTCGCGGCCGGCGCCGCGCGCGGGCGCGATTCGCCCTGAAATGCGCCCTCGAGCGCGCCCAGGATCGGGCAATCATCGAGCGGTTTGGCGTCGTCGTCGCACGCCTCGATCAGCCGATCCAGCGCCTGCGCCAGCTCCTGCAGTGCCTCGATTCTGGCATCGAGCTGCGCGCGCTTGGCGATCGCCACGCTGCGCACGTCCTTGCAGCAGGAGCGCTCGCGGGTTCGGAGCTCGAGCAGCTCGCGGATCTCGGCGAGCGAAAAGCCGCACTGTTGGGCGTGCCGGATGAATTTCAGGCGCCGCACCGTATCCGCGCCGTACAGCCGATAGCCGGCGCGCGACTTCCGCGCCGGGGCAAGCAACCGCTCCCTTTCGTAGTAGCGCACCGCGTCGATCGTGACGCCCGTGGCGCGCGCAATTTTGCCGATCGTCAGCATAGGGGGCTCCCGCATTTGTCAACATCCTAAACCCTGGAGCTGGTACCAGGGTCAAGGTCCGTCGCTGGCGCAGCCGCATACGATCCCGCGGTCGCCGTGACCATGAAACCTCTGTCCTGATGAGCGAGATTTCACGGTACGTCAAGGCAGCGCGAGCGTGAGCCCGCGAGGCGCGCTCCGGGTTGACCTGCGTCAAACAGGAACCGGCCGCCCCGTGGCTTCATGCGAAGGATGAATTCGCGCAAAGGGCGCGATTACGGCGTCGAAACGCTCGCGCGGCTGCGCTTCGTGCGCCACGCGCAGGACCTGTGGTTTTCGCTCGACGAGGTGGCTGAGCTCCTCGCGCACGACGAGGGTCGCGAATGCGACGAGGCCCGGCGCATCGCAGACGCGAAGCTCGCGACGGTGCGCGAGCGACTTTCGCGCCTGCGGCGCATCGAGCGCGCGCTGGCCGAACACGTGCGCGCCTGCGAGCGTAGCCGCAGCGCGGCCCGCTCATCGAGGCGCTCGCGAAGAGGCAATGACCAGCCCCGGGTCGATGTGAAGCGCGAGGCGCCGCCCTCGGCGGCGGCCAGTGAAGCCTCGGGCGTTCGCTTCGGGGCGGCTCTTAAGGCGCACGCTCAGCGCAGCTCGGCGAGCAGCTCCTTCCATGCCCCCGCGTCGGGCGCGCCCTGCACCATCGCGGGACGCCCGCCGCGCGCCCGGAATACCAGCGTGGGTACGCTGTTCGCTCCGATCCTCTCCATGAGCTCCCGATTGTGATGCAGGCCCCGGTCTGTCGCGTCGGAGGGCAGGTCCTCCTCGATGCCGCCGCCGCCGGGATAGTGAAAGTGCTCTTCGTTGTAGCGCAGCGCCGCGAGCGGATCCTTGGCGCCGAGGATCGCGGCCGCCTTGCCCGGGCTCGTGGCGGTGAGGATGCCCACGACCACCCAGCGCACCTGGAGGTGCTCGCGTGCGATGAGCGGCTGCAGGTCCTCGAACGTGCGCCGGCAGTACGGGCAGTTGGGATCCACGAACACGTACAGGATGCGCGTGCCGCTGCCCTGGCGGATGTAGTGAGCGGTCGCAAGGGCGCGGAACAGTGCTTCGGCAT
>JAKALD010000303.1 GCA_021813275.1 Pseudomonadota bacterium | reverse complement strand
CGCGCTGTCGCCGTGGCCGAGCGCGAGCGGCTCGAAGAGACGCTGCAGGGCGCGCACATGGTGTTCATCACCGCCGGCATGGGCGGCGGCACGGGCACCGGCGCCGCGCCGGTCGTGGCGGAGGTGGCGCGCTCGCTCGGCGTGCTCACGGTGGCGGTGGTCACCAAGCCGTTCTCCTTCGAGGGCACGCGGCGCATGCGCGTCGCCGAGCAGGGCATCGAGGAGCTCGGCGAGCACGTCGACTCGCTGATCGTGATCCTCAACGACAAGCTCGAGGAAGTGCTCGGCGAGGACGTGACGATGGACGACGCGTTCCGCGCCGCCGACGACGTGCTGAACAACGCGGTCGCCGGCATCGCCGAGATCATCAACTGCCCGGGGCTGATCAACGTCGATTTCCAGGACGTGCGCACCGTGATGTCGGAGCAGGGCATGGCGATGATGGGCTCGGCGGTCGCCGAGGGCATCGATCGCGCGCGCATCGCGGCCGAGCAGGCGATCGCCAGCCCGCTGCTCGAGGGCGTGACGCTCGCGGGCGCGCGCGGCGTGCTGGTGAACATCACGGCGACGCGCGACAGCCTCAAGCACGGCGAGGTCAAGGCGGTCATGAACACCATCCGCAGCTTCGCCGCCGAGGACGCGACCATCATCTTCGGCGCCGTGTACGACGAGGCGATGGGCGCGAACCTGCGCGTGACCGTCGTGGCGACCGGTCTCGGCGCGCCGGCGGCGCAGCGCCAGCCCAAGCCGCAGCTGGTGGTCACGCAGAAGACCGGGACCGACAACCAACCGATCAGCGCTTCGGTCGACTACGGCCAGCTCGACGCGGTGCCGGCGGTCATCCGGCGCAACCGCGCCTCGACCATCGAGGCCCTGCAGCAAAGCGGGGTGGACAAGTACGACATTCCCGCCTTCCTCAGGAAGCAGGCCGACTGACTCCGGGGGCGCGAGCACTGGCCCGATCTGGTAGACCCCGCGCAGGGCGGCCGGGGCGGCGATCCTCCTTGCCGCGGCCCCGGCCGTTCGAGCCGCCGCTTCCGCAGTGCAGCATTCGCGCAAGCGTCTGCTAGAATTCGACGCGAGGCCCGCCGATCCACATGCTTCGTCAGCGCACGCTCGACACTCTCGTCCGCGCCACCGGCGTCGGACTGCACACCGGCCAGAAGGTCAGCCTGACGCTGCGGCCCGCGCAGCCCGACACCGGGGTCGTGTTCCGGCGCACCGATCTCGCGGTGCCGGTCGACATTCCGGCGCGCGCCGACCTGGTCGGCGAGACGCGGCTCTCGTCCTGCCTCGTGCACGGCGGAGTCAAGGTGCACACGGTCGAACACCTGATGTCGGCGCTCGCCGGCATGGGCGTGGATAACGTGTACGTCGACCTGGACGGACCGGAAGTGCCGATCATGGACGGGAGCGCGGCGCCGTTCGCGCTGCTCGTGCAGCAGGCCGGGTTGCGGGAGCAGGGCGCGCCGAAGCGCTTCCTGCGCGTGAAGCGGCGCGTCGAGGTGAAGGACGCCGAGAAGTGGGCGCGCTTCGATCCGTACGAAGGGCTGAAGCTCTCCTTCTCGATCGTATTCAACCACCCGGTCATCGACCGCAGCAGCCAGTCGGTGACGGTGGATTTCGCGAGCACCTCCTATCAGAGCGAGATCGCGCGCGCGCGCACGTTCGGCTTCATGCACGACGTCGAGGCGCTGCGCGAATCCGGCCTGGCGCTGGGCGGGGGCCTGGAGAACGCCGTGGTGCTGGACGAGGACGGCGTGCTCAACGCCGAGGGCCTGCGCTTCGCCGACGAGTTCATCCGGCACAAGGTGCTGGACGCGATCGGCGACATCTACCTGCTCGGCAAGCCGCTGCTCGGCGCGTTCTCGGCGCACAAGTCCGGGCACGCGCTCAATAACCGCCTGCTGCGCGCGCTGCTCGCCGAGCCATCGGCGTGGGAAGTGGCGACCTTCGAGCGCGCCGATCAGGCCCCGGCAGGGGTTTCGGGTCTCGCCCCGCGGCTCGCCGGCTGAGCGACCCTCACCGGGTTCCTCCGCCACGTCGCCGGCCTTGCCCGGCGGCGGCCTTGCTTTTCGCTGCTGCAGGCGGCGCCGGCGGGCGTGTCGTGTCCTGATGCGCGAGCAGCGCCTTGAGCGCCTCGCGCGCGGGCGAATCGGCGAGCGTCTCGTACAAGCGATCGAGCTCGGCAAGCGCGGCAGGCGAGAGCCGGGCCTGCTTGTGCGATGCAGCATCGGGCGTGCGCCGAGACGCAGTTGGTTGCACCCTCACGGAAACTAAATTAACCTTCGTGCCCTGCAGCAACAAGAAATTGCAGAGAGATTCCGAGAGTAGCCTGAGCTTCGCCGCTGCCGCGGAATTGGGCGCGAGCAGCACGAGGGTGCCGTCCTTGAGGTTCGCAGCGCGCACTTGGCGCGCGATTTCGGGCGGCAGGACGCTCTCGCAGAGTCTCGAGAGTGCCGCGATCTCCCGCGCTTTCTCGACGACCGGCCGCAGGCCGCCGTCCGCGGTCAGATAACGGTCGATCTTGGGAGGTCGCACGGGGGACCGCGATCACTGGAGCGCAACGTGCAGATTATCGTCATCCCCCACCGGGCCGCCAAGCCGAAGTCGCTCACGCTGTCGTCGCGGCACCTCGTGGCCTCGCTGCTCGGGGCCTGCCTGCTCGTGGCGGGGCTGGCGCTCGCGCTGTACTGGACGATGCTCGATTTCGCGGGGCAGCTCAGGGCGCCCCTCGTGGACAACATGCTGCGCGCCGCGCAGGGCGCGCAGAGCGAGAAGGCGCGCGCGTTCATGCAGGAAAACCTGAACGCGATGGCGGTGAAGCTCGGCGAGATGCAGGCGCAGCTCGCGCGCCTGGACGCCCTGGGCGAGCGGGTTTCGACGCTCGCCGGGATCAAGCCCCAGGAGTTCCACCTCAGCGACCGGCCGGGCCTCGGCGGGCCGCAGTCCACGCTGCTGCCGCCGCAGGACCTGTCGTTCGCGCAGCTGAGCGAGAAGGTGACGGCCGTGTCCCGCCAGATGGACAACCACACCGACATGCTGAGCGTGCTGGAGGCGCGGCTGTTCGAGCAGGCGGTGCACAAGAAGCTGATGCCCACCATGCCCCCGGTCGACGGCCCGGAGGGCTCCGGCTTCGGCGTGCGCATCGATCCCTTCACCGGGCAGATGGCGATGCACGAGGGCATCGACTTCGAGGTCGACAAGGGGACTCCGGTGCACGCGGCGGCCGGCGGCATCGTCGCGTTCGCGGGCTTCCATCCGCAGTACGGGTACATGATCGACGTGGACGACGGCAACAACCTCACGACGCGCTACGCGCACTTGTCGAAGCTGCTCGTGAAGGACGGCGACATCGTGCAGCGCGGGCAGAAGATCGCGCTGAGCGGCGCCACCGGACGCGCCACCGGTCCGCATCTGCACTTCGAGGTGCGCTACAAGGGCGTGCCGCTCGATCCCAACCTCTTCCTGACGGCAACCAACCCGACGCTTCCGACCGCAGCTTCGGCGCGCGCGATGCTCGCGCGCGCGCGCGCCGGCAAGTAGCGGCGCGCCCGCCCCGGGCGCGCCGCAGTGGCGTGCTAAAATTTTGATTTTCCGCTGGACCCCGGCGGCGGCGCCGGGTCGCGCGCGGGCCCGGGAACGGACCGCGCCACGCCCTTAATGATCGCGAACGTCCTCACGAAGATCTTCGGCAGTCGCAACGAGCGGCTGCTCAAGCAGTACTCCAGAACCGTCATCCGCATCAACGCGCTCGAGCCGCAGATCGCGGCGCTCACGGACGCGCAGCTGCGCGCCAGGACCGACGAATTCAAGCAGCGCGTGGCCGAGCGCGTTTCGGCCGAGCCCGAGGAGGCGCGCGCGGACGCCGAGCGGCTGGTCCTGGACGAGCTCCTGCCGGAGGCCTTCGCAG
>JAKALD010000048.1 GCA_021813275.1 Pseudomonadota bacterium | reverse complement strand
CGGTGAGGATGTCCCGGCCGAGGTAGTCGGTGCCGAGCAGCGCGTCCTGCGAGAACGGCGGCGACATCGGCATCGCCGTGATCGCGAACGGGTCGGCGTCGTAGACGAGAGGTCCGAAGACGGCAATGGCGACGACCAGCAGGAGCATCGCCGCGCCGGCGACCGCGGCGGGATTGCGCGCGAACATGCGCGCGGCCTCCTTCGCGGGATGCTCGATGCGGATCGCGGCGGGCACGGCGCTCATCCGGTCTTGATGCGCGGGTCGATCAGGCGGTAGCAGAAATCGGTGACCTGGTTCATGACGACCACCAGGATCGAGGAAAAGAGCAGGGTGCCGAGGATCGTCGGGTAGTCGCGCCGCAGCACCGAGTCGAAGGCGAGCCGCCCGAGCCCCGGCCAGTTGAACACGGTCTCCACCAGGATCGCGCCGGCGAGCACGTTGCCGAACTGCAGCCCGAGCACGGTGATCACGGGCAGCACCGCGTTGCGCAGCGCGTGGCGGTAGTACACCGCGAATTCCGAGGCGCCCTTGGCGCGCGCGGTGCGGATGTAGTCGGCGCGCAGCACGTCGAGCATGCTCGCCCGCGTCAGGCGGCTGTAGTACGCGAGGTAGATGATTCCCAGCGTGACCGCGGGAAGCACCAAGTGGTGCAGCACGTCGAGCGTCCCCGCGAGCCCGGAAGAGGAGCCGAAGTCGCCGCGCATCCCGGACACCGGGAAGAGGGGGATCGCCGAGGCGAACAGGATGATCAGCATGATCCCGGTCCAGAACACCGGCGCCGAGTAGCCGACCACGGAGAGCACGGTGATCGACTGGGAGAGCAGCCCGCTCGGCTTGCGCGCGGCGAGCACGCCCAGGAAGGTCCCGATCAGGAACGCGCCCAGCACCGCGGTGACCACCAGCAGCAGCGTGGCCGGCACCCGATCGAGGATCAGCTGCGACACCGGCAGGTTGAAGAAGTAGGACTCGCCCAGGTTGCCGTGCAGCACGCGGTCGAGGTAGATCCAGAGCTGCACCGGCAGCGGGCGGTCGAGCCCGTACTGGTGGCGCAGCGCCTCGCGCAGCGCCTCGGTCATGCCGCCCATCGAGCCGGCGATCGTCTCGACGGGGTCGCCCGGAGCGAGGTGGATCAGCAGGAAGTTGAGCACGATGACCGCGAGCACGAGGCTCACCGCGTACGCGAGCCGACGCAGGAGGTAGCGGAGGAGCGCCATCGTGCCGCGGCGGTCGGGGGCGGCGCGCCGCCCCCGACCGGGCCTACTTCAGGTAGACGTCGTCCATCGGGGACATGACGCCCCAGATGTTGGTCGGCACGTTGCCGATCCGCCTGCTGTACACGGTGTGGTACGGGATCACCAGCAGCCAGTCGATCGGCAGCTCGTCGGTGACGATCTTCTGGAACGTCGCGTACAGCGCCTTGCGCTTGAGCGGATCGAGCTCGGTGCCGGCCGCCTCGAGCAGCTTGTCGACCTCCGGATTGCGGTAGGACTGGGTGTTCGTCCAGACGATCGGCCGGATGTTCGTGGAAAGGTAGGTGCGCGCCACGCCGATCACCGGGTCGCCCCAGTTGAAAACGACGTCCATGCTCAAGTCGAAGTCGTGCGAGGCCATGCGCTTCGCCCAGGTCGGGAAGTCGGGCGAGGCGCGCACTTCCACCTCGATCCCGACCTTCTTCAGCTGCGCGCGGATGTACTCGGCGATATTCTTCTGCAGCGTGTCGTCGCCCGGGATGTAGTCGATCGTGAGCTTGAAGCGCACGCCTCCCGCGCCGCGCTTGTGGCCGGACTCGTCGAGCAGCTGGTCGGCCTTCTTCAGGTCGAGGGGATAGCGGTGCAGGTCGTCGGTCGCGAAGGGGCTCGTCGGCACGATCGGGCCGTCGTCGATCTTCGCGAAGCCGCCGAGCAGCACCTTGGTGATGAACTTCTTGTCGATCGCGTAGGCGATCGCCTTGCGCACGCGCACGTCGTCGAGCGGCTTGCGCGCGGTGTTGAACGCGAGCCAGTCGAGCGGCCCGATGCCTTCGTAGCCCTTCGCGGTGATGGCGAGGTTCTTGTCCTTCGCGAGGCGCTGCAGATCGCGCGGGTTCTCCTCGAAGGGCAGCATCTGGATCTGCCCGCGCTCGAGCTCGATCACCAGGTTGGTGGGATCGGGGTTGATCTCCATCACCAGCCGGTCGAGGTAGGGCTTGCCGGGCAGGAAGTACTTGTCGAAGCGCTCCATCACCACGCTCTGCCCGGGCTTGAACGAGACCAGCTTGAACGGCCCCGAGCCGACCACGCCGGTCGAGTTGAGGGGTGTGTTCTGGATGTCGGGGACCTTGCCGTAGACGTGCTCGGGCAGGATCGGGCACAGCGCGGGCGACAGGGCGAGGAGGATCGCCGGGTGCGGCGCGCTCATGCGGATGATGGCCGTGTACGGGTCGGGCGTGTCGACGCGCTCGACCACCCCGAACATGGTCTTGAAGGGGTGGTTCTTCTTGATCGTCATGATCGAGAAGGCCACGTCCTTGCTGGTGACCGGCGTGCCGTCGTGGAAGTAGGCATTCTTGCGCAGGTGCAAGGTGAGCGACTTGCCGTCCGGCGCGAGCTCCCAGCTCTCGGCGAGGTAGGGATGCGGCTGCCACTTGTCGTCGAAGCGCAGCGGGCTCGCGAAGAGCTGCGTGCTCGGCATCGCGGTCGCGATCCCCGACTGCACCGCGCCGTCCAGGTGGCGCGGCACCTCGGTGGTACCGAACACGAGGGTTCCGCCGCGCTTTGGTTGCTCGGCGCGGGCGGCGCCCGGCAACAGGCAGGCAGCCGTCGCGAGCGCAGCCAGACATGCCGTCCAGCGAGCACGGATGTTCCGTTCCATGACTCCTCCTCCTTTATTCTCGGCCGCGGGCGGAACCTCCGGCCGTGTTCGAGACTAAGGTCAGTCCCTCCGCGACTATAGGGCCAGCCCGCCGCGACCTTTGGTGCCAAGGCAGGCGGCGACCCGTAAGGGCCGGCCTATTTCGGCGCGAGCTCGCTCATCACGCGCGCGAGCTCGCCGATGCCGGAGTCGATGCGCTCGCGCGCGATCGAGGAAAAGCCGAGCCTGAAACGGTTGAGCGGCGCTCGCTCGCTCAGGAAGAAGATGTCGCCCGGCTCGATCAGGATCGAGCGCTCCGCGGCCGCGTGCGCGAGCACCCGAGCATCGAGCCAGTCCGGCCCGCTCACCCAGCACGAGGCGCCGCCCGAGATCGGGACGTGGACGGTGCCCGGAAGGTGGCGCTCGAGCGCGGCCTCGAGCGCCTCGGCGCGCTCGCGGTGCGCGAGCGCGAGGCGCCGCTGCAGCGCGTCAAAATGGCCGAGCGCGAGAAAGGTGGCGAAGGAGCGCTGAATCAACGCGGACGGGTGGCGCAGCATGAGCCTGCGCAGCGCGCGCACCTCGCGGATCAGCTCGTGCGGGCCCACGATGTAGCCGAGCCGTAGCCCAGGAGCGAAAGCCTTCGAGAGGCTGCCGATGTAGATCACGCGGTCGGCGCCATCGAGGCTCTTGAGCGCAGGCGTCGGCGTGCCCGCGAAGCTCGTCTCGCTCTCGTAGTCGTCCTCGATCACCACGAAGTCGTGCTCCGCGGCGAGCGCGAGCAGCGCGCGGCGGCGCTCGAGGTCGAGCGTCACCGTCGTCGGGCACTGGTGGCTGGGGGTGACGTACACGTAGTCGCAGCGCCGCAGCTTCTCCGCGAGGACCACGCCGGCGCCGTCGACCGCGAGCGGCTCGATGCGCGCGGTGCGGATGCCGAAGATGTTGCGCGCGTCCGGATAGCCGGGATCCTCCATGCCGACGACGGTCTGCGGGCCGAGCAGCGCGTCGGCGAGCAGGAACAGCGCGTGCTGCGCGCCCACCGTGATCAGGATCTCGTCCTCGGTCGCCCAGACCCCGCGGCGCGGCAGCACCTTGGACTGGATCTCGCGGACGAGCCCGGCGTCGTCGCGCGCGATCAGGTCCGGCGCCCAGCCGCGGACCTCCATCGCGCTCAGCTCCTTCACGCAGCACTCGCGCCACTCGTGCGTCGGAAAGAGCGACGCGTCGTACTGGCCGTAGAGAAAGGGGTAGCGGAAGCGCTGCCAGTCCGGCCGCTTGACGATGTTGCGCTGCCCGGACGGGCGAAGGCGCAGCCGCTCCGCCCAGCTCGGGCCGGGCGCGACCCCGGCCGCGCGCGGCCGCGCCGCCTCCAGGCGGAAGCCGAGGATCTCGGGGTTGACGTAATGGCCGCTGCGCTCGCGGGAGACGAGGTAGCCCTCGTCGACCAGCTGCTGGTAGGCGAGCACCACCGTGTTGCGCGCGACGCTCAGCTCGTCCGCGAGCTTGCGGCTCGAGGGCAGCGGGGTGCCGAGCGGCAGGCGCCCGTCGAGAATCGCGCCCACGAGCATCCGCCTGATCTGGTCCTGCAGCCCGAGCCCGCTCGAGCCCGAGAGCCGGAAGAGCTGCTGCCACATCGCGTCGGCGAGACCGTTGGGCATGGGCGCGGAGGCGGCTGGACGGGGTGCAAGGGGGCGAAGCTCAGTCTACGGCGATTCGCGCCCGCTGAGAATGCGGCGCGCCTCCCGCGGCGGCAGATCAGCGAGCGCGCCAAGTCTCGAACGCAACGCCGAAATCCGGTAGAATCCGCACCCCTTTCCACCCTGCAGCGGCGCGCGTGGCGCTTATCGTCCAGAAATACGGCGGGACCTCGCTGGGCTCGGTCGAGCGCATCAAGAACGTCGCGCGGCGCATCGCCAAGTGGAGGGCCGCCGGCCACGACGTCGTCGCGGTGCCCTCGGCGATGGCCGGGGAGACCAACCGCCTGATCGCGCTCGCGCGCGAGATCCAGCCGCAGCCCGATCCGCGCGAGCTCGACGTGGTCGCCTCGACCGGCGAGCAGGTCACCGTGGGGCTGCTCAGCATGGCGCTGCTCGAGCTCGGTCTCAAGGCGAAGAGCTACACTGGCTGGCAGGCGAAGGTGCTCACCGACTCGACTTACACCCGCGCGCGCATCGTCTCGATCGACGAGTCGCGAATCCGGCGCGACCTCGCAGAGGGCTGCGTGGCGGTCGTGGCTGGCTTCCAGGGCATCGACGCGAAGGGCGACCTCACCACGCTCGGGCGCGGCGGCTCCGACACCTCCGCGGTGGCGCTCGCCGCGGCGCTCGAGGCCGACGAGTGCCAGATCTTCACCGACGTGGACGGCGTCTACACCACCGACCCGCGCATCGTGCCCGAGGCGCGGCGGCTGCACACCGTCACCTTCGAGGAAATGCTCGAGATGGCGAGCCTCGGCTCCAAGGTGCTGCAGATCCGCTCGGTGGAGTTTGCCGGCAAGTACAAGGTGCCCACGCGCGTGCTCTCGAGCCTCACCGATCCGCTCATGCCGGTCGAGGAGGAGGCGCGGGCGGGCACGCTCATCACATTCGAGGAAGACCCGCACATGGCGATGGAACAAGCAGTCATCTCGGGCGTCGCGGCCCAGCGCGACGAGGCCAAGGTCACGGTGCGCGCGGTGCCGGACAAGCCGGGCATCGCCTACGCGATCCTCGGGCCGATCGCCGACGCGCACATCAACGTCGACGTCATCGTGCAGAACGTCAGCCACGAAGGCTTGACCGACCTGTCGTTCACCGTGGCGCGCGCCGACCTGCCCAGGGCGCTGAAGATCCTGAAAGAGCAGGTGCAGCCGCACATCAAATGCAAGGAAGTGACCGGCGACGACCGCATCGGCAAGGTGTCGATCGTCGGCATGGGCATGCGCTCGCACGCGGGGATCGCCTCGAAGATGTTCCGCACGCTCGCCGAGGAGGGCGTGAACATCCAGATGATCTCGACCTCCGAGATCAAGATCTCGGTGGTGATCGACGAGAAGTACACCGAGCTCGCGGTGCGCGTGCTGCACAAGGCCTTCGAGCTGGATCAGGAGTAGAATCGCGCTTCGCTCGGGAGAGATGCCCGAGAGGCCAGCCCCGCAGGGGTTCGTGAATCGGGGGGCGCATGCGCCCCGAGGCCTCGCGCGGATCCGACGAGTGAGCGTAGCGAACGAAGGAGAGATGCCCGAGAGGCCGAAGGGGGCGCCCTGCTAAGGCGTTATACGGGCTTAAACCCGTATCGAGGGTTCGAATCCCTCTCTCTCCGCCAATACATTCCGCGATTTCCCAGCAATAACAAGCAGTAGATCGCTGGCGAGAGCCCGAGCAAGGTAGAGAAGCCGCAACATCCGCCTTTTGCGCCCCGCGTTCGGGCGCCCCAGTTCGCGTCTATCGCCGCGCGCTCACACGCGCCAACTCAAACGGGCGTCCACGATCGCCGAGATCTGCAGCTCGCGCCAGCCGAGAAGCCGGACGTATTCGTCAAACCCGCAGCTCGCCGGGCACGCGAGGCGCTGTACGAGCGTACCGTCCCAGCGGATCGCCTGATCGACCTCCGCGTCGTGGCCGCAGCGCGGACAGGTCAGGCGCGCCGAGCTTCCGCCGCGCACCGGGCGCCAGCTGCCGGGCCCGCTGCCTTTCCGAATATCGGTCGCCATGTAGAGCTCCATTCGGCAACTGAGCTCCGCAACGCGAGGGAACGTCGCGCCACCGCATCCAAATGGACCAATCGGACTGGGCGGCGGCAACTGCGTGCAGCAACGGCGCGTGTTCCCGCGATCCTTGCGGCGCCTTGCAACGCAAGTGAAATCCACGCATCACAGCACCAGCAAGGCACGTGCCATCCGGCAGGGGTGGATGGAAAATCAATCTGATGCCAGCATGCAGATCCATGAGTTGCCGGAGTTCGTCGTCGCGTGGCGACCGACTCGCGCGGTCGGGGCGGAATTGCTTTCGGCAGGCGGACTTGCACTGTTGTGCTGGGGTGACATCGGCCGGAGCTCGTATGTCCGATGGCAGCGAGCTCTCCGCCAGCTGATCCCTCGCCTCGCGGGAGAAGCAAGCCGCAGCTGCGCAGTCGACCGCGCTCCGCCCGTCAAGCTGCCTATCATTCTGCCGGCGCTTCGCGAGCGCGCGCACCTCCGGATCCGGTGCCGCGACCGGCGCGGCCGAACTCGCGCTCGCACCCCCCGCTCGCGCTCCTTCGGCCGCTATCCCTGATTCAATCGCTTCCACCATCTTCAGCTTCTTCCTCTCGGACATCGTGGACCTACCTTTCGACAGTAATTCTATGAAGGTAGGTGTCTCACCTCACATTGGCACAAACGGATATCTCGTTCGACGCCTTCGTAAGCGACCTCGAAACAGTGGTCGAGGCCGCCAAGGTCGATCGGTTTGCTATGATCGGCTACTCGCAGGGCTGTGCGGCTTCCGTCGCCTACGCGGCGCGCCATCCCGAGCGCGTCTCGCATCTCGTCTTGTACGGAGATTATGCGCAGGGCTTCAACCGGAGGCCACAGACCGAGGCACAGAAGCAGGCGTACGCCGCCATGCTCACGCTGATGCAGCTGGGATGGGGCCAGGACAATGCTGCCTTCCGGCAGCTTTTCACGTCGCAGTTCATGCCGGATGCGACCAAGGCGCAGCAGGACTGGTTCAACGAGCTGCAGCGAAGGGCAACGTCACCGGAGTCTGCGGTGCGCTTCATGCGCGCGATTGCCGAGATCGACGTGACCGAGCTGCTGCCGCCGGTCAAGGCGCCGACGCTCGTGCTGCATGCCCGGGACGACGTGCGGGTTCCCTTCGAGTCGGGTCGCCGGATAGCGGCTGCCATCCCGGGGGCCCGCCTCGTGCCGCTCGAGAGCCGGAACCACATCCTGGAGGTCGACGAAGCCGCCGGCCGACGCTTCGTGGAGGAAGTGCTGCTCTTTCTCGGACAGGGCAAGTGAAGTGGACGAACTGGGACTCGAAGCTCTTCCGTTGAGAAGGCGGGACGACCGGCAGGGACGGCCGGCGCTCATGTTCGCATGACCAAGCGCGTGATGCTCTCCTGGAGCAGCGGCAAGGACAGCGCCTGGGCACTGCAGCGCCTGCGTGCCGATCCGGATGTCGAGCTCGCGGGACTCTTCACGACGGTCAATCGCGAATTCGACCGCGTCGCCATGCACGGAGTGCGGCGTAGCCTGCTTGAAGCGCAGGCGGCGAGCATTGGCCTGCCGCTTCAGACCATTCCCATCCCTCATCCGTGCCCGAACGAGGAATACGAGGCGGCGATGAGCGCGTTCGTCGCGCGCGCCAAGGCGGGCGGCGTCACACACTTTGCGTTCGGAGATCTTTTTCTCGAGGACATTCGCCGCTACCGCGAGCAGAAGCTCGCCGGCACGGGGATCGAGCCGCTTTTCCCGCTCTGGGGCGAGGCGACGCGCGCGCTCGCGCAGGAGATGGTGGCGCACGGCCTGCGCGCCGCGATCACCTGCGTCGACCCGAAGCAGGCGCCGCGCGAGTGGGCGGGGCGGATGTTCGACGGCGAGCTCCTCGCGGCGATGCCCGAGGGCGTCGATCCCTGCGGCGAGCGCGGAGAGTTCCACACCTTCGTCTGCGACGGGCCGATGTTCCGCGAGCCGGTCGGCGTTGCTGTAGGAGAAATCGTCGAGCGCGACGGTTTCGTGTTCGCCGATCTGCTTCCCGGCATTCGCGCGGCGCGCTGACTGGGACCCGCCGGCCCGGGCGCGTCCAGGCTCGGCGGAACCGCTGCCCGCGGTCGCTGGTCTTACGATTGCATGGGAAATCGGGGCGCACCTTTCCTGCGAGGGAGGGCGCGACTCGTCGGGTTCGCCGCCTTGGGCGCGTGCCTGATCCTGGGGGGCTGCGCGACATCGTCGGGCGCCTATCCGTACGGTTGGAGCGGCGCTCCGGCGCCGGAGTACGGCTACCAGTACCCATACGATGCGTCGCCGTACTTCTACGGCGTTCCCGACGAGGGACCTCGCACGCACGTGGAACCCGAAGAGGAAGAGCGCGAGAGCGCCCCAGAAGAGCCTCGCGAAACGCCCCGGCAGGAGCGCCAGGAGGAGCAGGGCGAGCACGGGCACTAGCGCCAGGCGCGAAGCTGTGAAACCCGGCGCGCGCGGAGAGGTTGCCGTATGCTTGCTGCTTGCTGACGTGGAGACGCGGCTCCGTGGGCAGCGCGCCGGCGCCGAGGTATCCTGCGGCAGAAAAACAATTTTCCCCGGAGGAGGTGCCCCTTGATCGACAGCCGCACGGCCCCTTACGCAGCGCTTCTGCTTCGCGTAGCCATGGGGCTGCTCTTTCTCGCCCACGGGCTGATGAAGGTCTTCGTGTTCACCGTTCCCGGGACGGTGAAGTTCTTCGCTTCGATCGGCTATCCGGGCTTCGTCGCCTACCTGGTGATCTTCGCGGAGCTCGCGGGGGGCGCCGCGCTGATCCTCGGCCTGTGGACGCGCTGGGCCGCGCTCGTTCTCTTCGTCGAGATGCTCGGGGTGATCGCCTACCACTTCCCGCACGGCTGGGTCTTCACCGCGAAGGGCGGCGGGTGGGAATACCCTGCGCTCTGGGCCGTGGCGCTTATCGCGCTCGCGCTCCTCGGCGACGGGGCGGCATCCCTCTCCGGGCGCCCGAAAGCGCGGCCGAAAACCTGAGCAGCCCGCCGCTGCCGGTTCAGAGTCGCAGGGACGGGGCGCGTGCGCGAAAAACGGATAGCCTAGGCAAGGCGCTCCGAGATGGTGCTCTGGTTCGTCGTCGCCTCCGCGGTGGTCTTTTCATACACGGTCTTCGGGCTCACCGGCTTCGGGGCGGCGATCATCCTGATTCCCGCCTTGTCATTCCTGCTGCCGATCAAGCTGGTCATTCCGCTCGTCGTGATGCTCGGCTTTCTCGCCTCGATCACGCTGAGCCTCGGCGTGCGGCGCTTCGCCGTCAAGAGGGAGCTTCTCTGGATGATCCCGGGCATGGCGCTGGGGGTCGCGCTCGGCACTTATTCTCTCGTTCGCCTCCCGTCCCACTGGCTGCTCGTCGCGCTGGGGATCGTCGTGGTCGCATTCGGCCTGAACGGCCTGCGCGGCGCCGTGCCGCGGCGTCCCGTCAGCCAGAGGCTCGCGCTTCCCGCGGGAGTCGTGGGCGGCGTCATGGGCGGCCTGTTCGGCACCGAAGGCCCCATCTATGTCATGTACTTGTCTCGCCGGATCTCCGGCAAGTCGGAGCTGCGCGCCACCATCGCGACGTTGTTCATCCTGAGCGGAGCGACCCGCATCGGGAGCTACGCCGTCGGGGGCCTCTTCGGGCAGCCGCACGTCCTCCTGTGGGTGCTGGCGCTCTATCCGTGCGTGCTCTTCGGCATCTTCCTGGGGAACCGCCTGCATCACTCGCTGTCGGTCGAGCAAGTCCGGACCGGCGTGCAGGCGCTGCTGATCCTGAGCGGCCTCTCCATCCTCTGGCGCGCGCTCTTCGCCTGAGCACGGCGGCCAGGCCAATCGCGTCTTCCGACGCGCGTGATTCCCTGCTATCGTGCGCGACCTCGACGACGCTCTGGCGAAGTAGCTTTTCCGTGAACACCGAAGACCCGCTCAAGCGCTGGAACGAGCGCTTCTCGTCCGCCGAGTACCTGTTCGGCACCGCGCCGAACGCCTTCCTCGTCTCGCAGAAGCATCGCCTGAAGCCGGGCATGACCGCGCTCGCGGTGGCCGACGGCGAGGGGCGCAACGGCGTGTGGCTCGCGCAGCAGGGCCTCGTCGTCACCGCCTTCGACTTTTCGCCGGTTGGGCTCGAGAAGGCGCGGCGCCTCGCGCAACGCGCGGGCGTCACGATCCAGCACCACCTGGCCGACATCGCCGACTGGGACTGGAGCGCGCGCGCCTTCGACGCCGTCGTGGCGATCTTCATCCAGTTCGCGCCGCCCGCGATGCGCGCGCGCATCTTCGAGGGCATGATGCGCGCCCTCAAGCCGGGCGGGCTGCTCCTGCTGCAGGGCTACACGCCGAAGCAGCTCGAATACCGCACCGGCGGGCCGCCGCACGCGGAGAACATGTACACCGAGGCGCTGCTGCGCGAGGCCTTCGCGCCGCTCGAGATCCTGCACCTCGTCGAGCACGAGGACGTGGTCGACGAGGGCAAGGGGCACAGCGGCCACTCGGCCCTCATCGACATGGTGGCGCGGCGGCCGGCCTAGGTGCGCCGGCCGGCGGCGATCAGAGGTTGTTCGGGCTCGGGGGCGTGGGATGGATGTACGCCCAGCCCTGGGCCTCGCGGATCGTGATCTCGCCCATGCCCGAGGGCACGACGCTGATGAACGGATACAGATCGTTGCGGTCGACGTGCAGCTCGTGCAGCGTATTGGAGCATTGCGCGAGGATGACGCCGTCCTTCTGCAGCTCGCGCAGCCTCTTCTCGAAGCCGTTGCCCTTCACGTAGACGGCAAAGCCCTTGCTGTTGGCGATCAGCTCGATCTTGACCTTGCCCTTCAGGCGCGGATCGTGCAGCAGGTTCTCGATGTTGGTGAGCGTCTTCTTGATCGCGCCCTCGCTGCCGGCGTCGATCTGGAAGATCGCGCCGTAGTGCGCCTTGGTCGGCTTCGCTCCGGAGAAGCCCGAGGCCGCCGCGGCGTTGCCCGCGGCGACGAGCGCCAATCCGGCGACGAGCGCGCCGGCCGCCCAGCGGCGTGACATGAGATTGCGTTCCATGCCCTGCTTCCTCCTCTCGGTGATGTGGGATTTTCTTGTGCGAGGGCCCTGCGTTCCGCCGGCCAACGACCGGGGCGAGCCCTCTCCGCACCGATTATAGGGAAACTCCGGGCGGATGCGACCGGCGCGCGCCGGGCCAGGCAGCGCGAAACAGCGTTCGCCAGTCCTGCGGCGCTGCGGCACCATGCGCGCATGCAAGCGTATCGCAAGCCGCTGGACGCCACCGCGTTCGGCGTGATGCTGCTGTGCACCGCGCTGTGGGGTTTCCAGCAGGTGGCGATCAAGCTCGCGGCGCACGATGTCTCGTTCGTGATGCAGGCGGGCATCCGCTCGATCGTGGCCGCGATCCTGCTCCTAGCCTGGGCGAGGGCGCGCGGCATCCCGCTCTTCGCGCGCGACGGAACGCTCGTGCCGGGCGTCGTGGTGGGGCTGCTGTTCGGCGCCGAGTTCATCTTCATCTACGCGGGCCTCGGGCACACGACCGCGTCGCGCATGATCGTGTTCATCTACCTCGCTCCGGTGGTCACCGCGCTCGGGCTGCACCTGTTCGTGCGCGGCGAGCACCTGGTGCGCGGCCAGTGGCTCGGCGTGCTGCTCGCCTTCGGCGGGGTGGCGCTCGCCTTCGCGGGCGGCTTCGCCGCGGGGCACGACACGACCTGGCTCGGCGACCTGTTCGGCGTGATCGGCGCGCTGCTCTGGGCCGCGACCACCGTCGTGGTGCGCGCGACGAAGCTCACCCACACGAGCGCGACGAAGGCGCTCTTCTACCAGCTGGCGATCTCGGCGCTGATGCTGCCGGCGGCCTCGGTGCTGATGGGCGAGAAGGGCGTGGTCGCGCTCACCCCGCTCGCGCTCGCGAGCCTCGCCTACCAGGGCGTGATCGTCGCCTTCGCGAGCTACCTCGCGTGGTTCTGGCTGCTCACGCGCTATCTGGCGGGGCGCCTCGCGGTGTTCTCGTTCCTCACGCCGCTCTTCGGGGTGCTGGCGGGCGTGCTCGTGCTGGGCGAGCCGCTCACGCCCGCGTTCGCCGGCGCGGCGCTCTTCGTGGGCGCGGGCATCGTGCTGGTCAACCTGCGCCGCCGCTAGCGGCGCTTGCGCCGGACGCGCGGCGGTGCAACCATCGCTCGATGGAGGCGTCGTCCATGATCCGCTTCACGCTGCGCGCCGCGACCGCGGCGCTCCTCCTCGCCGGCCCGGGCGCCGCCGCGGCGCAGGCAACTCCGCCCGAGCCCAGCCCGCATGCGATCGAGATCCCCGCCTGGTTCACGCCGAGTCTGCTGGACTTGCGCGACGACGTGCGCGACGCGGCGAAGGCCCACAAGCGCGTGATGCTCTATTTCGGCCAGGACGGCTGCCCGTACTGCAAGCGCCTGATGGAGGTGTACTTCGGCCAGCGCGACATCGCCGCCACCACGCGCCGGCATTTCGCCGCGATCGCGATCAACATCTGGGGCGATCGCGACACGGTGTGGCTCGACGGCGAGACGCGCAGCGAGAAGCAGCTCGCCGCCTTCCTCAAGGTGCAGTTCACGCCGACGCTGCTCTTTCTCGACGAGCGCGGGCGGGTGGTGGTGCGCCTGAACGGGCTGTACCCGGCGCACGAGTTCCGCGCGGTGCTCGAGTACGTGGCGCGGAAGAAGGAGGGCTCGGTGAGCCTCGCCGACTGGGTGGCGCGCCGCGCGGGCCCGCCCGACTCGGGCGCGATCCACCCGCTGCCGGGCGGCGTGCCCTGGCCGCTCGATCTCGACCGCAGCCGGCGCGCGGCGGCGAAGCCGCTCGCGGTGTTCTTCGAGCAGCGGCATTGCCGCGAATGCGACGCGCTCCACAAGGGCGCGCTTCGCGATCCGCAGACGCTCGCGCTGCTGCGCAAATTCGACGTCGCCCAGGTGGATCAGTGGGGCGAGCGCAGGCTGGTTGCGCCCGACGGCAAGGCGCTCGGCGAGGCGGCGTGGGCGCGCTCGCTCGGCATCGCCTACGCGCCGAGCGTGGTGTTCTTCGACGCGCAGGGCCGCGAGGTGTTCCGCATCGAGGCCTTCCTCAAGACGTTTCACTTCCAGAGCGCGCTCGACTACGTGGCCTCGGGAAGCTACCGCACGCAGCCGAGCTTCCAGCGCTTCGTGCAGGCCCGGGCGGACGCCCTGCGCGCGCGCGGCGTGCGGGTCGACCTGTGGAAGTGACGCGGCCCGGCGGCCTCGTTCCTACTTCCACTCGACGGCGGGCGCCTCGTGCCGCAGGCCCGCCTCCTCGGCGAGCAGCTGCGCGAGGTCCTCGCGCCCGCGCTCGCTGAGCGCGATCAGCTGCTTGACGTCCTTGCGGTGCGCCGCGAGCTCGACGAGCTGCGACTCGTCGTGGCGGCGGAACTGCAGCGCGATGCGGTGCGCCGCGTGCGCGCCGAAGCCGAGCAGGCCGAGCGCCGCCTCGGCGGCGGCGAGCGCCGAGCCGAAGGCCTCGCGCACCGCGGGCACGCCCAGCTCGACGTAGGCGAACGCATCCGTGGCAGGTCTGCGCGCGTGGCGTCGCCGTAGTACGCCTTCCAGCCGAAGCGGCGCACCGGCTCGATCTGGTTCGGGTCGTGGTCGATCACCGTGGCGCCGATGCCGAGGCCGCGCAGCACGCGGGTCACGATCTGCCCGAAGCGCCCGAAGCCCGCCACGATCACCGGGTTGCGCTCCGCGATGACGTCGGGTTCGCGGGCGGGCGCGCGCTCGAGGCGCGGCGCGACGAGGCGCTCGAAGACGGCCATGAGGAGCGGCATGGTGAGCATCGAAGCCGCGACCGCCGCGGTCAGCGCGTCGAGCGTCGCCCTGGGAAGCAGGCCGCCCGCGGCGCCGAAGAGCACGAAGGCGAATTCGCCCACCTGCGAGAGCGCGACCGCGAAGAGCGCGGCGTCGGCCTTGCCGCAGTAGAACGGGCGCGCCACGCCGAAGAGCAGCGCGATCTTGAGCGCCACCACGCCGAGCGCGAGGCCGAGCACGAGCAGCGGCGAGCGCAGGAAGAGCCCCAGGTCCACCGACATCCCGACCGCCATGAAGAACAGCCCGAGCAGCAGCCCCTTGAACGGCTCGATGTCGAGCTCGAGCTCGTGGCGGTACTCGGAGTCGGCGAGCAGCACTCCGGCGAGGAACGCGCCGAGCGCCATCGAAAGGCCCACGAGCTGCATGAGCGCCGCGATGCCGAGCACGAGGAAGAGCGCGAAGCCGACGAACACCTCGCGCAGCTCGGTGTTGGCGATCCAGCGCAGCACCGGGCGAAGGAGGTAGCGCCCCGCCGCCACCAGCGCCGCGATCACGCCGAGCGCCTTCGCCGCGGCGATAGGACTCCGCGTGGCCGCCGGTGGTGACCGCCTGCATGAAGCGCTTGCCGTGCAGCCGGTCGCCGCCCTCGCCGTAGGCCCAGCCGGGCGCGAGCACCTCGTCCTGCCACTCCTTCAGGACCGCGGGCGCGCTGTACCAGTACATCGGGTGCTGGAACACGAGCACCTCGTGCGCGGCGACGAGCGCCTGCTCGCGGCGCGCGTCGATGAAGAGATTCGGATAGGTCTCGTACAGGTCGTGCAGCGTGACGCCGGCGAGGTCCTCGATCGCCGCGCGCAGCGCGCGGCTGGCGCGCGAGCGGTCGTGGGCCGGGTGGGCATAGAGCACGAGGATGCGGCTGGGCATGCGAACCGGCGGGACGGCGGACAATCTAGCACGCGCGGGTAGAATCGCTCCCATGTCGCGTCGTGACGAAGCGGTGAACGGTGACCAAGCTGCTTGTTGCTGCGCGTCTCCAGTGGGTGAGAGTCCCGCCCCGGTAAGCACCGGAACGCCGGGTAGCAGAGCCCAGGCATTGGGAGAGATCCTGATGGCCCGAGCGGGGTGTCAAGAGCCTCTTCGGAGGGAGCAAGCACGCGGGCCGCAACATGAAGTGAAGCCTGCAGCCTCGACGCATTTACAACCCGAGAGCCGAGCCGCTCATGTCACGGCGAAGGCCACGTCTGGCGCGCGCAGGTCCGGGGTAGCAGGCGCGTTGGGTCTCGGCGGGGTACGGGGAGCAGCACGTGTGCAGGGAGATGCGCGGAACACGAGAGACCCGTCTGCACGACTCGGGTCGGAGCAAGGCGCGCGGGATACGCGGAAGGCGAAACCGTGCGCTGTGCAGCGGGAGTCCGAGGGGATCGTAGTAGCGAGGAAGGCCGTGACGAACAACGCGGTCGGAGCGAAGGGTCCCTGGGGTGGTCAGGTTGGCAAAGCGGGCACGCATGAGGGCATGACCGGCAAGTCCGGATCGAACTACCCCCGAGGGTGTGAGCCTTCGGAGCAAGTGCGCCACCTGCAGCGTCAACTATGGGTCGCGGCCAAGCGATCCCCGGGCAGGCGCTTCCATGCCCTGATGGACCGGATCTGGAGGGGTGACGTCCTCTGGGAGGCATGGAGGCGCGTCAGAAGCAACCGCGGCTCGGCGGGGGTCGATGCTGAGACCTTGGTCGAGATCGAGCAGTACGGCGTCGAGCGCATGGTGCAGGAGCTTGGCGAGCGGCTGCGCGCAGGCAGGTATCGACCGCAGCCGGTCCTGCGGCGATACATCCCGAAGGCCGATGGTCGCAGGCGGCCCCTCGGCATACCGACGGTCAGAGATCGAGTAGTGCAAATGGCGGCAACGCTGGTGCTGGAGCCGATCTTCGAGGCGGACTTCTGTGCCTCGTCGTACGGGTTTCGGCCCAAGCGAAGCGCTACGCAGGCACTGGAGCGACTGCGCCTGTTAGGGGCGCAGGGCTACAACCACGTGCTGGATGCCGACATCCGCGACTATTTCGGCAGCATCGATCAAGCGAAGCTGCTCGAGCGGGTGGCGCGCCGAATCTCGGACCGGCGGGTGCTGAAGCTGCTGCGGCAATGGCTCGAAGCAGGGGTGATGGAGGACGGGCAGTACGTGCGCACGATTGCCGGAACGCCGCAAGGCGGGGTGATCTCGCCGCTGCTATCCAACATCTACCTTCACGTCCTCGACCGGGTGTGGGAGGAGCGGTGTGCGAGGCTTGGCACGCTGGTTCGCTACGCCGACGACTTCGTGGTGATATGCAAGACGAAGGCGCAGGTCGAGGAGGCCCGGCGGCGCGTAGAGTTGATCCTCGCGCATCTGGGGCTGGAGCTGCAGGAGACGAAGACCCGGACGGTGGACCTCTCGCAAGGACGCGAGGGGTTCGAGTTCCTGGGCTGTCACTTGCGCAAGCGCATGAGCGGGCCGATCTGGGAGCGGTCGCGGCAACGCGTCTACTTCTTGCATCGCTGGCCCTCGCAGCGCGCGCTGAAGCGGGTGCGGGCCCGGATACGCGAGCTGACCCCACGGTGGCGCTGTCATCAGGACTTGCGCGAGGTGATCGCCTCGCTCAATCCGGTGCTACGCGGTTGGGGGCAGTACTTCCGCACCGGCAACGCGGCGCGACAGTTCCTGCAGATCGACCGCTATGCGGCGGATCGACTGCGCGCACTGCTGTTCAAGCGGCACGGCTCCCGGCTCAGCGCCGGGCGGGCCGATGCATGGACGGCGGACTTCTTCTGCGGCCTTGGGCTTCATCGCTTGCGCGGCACCATTCGATACCCGGGGATGGCGTAATGCAGCGACCTGAACGACCGCCGGTAAGCCGTGTGCGGGAAATCCGCACGCACGGTTTGAACGGGGGTCCTGCCGTCAACCGCCCAGCTCGGCTGGTCGGCCTCACGTAGGATCTACCAATGGCCCAATACGTGTACACCATGCGTCGGGTCGGCAAGATCGTGCCGCCCCAGCGCGTCATCCTCAGAAACATCTCGCTCAACTTCTTCCCCGGCGCCAAGATCGGCGTGCTCGGCCTGAACGGCTCGGGCAAGTCGACGCTGCTCAGAATCGTGGCGGGCGTGGAGAAGGACTTCGAGGGCGAGGCGGTCCGGATGCCCAACCTGCGCGTCGGCTTCCTGCCGCAGGAGCCGCAGCTCGATCCCGCGAAGGACGTGCGCGGCAACGTCGAGGAGGGGCTCGGGGAGACGATCGCGCTGGTAGCGCAGTTCAACGCGATCAGCGAGCGCTTCGCCGAGCCGCTCGCGGACGAGGAGATGAACCGGCTGCTCGAAGAGCAGGGCGAGCTGCAGGCGAAAATCGACGCCGCGGGCGGCTGGGAGATCGAGCGCAAGCTCGAGGTGGCGGCCGACGCGCTGCGCCTGCCGGCGTGGGACGCCGACGTGACCAGGATCTCCGGGGGCGAGCGCCGCCGCGTGGCGCTGTGCCGGCTGCTGCTCTCCGAGCCCGACATGCTCCTGCTCGA
This sequence comes from Pseudomonadota bacterium, assembly GCA_021813275.1. Taxonomy (GTDB): domain Bacteria; phylum Pseudomonadota; class Gammaproteobacteria; order Burkholderiales; family SG8-39; genus JAKALD01. The sequence continues at coordinate 39 of JAKALD010000048.1, read as the reverse complement.
CGAGCCGACCAACCATCTCGACGCGCTCTCGGTGCAGTG
>JAKALD010000047.1 GCA_021813275.1 Pseudomonadota bacterium | reverse complement strand
CGCTGCCAGAAGCTCAAGGAAGCGCTCGTCGGCACGGGCTTCCCGTTCAAGGAGCTCTCGCGCGTCGAGCTCTACGTGCGCCAGCTGCGCGCGCTGATGGGCGCGACCGCCGGCGTGCGCCGCGCCGGCGCGGCCGCGCTCGATCTCGCCTACGTCGCGTGCGGGCGCCTCGACGCGTTCTGGGAGATGGGCCTCGCGCCCTGGGACATGGCGGCGGGCGCGCTGCTGATCCAGGAAGCCGGCGGGCTCGTCGGCGACCTCGCGGGCGACTCGGGCTACATGGAGTCGGGCGACATCGCCGCGGCCAGCCCGAAGGTGTTCCCGCAGCTGCTCGAGGCGCTCAGGTGATCGAGGCGCGCCCCCGGCGCTCCGACCGGGCGCCCCCGCCTCCGCCCCGCAAGCTGACGGCTGCTTTACGACGCACGAGCCCCCGGCTACATTGACGGGCACGGGGGGGCTGACCGGCCACCGGCCGCAGCCCGACTGGGCCGACGCGCGCGTCGGCCGGTCGAAGAGTCGGGGCGTCGCATGAAGTGTCCGCGCTGTCAGCACGAGAATCCGTCGGGGGCGAAGTTCTGCGAGGAATGCGCCGCGCCGCTGGCGCGCGCGTGCGCGAACTGCGGCAGCCCCCTGCGCGAGACAGCGAAGTTCTGCCCCGAGTGTGCGCACCCGGTCGCGGCGCGGCCGGGCTCGCCCGAGCGCTTCCAGTCGCCCGAAACCTACACGCCGCGGCACCTGGCCGAGCGCATCCTGACTTCCAAGACCGCCGTCGAGGGCGAGCGCAAGCAGGTCAGCGTGCTGTTCGCGGACCTGAAGGGCTCGATGGAGCTGCTCGCCGACCGCGACCCGGAGGAGGCGCGCCGGGTGCTCGACGCCGTGCTCGAGCGCATGATGGAGGCGGTGCACCGCTACGACGGCACGGTGAACCAGGTGATGGGCGACGGCATCATGGCGTTGTTCGGCGCCCCGATCGCGCTCGAGTACCATGCGCTGCGCGCCTGCTACGCGGCGCTGCGCATGCAGGAGAGCATCGCCCGCTGGGCCGACGAGCTGCGCCGCTCCGAGGGGCTCGCGGTCCGCATCCGCATCGGCATCAACTCCGGGGAAGTCGTCGTGCGCTCCATCGGCAGCGATCTGCACATGGACTACACGGCGGTCGGCCAGACCACCCACCTCGCCGCCCGCATGGAGCAGATGGCGGCGCCCGGGACGATCCTCATCACGCCGGCCACGCTGCGCATGGCGGGCAACGGAATCCGCGTCAACGGGATCGGGCAGCGCCAGGTCAAGGGCCTGGATCCGCCCATCGAGGTCTACGAGCTGCTCAGCGCGACGCCGGCGCGCTCGATCCTCGGCGCCTCGGGCGAGCTGGGGCGCTTCGTCGGCCGGCAGGCCGAGCTCGCCCACCTGCAGCAGATGCTGGTCGAAGCGCGCGCCGGCTGGAGCCAGGTCGCCGCCGTCACCGGCGAATCGGGCGTCGGCAAGACGCGCCTGATCCGCGAATTCCTGCGCTCCCCGGCGGTGCAGGACTGGCGGGTGCTCGAGGCGGGCTCGCTCGCCTACGAGAAGGCGACTTCCTACCGTCCGGTCATCGACCTGCTGCGCAAGTATTTCGATCTGGACGAGAACGCCGATGCCGCCGCGGTATCGGCCAAGGTGACCGCGAAGCTGCTCGAGCTCGACGCGGGCCTCGACGACACCGTGGTTCCGGTGCTTTCGCTGCTCGACGCGCTGCCCGAGGAGCACGCGTTTCGCGCGCTCGACCCGCGCGACCGCCGGCGGCGCGTGCTCGCCGCGCTCACGCGCATCGTGCTCAAGGAAAGCGCCGCGCGCCCGCTGATCGTGGTGTTCGAGAACCTGCAGTGGGTCGATGCCGAGACGCGCGCCTTCCTCGACGACCTCATCGAGCGCGCGCTCGCCGCGCGGCTCATGCTGCTGCTCGAGTACCGGCCCGAGTTCGATCACGACTGGCCGCGGCGGCCGGGATTGAACGAGGTCCCGGTGCCGCCGCTCACCCCGGAGAGCGCCGAGGAGCTGCTGCAGGCCCACGTGGGGGCCGGCCGGGCGCTCGCGCCGCTGCGCAGGCTCGTCTACGAGCGCAGCCAGGGCAACCCGTTCTTCCTCGAGGAGATCGTGCGCACGCTCACCGAGACCGGGGCGCTGGTCGGCGAGCGTGGCGCCTACCGCCTGGCGAGCGACCTGCACGGCCTGCAGGTCCCGGGCACCGTGCAGGCCGTGCTCGCAGCGCGCATCGACCGTCTCGGACCCGAGGAGAAGCTGCTGCTGCAATCGGCTTCCGTCATCGGCGTCGAGGTCCCCCAGGCGCTGCTCGAAGCGGCGACCGGGCGGTCTGGCGACGCGCTCGCCGGCGCGCTCGCCAAGCTGCGCGCGGCGGGTTTTCTCAGCGTGGTGGGGCTCTTTCCGGACATCGAGCTGCGCTTCGGCAGCGCTCTCATGCGCGACGTCGCCTACGAGAGCCTGCTGCGCGAGCAGCGCCGCGCGCTGCACGCGCGCATTCTCGACGCGCTGGAGGCGCTCTACCCGGAGCGGCTCGCGGGCCATCTCGATCAGCTCGCGCACCACGCGACGCGCGGCGAGGTCTGGCAGAAGGCGGTGCTCTACAACCACCAGCTCGGCCTGCGCGCGGTGGAGCGCGCGGCCAACGCCGAAGCGGTGCGCGCGCTCGAAGCCTCGCTGAAGGCGCTCGCGCGGCTGCCGAAGACGCGCGAGTCGATCGAGCGCGCGATCGACATCCGCCTCGACCTGCGCCCCCCGCTGCTGCAGCTCGGGCGGCTGGCGGAAGTGCTTTCCATCTCGCGCGAGTGCGAAGCGCTTGCGCGCGACATCGGCGACGAGCAGCGGCTCGCGCGCGTGTACGCCTACCTGGTGAACTACCACTATCTCAAGGGGGAAACCGCGCAGGCGATCGATTACGGCAAGCGCTGTCTCGAGGTGGCGCGGGCCAGCGGCGACGCCGCGCTCGAGGCGCTGGCGCGCCAGTACATGGGACAGAGCTACCACACGCTCGGCGATCTCGAGCGCGCGGAGCGCGTGCTCGGCGAGAACCTCGCTTCGCTCGACGAAGCGCGCGCCGGGATCTCGTTCGTCGCCTCCTGCGCCTGGCTCGCGGTGTGCCTGTCCGATCGCGGCGAGTTCGAGGCGGCGCAGGCGGCGCTCGAGCGCGCGCGCCTCGCGGCCGAAGCGACGCGCCACGCCTACAGCCAGACGATCGCCTGGACGATCGCGGGCCTGGTATCGATCCGCCGCGGCCGCCCGGCGCCCGCCGTGCTGCCGCTCGAGCGCAGCGTCGAGGCCTGCCGCCGCAAGCACCTGACCGTGTGGCAGCCGATCGCGGCGTCGCTGCTCGGGCTGGCGCTCGTGCGCCTCGGCCATCATGCCGATGGGCTGCGCTTCCTCGAGGACGCGGTGCGCTCGAGCCGGGAGCTCGGCATCCGCGCCTACCTGCCGGCCTGGGGCGTGAACCTGGCCGAGGGCTACCTCGCCAACGGGCGCCCCGCCGAGGCCCAGGCCGCGGCGCTCGAGGCGCTCGCGCTCGCGCAGGCGAACGGCGAGCGCGGGCACGAGGCGGCCGCACTCGCGCTGCTCGGCGATGTCGCGGCGAGCGGGCCCGAGGAGCGCGCTGGGGAGGCGCTCGAGCGCTACGGCGCCGCGATCGAGCTCGCGCGGCAGCTCGGCATGCGGCCGCTGCTCGCCGAGACCCTGCTCGGCGCGGCCCGGCTCGAGGCGCGGCTCGGCAACCAGGTGGCTGCCGCGCAGCACCGCGCCGAAGCCGACGCGCTGCTCGCGGCGATCGACATGCGCGCCTTTCCCGCCGGGCGCGACGCGGACCCGGACAAGACCGGCAGCCACCTGTTCGTCGTCAAGCCTTCGAATACCGAGCTCTACGAGTTCCTGAGCGAGGAATTTTCGGGCGCGCGCGCGATCAAAGTAATCTTCGATCGGCGCCAGGGCGGGCGGCGCCAGCAGCGCGCATCGGCCAACGGCGAGAGCCCGCCGGCGGAGCGCCGCCAGTCCGAGCGGCGCCGCATCCAGATCGAGGAGGACCTGCATAACTGGGGCCTCGCGGTCGCGCCCAGCCGGGACTGACAACGAAGCGAGCCACCGATGCCGCACTTCTCAGCGTGCCAAGCTCCGCGGCGGCGCGCGCGCGCCGCCGCGCTGCTCCTGTGCGCCGTCGCGGCGGCTCCGGCGTTCGCCAAGTGCGGCGATCCGCCGGGCAGCGGGGTCGACTGGAGCGGCTGCGAGGTGCGCCACCTCATCCTGCGCGGCGCAGACCTGAGCAAGGGCCGGTTCGCGGGTGCGGATTTCGGGCGCAGCGACCTCGCCAATGCCAATCTGGCCGGCGCGGACCTGAGCGACGCCACGCTCGACAATGCGCGCTTCGCCCACGCCAACCTCAACCGGGCGAAGCTCGCGAAGGCGAGCGCCGCGCGCACCGATTTCCGCGATGCGAACCTGGCCGGTGCCGACCTCGCCAAGTCGGAGATGCCGCGCGCCGATCTGCGCGGCGCAAACCTGTCGGGCGCAATCCTCACGAAGGGCGATTTCGGGCGCGCCGACCTGCGCGGCGCGCGCCTGGAAGGAGCGAGCCTCGTGCGCGCGGACCTCGCGCGCGCCGAGCTCGGCGGGGCGAACGTGCGCGGCGCCGATCTCTCGGACGCCTCGCTGTACCGCACCCAGCTGCAAGGAGTGGATCTGTCCGGCAGCCTCGGCCTCACCCAGAGGCACGTGGACGCCGCCTGCGGCGACGCGCGCACGCGCCTGCCGGCGGGGCTCAAGCACCCCGCGTCCTGGCCCTGCGCCCCCGAAGACTAGCCACCGCGCGCGGCGCGGCGCCTCAGAACACGCCGAGCTCGAGCCGCGCGGCCTCGGACATGCGCTCGCGGCTCCAGGGCGGATCCCACACCAGCTCGACGTCCACCTGCTCGACGCCCGGGATCGCCAGCAGCTTCTGCTCGACTTCGCGCGACAGGTAGTCGCCCATCCCGCAGCCGGGCGCGGTGAGCGTCATCTGCAGCTGCACGCGCCAGCCCCTGGGGTCGTCCACCGGCTGCAGCTCGCATCCGTAGATCAGCCCCAGCTCGACGATGTTCACCGGGATCTCCGGGTCGTAGCAGGTGCGCAGCGCCTCCCAGACCTGCTCTTCCACCGCGTCGCGCGTCGCCGCGCTCGCCGCCTGCTTGCCCTGCTGCGCGAGCGGCTGCTTGCCGAGCGCATCGGCGTCCTTGCCGTCGATGCGGTACATGTTGCCGCCGACGACGACGGTGTAGCTGCCGCCGAGAGCCTGGGTGATGACGGCGCGCTCGCCGGCCTTGAGCGCGACCCGATCGCCCACCGGCACGAGCGCGGCCTCAACGTCGCGCGCGAGCGTCACCTGTTCCCGCGTTTCCATGTCCATCGCCTACTCCGTGGTCACCGGCTCGCCGCCGCCCTTGAGCGCGGCGCTCAGCGTGTGCCAGGCGAGCGTCGCGCACTTGACGCGCATCGGGAACTCGCGCACCCCGCCGAGCACTTCGAGCTTGCCGAGCTCCGCGTGCGCTCCGGCTCCCGTCACCATGTCGTGGAAGCCCTCGAACAGCCGGCTGGCCTCCGCCTCGGTCTTGCCCTTGAGCGCCTCGGTCATGAGCGAGGCCGAGGCGGTCGAGATCGCGCAGCCGCTGCCCTCGAAGGCGGCGTCGCGGATCACCCCGTCCTCGACGCGCAGGTAGATCGTCACCTTGTCGCCGCACAGCGGGTTGTAGCCGTGCGCCGAGCGGTTCGCCCCCCGCGGGCGCCCGAAATTGCGCGGGTGGCGGTTGTGGTCGAAGATGACCTCCTGGTAGAGCTCGCGCAGGTCCGACATCAGCCGAACAGCTCCTTCGCCTTGTCGATGGCGGCGATCAGCGCGTCGACCTCGGCGCGCGTGTTGTACAGCGCGAACGAGGCGCGCGCCGTGGCCGGGACGTGGAAGCGCTGCATGACCGGCATGGCGCAGTGGTGGCCCGCGCGCACCGCCACGCCCTGGGTGTCGAGGATGGTGCCGATGTCGTGCGGGTGGATCCCCTCGAGCACGAACGACAGGATGCCCGCCTTCTCGGGCGCCGTGCCGACGATGCGCAGGCCGGGGACTTCGGCCGCGCGCCCGCTCGCGTACTCGAGCAGGCCGGCCTCGTGGGCGGCGATCGCCTCCAGGCCGATGCGCTCGACGAACTCGAGCGCTGCGCCCAGGCCGATCGTCCCGGCGATGTTCGGCGTGCCCGCCTCGAACTTGTGCGGAATATCGGCCCAGGTGCTCTTCTCGAAGGTGACCGTGCGGATCATGTCGCCGCCGCCCTGGTAGGGCGGCATCGCCTCGAGCAACCCGCGCCGCCCGTAGAGCACGCCGATCCCGGTCGGGCCGTAGATCTTGTGTCCCGAGAAGGCGTAGAAGTCGCATTCGAGCGCCCGCACGTCGACCGGCTGGTGCGCCGCGGCCTGCGCGCCGTCGAGCAGCACCGGCACGCCGTGCGCGTGCGCCAGCTCGATCGCACGCCGCACGGGGAGCACGGTGCCGAGCGCGTTCGAGACGTGCGCGAGCGCAACGAGCCGCGTGCGCGGCCCGAGCACCTTCTCGTAGTCCTCGAACAGCAGCTCGCCCGCGTCGCCGATCGGCACTACGCGCAGCACCGCCCCGACCTGCTCGCACAGCAGCTGCCAGGGCACGATGTTCGAGTGGTGCTCGAGCGCGCTGATCAGGATTTCGTCGCCGGCCTTCAGCCGGCTGCGCCCGTAGCTCTGCGCGACCAGGTTGATCGCCTCGGTGGTCCCGCGCGTGAACACGATTTCCCTGGCGGAGGCGGCGTTGAGGAAGCGCCGCACCCGCTCGCGCGTCCCTTCGTAGGCCTCGGTCGCCCGCTGGCTCAGGACGTGCACGCCGCGGTGGATGTTGGCGTTCGTGTGCTCGTAGTAGCCGCGCAGCGCGTCGATCACGGCGCGCGGCTTCTGCGTGGTCGCCGCGTTGTCGAGGTACACGAGCGGCTTGCCGTGCACCTTCTCGGCGAGGATCGGGAACTCCGCGCGCACGCGCTCGACGTCGTAGGCGGGCTCCTGGGGCGCAAGCGCGACTTCGGAAACGGCGCTCATGCGTTCTCCCGGATAAGCCGCCCCTCGGGCAGGCGCGCGATCAGGATGTCCGCCATGCGCGCGCGCAGCGGCGCGTGCGCGATGCGCCCGACCACGTCCTGCGCGAAGGCGTAGGTGAGCAGCGCCCCGCCGAGCTCCGCCGGGATGCCGCGCGAGCGCAGGTAGAAGAGCATCTCCTCGTCGAGCTGCCCGACGGTCGCGCCGTGCGCGCACTTCACGTCGTCGGCGTAGATCTCGAGCTGGGGCTTGGTGTCGGCCTCGGCGCCGCGCGAGAGCAGCAGGTTGTGGTTGGCGAGGTGCGCGTCGGTCTTCTGCGCGTCCGGGTGCACCACGACGCTGCCCGCGAACACGCCGCGCGATCTTCCGTCGAGGATGCCGCGGTAGAACTCGCGGCTCCTGCCTTGCGGCTGCAGGTGATCGATGCGGGTGTGGTGATCGGTGAGCTGGCTGCCGCCCGCGAGGTACAGGCCGTTCAGCGCGCACTCGCAGCCGCTCGCTTCGAGCCGCACGCCGATGTCGGTGCGCGCGAGCGACGCCCCGAGCGCGAGCGAATGCGACACGAAGCGGCTGTCGCGCCCCTGGCGCAGGCCGATCGCAGCGACATGAAACGCGCGGTCGCCTTCCTGCTGGAGCTTGTAGTGCGTGAGCGAGCTGTTCGCGCCAAGCAGCGCCTGGGTCACGGCGTTGCTGAAATACACGATCCCGTCCCCGCCCGCGTACTGCTCGATCACGCTCGCCTGCGCGCCGTCTTCGAGCACCAGCACCGTGCGCGGGTGGGTCACCGCGTCGGCCGATGCGCTCAGGTAGAGCAGCCGGACCGGCGCTTCGAGCGCGACGCCGCGCGGCACGTGCACGAAGGCGCCTTCGGCAGCGAACGCCGTGTTGAGCGCGCCGAACGCGCCCGAGGGCATCGCGCCCGCCAGGTACGGCTCGAGGCGCGCCGGCTCGCGGCTCAGCACCTGCGCGAGGCTCGTCGCGCTCGCTCCGCCCGGCAGCGCGCCCGGCCGCGACAGCTCCGGAGCGAAGTGCCCGTCGACGAACACCAGCAGGTGCTCGCGGACGTCCGCGCCGAAGCCGAGCGCCGCGACCTGCTGCGCGCTCACGGCCGCGGGCCGCGCCGGCGCCTCGAAGCGGTGGCGCGCGAGCGGCTCGACGTTGGTGTATTTCCAGTCTTCCTCGTGCCTGGAGGGGAAGCCGCTCGCGGCGAACTGCTCGAGCGCGAGCCGCCGCATGCGCTCGACCCAGGACGTGCCCCCGCCGGGGAGCTCCGCCGCGCGCCGGCCGAAATCGGCGACGAATGCCGCGTGCGCCTGCTCGCTCATGGCTAGGCCGCCTGCGCCTCGATCCAGCCGTAGCCGCGCTCTTCCAGCTCGAGCGCCAGCTCGCGCCCGGCCGAGCGCACGATGCGCCCGTGCGCGAGCACGTGCACGTGATCGGGCACCACGTAGTCGAGCAGCCGCTGGTAATGCGTCACCAGGACCATGGCGCGCTCTGGACCGCGCATCGCGTTCACGCCGTTGGCGACCACGCGCAGCGCGTCGATGTCCAGGCCCGAGTCGGTCTCGTCCAGGATCGCGAGCTTAGGATCGAGCATCGCCATCTGCAGCACCTCGTTGCGCTTCTTCTCGCCGCCGGAGAAGCCCTCGTTCACCGAGCGCTGCAGGAACTCCTCGCCCATCTCGACGAGCTTCGCCTTCTCGCGCACGAGCTTGAGGAAGTCGATGGCGTCGAGCGGCGCGAGGCCGCGGTGCTTGCGCACCGCGTTGACCGCCGCCTTGAGCAGGTACACGTTGCTCACCCCCGGGATCTCGACCGGGTACTGGAAGGCGAGGAAGACGCCCTCGCGCGCGCGCTCCTCGGGGGCGAGCGCGAGCAGGTCGCGGCCCTGGTAGAGCACCGAGCCGCCGCTCACCTCGAAGCTCTCGCGCCCGGCGAGCACCTGCGCGAGCGTGCTCTTCCCGGACCCGTTCGGCCCCATGATCGCGTGCACCTCGCCGGCGCGCACCTCGAGGTCCACGCCGCGCAGGATCGGCTTGCCGGCGACGCTCGCCTGCAGCCCCTTGATGCTGAGTAATGGTGCGGTCATCCCCTTCCCCCTAGCCGACGCTGCCCTCGAGGCTCACCCCGAGCAGCTTCTGCGCCTCGACCGCGAACTCCATCGGCAGCTCCTTGAACACTTCCTTGCAGAATCCGTTGACGATCATCGACACCGCGTCCTCGGCCGAGAGCCCGCGCTGCATGCAGTAGAACAGCTGGTCCTCGCCGATGCGCGAAGTCGTCGCCTCGTGCTCGACCCGCGCGCTCGGGTTGCGCACCTCGACGTACGGGAACGTGTGCGCCCCGCACTTGTCGCCGAGCAGCAGCGAGTCGCACTGCGTGTAGTTGCGCGCCCCCTCGGCGCCGGGCAGCACCTTGACCAAGCCCCGGTAGGCGTTCTGGCCGCGGCCGGCCGAGATGCCCTTGGAGATGATCGTGCTGCGCGTGTTGCGCCCGGCGTGGATCATCTTGGTGCCGGTATCGGCCTGCTGGCGGTTGTTGGTCAGCGCGACCGAGTAGAACTCGCCCACCGAGTTGTCGCCGCGCAGGATCACGCTCGGGTATTTCCAGGTGATCGCCGAGCCGGTCTCGACCTGGGTCCACGAGATGCGCGAGCTCGCGCCGCGGCACATGCCGCGCTTGGTGACGAAGTTGTAGATGCCGCCGCGCCCTTCCTTGTCGCCCGGGTACCAGTTCTGCACCGTCGAGTACTTGATGTACGCGTTGTCCAGCGCGATCAGCTCGACCACCGCCGCGTGCAGCTGGTTCTCGTCGCGCATCGGCGCGGTGCAGCCCTCGAGATAGCTCACCGTCGCGCCCTCGTCGGCGATGATCAGGGTGCGCTCGAACTGCCCGGTGTTGCGCGCGTTGATGCGGAAATAGGTCGACAGCTCCATCGGGCAGCGCACGCCCTTCGGGATGTAGCAGAACGAGCCGTCGGTAAACACCGCGGAGTTGAGCGCCGCGTAGAAATTGTCCTTGGGCGGCACCACGCTGCCCAGGTACTGGCGCACCAGCTCCGGGTGCTCGCGCACGGCCTCCGAGAACGAGCAGAAGATGATGCCCTTCTCGGCGAGCTTCTCGCGGAAGGTGGTCGCCACCGAGACGCTGTCGAACACCGCGTCGACCGCCACCCCGGCGAGGATCTCGCGCTCGTGCAGCGGCACCCCCAGCTTCTCGTAGGTGCGCAGCAGCTCAGGGTCCACCTCGTCGAGGCTCTTGGGGCCGTCGGGCTTGCGCTTGGGCGCCGAGTAGTAAACGATCGACTGGTAGTCGATCGGCGGGTAGTGCGCGTGCGACCAGTGCGGCTCCTTCATCTCGAGCCAGTGCCGGTAGGCCTGCAGGCGCCACTCGAGCATGAACTCGGGCTCGCCCTTGCGCGCCGAGATCGTGCGAATGATGTCCTCGCTCAGGCCGGCCGGGACGCTGTCTTCCTCGACCTCGGTCACGAAGCCGTGCTGGTACGGCTGGCTGATCCACTCGTCGAGCTGCCTGACCGTGCTGCTCATCTGCCCTCTCCCGTCGCGGCCGCCGCCTTGCGGGCGCCGACCGTCTTGAAGAACGTCACCGGCGCGACCGGCGCGGGCGGCTGCCCCGGCAGCACCATGTCTGCGAGCGTCACGCCTTCCAGCGCGCGCCGGATCGCCACGCTGATGCGCTGCCAGTTGCCGCGCACCAGGCAGCCCGACTCCTGCACGCACATGCCGGGCGTGCTGCTGCACTCGGTCAGGCCGAGCGGAATGCCTTCGATCGCGTCGATGATCTCGGCGAGCGAGATGCGCTCCGGGGCCCGGGCGATCACGTAGCCGCCCTTCACGCCGCGCTGCGCCTTGACCAGGCCGCCTTGGGCAAGGAGCTTCAGGATCTTGCTCGCCGTGGCCTGCCCGATGCCCAGGCCCACGGCGATCTTCGCCGCGCTGTGCACTTCCTCGGGCCGGCGCGCAACCAGGCTCATCACGCCCGTGGCGTAGTCGGCGAGCTTGCTGATGCGCAGCATGGAAGGTCTCGGGTGCGGCAGTCGTCCAATACGGGACCATTATAGTCCTGTTTGCTTTCGCGCCGCAACGCCGATCGGCGCCTGGGACGCGCATATAGCTACGCCCCCGGAGGGCCGCCGGTCACACGCCGCGGCCGGCGCTCCCGTCGGCGGGCCGGGAACCTCCCGCCATTCCGGCCCCGAGTCGTGCCTCCTGGTCGGTCAGGAAGACCTTCCTGAGCGATACCGTCATCTCCTCCACCGCGCGCGGCTCGCGCAGAATCTCCTCGAGCCCGCGGCCGGCGTCCTGCAGACGGCGGCCGAGCGGGCTGAGCACGTAGCGCCGATCCACGAGCTCGAAACGGTATTCGCTCCAGCCCAGGCGCCAGAACTCGTCCGTATAGCGCACCCAGCTGCGCCCGTCGGCAGCTCGAGCCGGCATTGCGTCATGCTTGCCGGGCTCGGGCGCAAAGGTGAGGCGCAAGCTGCCCCCGGGCTTGAGCAGCTGCAGCCAATTGGCCATCGCGGCATCCCACTCGCCGCTGCGCCCGGGAACGTCGCGGGCAACGATCTCGTCGAACATGCTCGCGTACAGCGGCAGCGACCCGAAGCGCGCCGTGCGAAGCTTGAGCGGCAGCGCAAGCGGCTGCCCGAAGTCTATGACCGCATCGGCCTCCGGCCGCGCGCCGGCGTCCACATCGAGGCGGTCCACCGGCGAGTCCGCGCCGCCCCCGATCCTCAGCCTGAGCGGATAGCGTGCCGCGGACCCGGGCGCGGGCCAGGTGGCAGGCCCGACGAGCGCGGCGAGGCGCTCCTCGAGGCGGCGCTTGCTGAAACGCGCGTAGCCGCGCTCCTCCAGCGCGCCGCGCCGCGCGGTATCGTAGGCGAGCTCCACGCAGGCATCGGTCAATTCCTCCCGCGCGGCGAAGCGGACCGCGTCCGCCAGACCGTCCTCGGGCGCCGCGAGCTCGCTCGTCTCGCTCACGACTGCCTTGCGGTTGGCGAGCAGGTAGGACACGCGCACGATCTCGAACGGATTGCCGGCATAGAAGTGCAGGTTCAGCACGAGCTTGGCGCGCGCGATCAGCGCGTCGCGCGCCGGGCCGTAGACCGCGGAGACCACCTTCGCCCTCAGGCCCGCGTCCGCGAGCTCCTCGAGCACCGGAATGCGCCTTTCGTTGAGCGAGCCGTAGAACAGGACGTCGATATCCTGCTCCGGCGCCGCGGCAATGCGCGTCAGCTCCGGGACGTAGCCGACGGGAAGCAGCTCGGCCTGCACCTTCGCGCCGAGCGCCGCGTAGGCGTGCAGATTGCGCGCGGAGTAGTCCCAGACGCGGCGCCGCTGCAGGAGCTCCACGTAGTCCGGGTTGTCGAGCGCCCTCTCCGGGGTGATCTGCTCCAGGTTGTACACGATCGCCGACTCGGGCACGCGCTCGAGCGCCGGCTGCCTGAGCAGATCCGCGCCGAGCACGATACTCGTCACCTCGCTCGAGAAGGCGTTCTCGACGATCGTCGAGCGGTGCCCGAGCCGCAGCAGCGCGTAGTGCAGCGACTCGGCCACTTCGCGGAATGCCTCGCTGTCGCGGCCGCGCGGCGGTCGGACGATGCAGATTTCGAATCTGGCCATGGCGCGTGCATTATCCTTCGCGCCGGGTAAGATCCGCACCTCCATGGCGGCATCCACAGCGAACGGCGCCGAACAGCTGAAAGCGCAGGGCGACGCCCATCGCGCGGCCGGCGACCTGGCGGCGGCCGTCGAGCGCTACCGGGCGGCGCTCGACGTCGCGCCGGCGCGGCTCGCGGTGCTCTACAACCTCGCGCTCTGCCTGCGCGAGATGAAGCGCGACGAAGAAGCCGAGCCGCTGTTGCGGCGGATTCTCGAGCTCGATCCCGCGGACGCGGACGCCCTGTTTCACCTCGGAGCGCTGCTGCTCGAGAGCGCGCGCCCCGCGGAGGCGATTCCGGTCCTGCGCGAGGCCCTGCAGCACTGCCCGGAGAACGCGGCCCTGTGGATGTACCTCGGCACCGCCTTCGCGCGGCGCCACGCGCTGCCGGAAGCGGCGGACTGCCTGCGCAGGGCGATCGCGCTGGAGCCCGGCTGGCCCGAGGCGCACTTCAACCTCGGCCATGTGCACGGCCTTCTGGGCGAGCACCCGGAGGCGGCGCGCGCCTACCGGCGCGCGAGCGAGGCCGACCCGGGCAGCCCCGCGTACCGCAGCGCGCTCCTGTCCGAGCTGCAGCAGCTGTGCGACTGGTCGCAATTCGACGCGCTGTGCCGGCAGCTGCGACGCGACCTCGCCGCGCGGCCGGATGCGCCGCTCGAGCCGTTCGCGCTGGTCTCGATCCCCTCGACCCGCGCCGAGCAACTGCAATGCGCGCGGGCCTATGCGCGCCGCCTCGAGCGCGGCGTGGCGGCCGATCGCCTCCGCAGCCCGTTCGCCTTCGGTCGCGGCCCGCGGGACAGGCTCAGGATCGGGTATCTGTCGGCCGACTTCCACGAGCACGCCACCGCCTACCTCGCGGCCGAGCTCTTCGAGCTGCACGACCGGGGACGCTTCCACGTCGGCGCGTATTCGTACGGTCCCGCGAGCGCGAGCGCGATGCGCACGCGGCTGGAGCGGGCGTTCGACCGCTTCGTAGACATCAGCGAATGCTCGAACGCCGAGGCCGCGGCGGCGATCCACGCGCACGGCGTCGACGTGCTCGTCGACATGAAGGGCTACACGCAGTTCGCGCGCACCGAGATCGCGGCGCGGCGCTGCGCCCCGGTGCAGGTCGCGTTCCTCGGCTATCCGGGCACGATGGGGGCGGAATTCATCGACTACCTCGTCGGCGACCGGTTCGTCACGCCGGCCGAGCACGCGCGCGACTACAGCGAGGCGATCGTGCGGCTGCCGGGCACCTATCAGGTCAACGACCGCAAGCGGCCGGTCGCCCCCGCGCCGCCGCGCGACACGCTCGGGCTGCCGCCGCGCGCCTTCGTCTTCTGCGCCTTCAACCAGGCGTACAAGATTCAGCCCGACATGTTCGCCGCATGGATGCGGCTCCTCGGGGCGTTGCCGGACAGCGTCCTGTGGCTGCTCGAGGCCAATCCCCAGGCGACGGACAATCTGCGCCGGGCGGCGATGGACCGGGGAATCGACGCTGCGCGGCTCGTCTTCGCGCCGCGCCTGCCGCTCGCGCAGCACCTGGGAAGGCTCGCGGCGGCCGACCTCTTCCTCGACACGTTTCCGTGCAACGCGCACACCAGCGCGAGCGACGCGCTCTGGGCCGGCCTGCCGCTCCTCACCTGCGCGGGCGAGACGTTCGCCTCGCGCGTCGCGGAAAGCCTCCTGCGGGCCGCCGGCCTGCCCGAGCTCGTCACGCGCACGCTGCCCGAGTACGAGGCGCTCGCCCTGCGGCTGGCGCGCGAGCGCTCCGAGCTGGGCGCGTTGCGCGAGCGGCTCGCGCGCAACCGCGAAACCTGCGCGCTCTTCGACACGCCCCGCTTCGTGCGCGGCCTCGAGGCCGCCTACGAGCAGATGTGGCGCCGCTACGAGGCGGGCGAGCCGCCGCGCGCGATCGAGATCGCGGACGAGCGCTGAGGCGCGCCGCTCGGGCGCGCGAATCCTTGCGCGCGACTTGCGCGCGGCGCGCGTTCCGCGCGCGCTAGAATCGAATCGGGGGAGCGCCCTTCCCGGGACGCGGGGCGATTCGACCAAGGAGAATATCCAATGAGAGTCTCGAAATCGTTGCGTGCGGCGGCGAAGACCGCCACCGCCGCCGCGGCCCTGTCGGCGCTCGCGCTTGCGCAGCCCGCGGCCGCGGCGGTCGCAAAATCCCCCATCCGCATCGGCGTCATCGCGCCGTTCTCGGCGATTGACGGCGCCTCGATCGTCAACGCCGCCAAGATGGCCACCGGCGAGATCAACGCCGCGGGCGGCATCGATGGGCGTCCCATCAAGCTCTACACCTACGACGATCATGCCTCGGCGAGCGACGGCGTGCGCGCCTTCCAGCGCGCCGCGAAGCAGGACCACGTCTCGGCGGTGCTCGGCGTGTTCATCAGCGAGGTCGCGCTCGCGGTCGAGCCGTGGTCGGCGCGGCTGCACATGCCGTTCATCATCACCGGCGCGGCAAGCGACCAGCTGCTGCGCCGCGTGCACCAGGACTACGCGCGCTACAAGTACACCTTCATGAACAACCTGAACTCGGTGTTCCTCGCGGACTCGGTGTGCGACGCCTCGCACGACATCCTGGTAAAGGACTTCGGCTACAAGACCGCGGCGGTAATGAGCGAGGACGCGGCCTGGACGCAGCCGCTCGACAACGAGTACCTGAAGTGCCTGCCGAAGGCGGGCCTCAAGGTGCTGGACCACGTGCGCTTCAACCCGGACACGACCGACTTCACTCCGATCTTCAACAAGATCGAGGCCTTCCACCCGGATGCGATCGTCACCGGGATCGCGCACGTCGGCGTGAAGCCCACCGTGCAGTGGCACGACGAACGCGTGCCCGCGCTGCTCGCCGGCTGGAGCTCGCAGGCGGGCGCGAGCACCTTCTGGAACGCCACGAACGGCGCGACCGAGGGCGTGATCACCGGCAACCTGGGCGCCCCCGGCGCGGCGCTCACCCCGAAGAGCAACGCCTTCAGCGACGCCTACACCAAGGAGTTCAAGACCACCCCGGCGTACAACTCCTACACGACGTACGACGCGTTCTACATCCTCAAGGACGCGATCGAGCGCGCGCACTCGACCAAGCCCGATGCGCTCGTCGCGGCGCTCGAGAAGACCGACCACGTCGGCACGATCGGGCGCGAGGAATACTTCGGACGCGGCTCGATCTACGCCCATGGCCTGAAGTATGGCAAGGAGTACGTCCCGGGCGTCGCGTTGCAGTGGCAGAACGGCAAGCAGGTGACGATCTGGCCGGAGCACGCGGCGAACGGCAAGCCGATCCTGCCCGCCTTCGTGAAGCAGGCGAGCAAGTAAGACGCGCGCAGCAACCGGCGGGCGATGCCCGCCGGGCCATCGCCTACAGGTAGCGCTCGCCGGCCTCGTCGATGAACGCCGCCGCGCCGCCGCTCCAGGTGAGCTCGCCGTTCTCCAGCAGGTAGATGCGCTCGGCGTGGCGCACCGCGAAGGTGACATTCTGCTCGCCGAGCAGCACGGTGAGACCGGTTTCCTTGCGCAGCGCCTCCATCGCGGCGGAGATGTGCTCGATGATCACCGGCGCGAGGCCGAGGGTCGGCTCGTCGAGGACGAGCAGGCTCGGGCGCATCATGAGCGCGCGCCCGACGGCGAGCATCTGCTGCTCGCCGCCGCTCAGCGTGCGGGCGGTCTGCCGGCGCCGCTCCTTCAGGATCGGGAACAGCCCGAAAGTCCAGGCGAGCTGCGCCTCCACCTCGGGCTCGGCGAGGAGATGGCCGCCGAGGCGCAGGTTCTCCTCGATCGTCATGTCGCCGAAGAGCTCGCGCGTCTCGGGGCAGTGCACCAGCCCGTCGCGCGCCGGCGCGCCCTCCCCTCCGGGGCGCAGCAGCGCGCCGCGCCAGCGCACCTCGCCCGCGTAGGGCACGAAGCCGGTGAGCGCGTTGAAGAGCGTGGTCTTGCCGGCGCCGTTCAGGCCCACCACGGCGACGAACTCGCCCGGCTGGACCTTCAAGCTCACGTCGTGCAGCGCGCGCGCCTTGCCGTAATGCACCGTCATGCGGCCGACTTCCAGCAGCGGCTCGGCGCAGTGCTCCGCGGCCCGCGCGGTCGGCACGTGGTGCACGTCGAGCGCCCCGCCCAGGTAGACCGCGCGCACCTGGGCGTCGGCGATCACCTCGTCGGGCGCGCCCTCGGCGATCTTCTTTCCCGCGTGCATCACCAGCATCCGGTCGACCAGGGCGCGCACGCCCTTCACGTTGTGGTCGACCAGCACGATCGCGCGCCCCTCGTCGCGCAGCGACGCGATGAGACGCGAGAACTCGCGCAGCTCGGACGCGGTGAGTCCCGCGAAGGGCTCGTCGAGCAGCAGCGCGTGGGTGCCGAGCGCGATCGCCTTGGCGAGCTCGAGGCGCCGCAGGTCCGCGTAGGTGAGCGCGTCCGGCGTGCGCTCGAGCACTGTCCCGAGCCCCACGCGCTCGGCGATCGCGCGCGCCTGCTCGGCCAGGCTGCGTCGCAGCAGCAGGCTCGAGATCCGATCGGGCATCAGCGCGAGCTCGACGTTCTCGAGCACCGTCTGGCGCCTGAGCGGCCGCGAGTGCTGGAAGACGATCCCGACGCCGCGGCGCGCGACGTGATGCGTCGAGAGCCCGGCGATCTCCTCGCCGTCGAGGCGGATCGAGCCCTCGTCCGGGCGCTGCACGCCCATCACCAGCGCCATGGTGGTCGACTTGCCCGAGCCGTTCGGCCCGATCAGGCCGAGGATTTCGCCGCGCGCGACCTCGAAGCCGAGCGCATCGACCGCGCGCAGCCCGCCGAAGCTCTTGGCGAGCCCCTCGACCCGCAGCACGCTCACTGCGCCCTCCTGCGCCGCATCAGGGTGCCGAGAAAGCCGTCCGGAACGAACATCAGCACGCCGAGCGCCAGCGCCGCGACCGCGAAGTCGGAGAGCCCGCCGATCGGGCGCAGGTACTCGCCCGCCACGATCAGGAAAATCGCCCCGAGCGCGGCGCCGAGGATCGTGCGCCGGCCGCCGAGCACCGCGGCGATGATGATCTGCACCGCCACCGAGATGTCGACCACCGTGCCGACCGAGGCGGTGCCGAGGTAGAAGATGAGCAGCGCCCCGGCGAGGCCGGAGAAGAACGCGGAGAGG
>JAKALD010000302.1 GCA_021813275.1 Pseudomonadota bacterium | reverse complement strand
TGCTCTGGTCCGGAAACGGACACCATCGCGCGTCTCGGCCAGACGGAGCTCGGCGTGCTGCTGCCGCGTGTCGACGAGCTCGCTCACGCCGCGCTTCCGGCGGCGCGCATGCTCGCCGCTCTGACACGGCCTGCCGCGCCCGACGCACCCGGATGGCGGGCGAGCATCGGGATCGCCTGCTACCCGGCTGACGCCGGCTCGGCGGACCTGCTGCTCGAGCGCGCGCGCGCCGCGCTTGCCGAAGCGCTCCGTGGCGGAGGCAACCGCTTCGCATTCGCTATGCCCGTCGCGGCTGCCGCCGCGCCGGCCTACCTGCCCTGGAACCCGCGCTACGCGGTCGGTGTCGAGGTGATGGACGGCCAGCACCGCGAGCTGCTCGAGCGCATCAACCGGCTCGGGGACGGGCTGCGCTCGGGTCGTGATTTCGACGAGCTGGTCGAGGCGCTGCGGGAGCTGGTGCGCTACACCGAGCATCATTTCGCCACCGAGGAGCGCCTCATGGACGAGCTCGGCGCGCGCGCCGAGCGCCACCGCGGCGAGCACCGCAGGCTGCTCGACAGCCTGATGCGCTTCACGCTGCGCCTCGACGCGGAGGGTGTGAGCCAGAGCGCGGCGTTCCTGCAGGACTGGCTCTTTCGGCACATCGACGAAGTCGACCGGCCGTTCGCCGCCTTCCTGCGCAGCCACGGGCAGAGCTGAGCGGGCCGCAGCACCCGGGAGGCTTGACGCGGGACGCTGAATGAGCAATCATTCAATCGCCCGCGTGCGGGGCCGGCGGCCCCTCGGGCGACGGAGGCGCGATCATGCGGTTGGAGGGTAAGACGGCGGTAGTGACGGGGGCGGCCTC
Source organism: Pseudomonadota bacterium (assembly GCA_021813275.1). Classification (GTDB taxonomy): domain Bacteria; phylum Pseudomonadota; class Gammaproteobacteria; order Burkholderiales; family SG8-39; genus JAKALD01. The sequence goes on along the minus strand of JAKALD010000302.1, from coordinate 3,081 downwards.
GGGGATCGGGCGGGCGACCGTGGAGGCGCTCGCCGCGGCGGGCGCGTTCGTGCTGCTCGGTGACATCGCGGAGGCGCAGGGTGCCGAGGCGGCCGCGGCGCTGCGCGCACGCGGCGGCGGAGCCGAATTCGTGCGGCTGGACGTCACCGACCTCGCGTCGATCGAGGCCTTCCAGAAAGCCGCCTATGCGCGCCGCGGGCACGTGGACATCGTCGCGAACGTGGCCGGCTGGGGAAGGATCGAGCCGTTCGTGAGGAACACGCCGGACTTCTGGCGCAAGGTGATCGATCTGAACCTGCTCGGCCCGATCGCCGTCACGCGTGCGTTCCTCGACCGCATGATCGAGCGCAAGGCCGGCAAGGTGGTCACCGTGGCGAGCGACGCCGGGCGCGTCGGCAGCCTGGGCGAGAGCGTGTACTCGGGCGCCAAGGGCGGCGCGATCGCGTTCACGAAGTCGCTGGCGCGCGAGATGGCGCGCTTCGGCGTGAACGTGAATTGCGTCTGCCCGGGCCCGACCGACACGCCGCTGCTTGCGGCCGTGCCGGAGAAGCACCGCGAGGCCTTCATCCGGGTGACCCCGATGCAGCGCCTCGCCAAGCCCTCCGAGATCGCCGACGCGGTGCTGTTCTTCGCGAGCGCGCGCTCGGACTTCATCACCGGACAGGTGCTCTCGGTGAGCGGCGGGCTGACGATGGTCGGCTGAACGGGATTCTCAACGTACGAACGCGAGGATGGCATGTACAAGCTGAAAGCGGCCGAGTGGCGGCCGCAGTACTTCAAGTGGCAGGTCGCCGATCGGGTGGCCACCGTGACGCTCAACCGCCCGGAGCGCAAGAACCCACTCACCTTCGAGAGCTACGCCGAGCTGCGCGATACGTTCCACAAGCTGCAGTACGCCGAGGACGTGCGCGCGGTGGTGTTCACGGGCGAGGGCGGCAACTTCTGCTCGGGCGGGGACGTGCACGACATCATCGGGCCGCTGGTCAAGATGGACATGACCGGCCTGATGAGCTTCACGCGCATGACTGGCAACCTGGTTAAGGAGATGCGCACCTGTCCGCAGCCGATCATCGCCGCGGTGGACGGGGTGTGCGCCGGGGCCGGCGCGATCATCTCGATGGCGAGCGACCTGCGCTACGGCACGCCGGAATGCAAGACCGCGTTCCTGTTCGTGCGCGTGGGTCTCGCCGGTTGCGACATGGGCGCCTGCGCGATCCTGCCGCGGATCATCGGCCAGGGGCGCGCAGCGGAGCTACTCTACACCGGGCGCAGCATGAGCGCCGAGGAAGGGCTCGCCTGGGGCTACTACAACCAGATCGTCCCGGCCGGCGAGCTGCTCAAGAAGGCGCAGGACATGGCGCTTTCGCTCGCCAACGGGCCCGCCTTCGCGCACTCGATGACCAAGAAGTGCCTGCACCAGGAATGGAGCCTCTCCATCGAGCAGGCGCTCGAGACCGAGGCCGAGGCGCAGGCGATCTGCATGCAGACGCGCGACTTCGAGCGCGCCTACGACGCCTTCGTCAACAAGAAGAAGCCGCAGTTCGAGGGCAATTGATGCCCGCGCACCCGGCGGCCGGCAAGCGCGCGCGTCCGGCCGGCGCGCGCTCGAGGGCGCCGCGCAGGTCCGCGCCCGCGCACGTCGAGAGCCTGGTCTCGGATCCGCGCCTGGTCGAGGAGCGCCGCGCGCAGATCGTGCGCGCGGCGGTCAAGCTGTTCTCGGAGCGAGGCTACTACACGACGACCATCCAGCAGGTCGCGCGCGAGGCGGGGATCAGCACCGGGCTGGTGTACCAGTACTTCCGCGACAAGGACGACCTGCTGCTGCTCGCGCTGATGCAGGTGCTCGAGCGCTACGAGCAGGAGATCCCGCGGCGCCTGGAAGGCGTCGAGGCCCCGGTCGAGCGCCTGTGCACGGCGCTGCGCACCTACTGCGGGATCGTCGATCGCATGCGCGACGCGACGGTGCTCACCTACCGCTCGACCAAGTCGCTGCGCGCGGACCGGCGCGCGCTCATCATGGAAGGCGAGCGCCGCACCAACCGGCTGCTCGAGCGCTGCATCCACGCCTGCGTCGCGGGCGGGGACATGCGCGCCGTGAACGAGCACCTGCTCGCCTACTCGTACGTCATGTTCTGCCACGCCTGGGCGCTCAAGCACTGGGCGCTGCGCGATCGCTATTCGCTCGAGCAGTACGTGCGCGAAGGGTTCGCGCTGCTCGTCGAGCCGTTCCTGACCGCGCAGGGACGGGCCGCTTACGCGGGCGCGCTGCGCGGCCCGGCGGGGGGCAGGAGCGGCGCGGCGAAGGCGAAATGATCGAGCTCAGGATCGAGGGCGCGGCGGCGGTCGCCACGCTCGTGCGGCCGCCGGTGAACGCCGTCAACGAGGCGTGGATCGAGCGGCTCGCCGAGATCGTCGAGCAGGTGGAGGGCAATGCCGCGATCGGCGTGCTCTGGATCCGCAGCGCGCTGGATGCGTTTTGCGCGGGCGCGGACCTCGAGCTGATGCGCGCCTGCTTCGAGAGCGCGGCGGGGCGCGAGCGCATGATCGGGCTCGTGCGCCGCATGCAGCAGGTGTTCGCGCGCCTCGAGCGGCTCGGCGCGGTGTCGATCGCCGAGCTCGGCGGCGCGGCGCTCGGCGGCGGGCTCGAGCTCGCGCTCGCCTGCGACCTGCGCGTGGTCGCGGACTCGGCGAAGCTCGGGCTGCCGGAGGCCGGCCTCGGGCTGCTGCCCGGGGCGGGCGGCACCCAGCGCCTCACGCGGGCGTGCGGCGACGCGCTCGCGCGCCGCCTGATCCTCGGCGCGGAAATCGTGGACGGCACGAATGCGGTGGCGCTGGGGATCGCGCACTGGGTCGCCCCGCGCGCCGGCCTGGAGGCGTTCACGCGTGCGCTCGTCGAGCGCATCGCGCGCCTGCCCCCGGCGACGCTCGCGGCGTGCAAGCGCTGCATCGGCGCGGCGCTCGACCCGCAGGCCGACGGCTACGCGCTCGAGCTCGCCGAGACGCGCCGGCTCTACGGGGCGACCGAGACCCAGCGCAGGGTGAAGCGCTTCCTCGACAAGCAGGGCTGAGCGACTCGAGCGC
>JAKALD010000046.1 GCA_021813275.1 Pseudomonadota bacterium | reverse complement strand
CAACCTCACCACGATCGACCGCACGACGCTCACCCGCACGGTGGACCGCATGCAGCGCGCGGGCTGGCTGGTGCGGCTCGCGGACAGCAAGGACATGCGCGTCACGCGCCTCGCGCTCACCGCGGCAGGCGAGAAGCTGTTCGCGCGCATCTGGCCGGCGGTCGAGCGGCTGAACCGCGCGGCGGTCGCCGGCCTGCCGCAGGCCGCGGTCGACATGCTGCGCTGGACGCTCGAGCGCATGCGCGACAATCTCGACCGCGGGCTCGCCGAACGCGAGCAGGTCGCCTGAGACAGGAGGAGCCCATGCTGCAGGAAAACGTTGCGGATCTTTCCAAGTACGTCGAGCCCGATCGCGTGCGCCGCGAGGTGTACACCGACGCGCAGATCTACGAGCTCGAGATGCAGCGCATCCACGAGAAAGTGTGGATCTACTGCGGCCACGAGTCGCAGGTGCCGCAGCCCGGCGACTACTACACCGTGCAGATCGGGCGCCAGCCGATGGTGATGGTGCGCGGCAAGGACCGCAAGGTGCACGTGCTCTACAACCGCTGCCCGCACCGCGGCAACATGATCTGCGGCGACCGGCACGGCAGCGCGGGCGAGTTCTTCCGCTGCTCCTACCACGCCTGGACCTTCCACCACGACGGCAAGCTGCGCTCGATCCCGATGATGGACTCGGGCTACCAGGGCACGCGCTGGGGCCGCGACAACCCGGACTGCAACATGAAGCCGGCGGCGCGCGTCGCGGCGTACCGCGGCTTCGTGTTCGCGAGCCTCGTCGCCGACGGACCGGACCTCGTCGAGTTCCTCGGCCGCTCGAAGATCGCCTTCGACGACATCTGCGACCGCTCGCCCGAGGGCGAGGTCGAGGTGGTTCCCAACTGCTTCCGCGTCGTGCAGCGCTCGAACTGGAAGATCTTCCTCGAGAACCAGCTCGACGCGCTGCATCCGTCGGTGACGCACCAGTCGACGGGGCGCGCGGCGCGCGAGGTCGAGATCGAGATCGAGAAGCGCACCGGGCACGCGCCGCTCTCCTACCACATGCTGTCTGCGTTCGCGACTGTGACGATCGACAAGTGGGACGCCTTCCAGACGCTCAACTACCCGTACGGGCACTGCATCCTGACCGGCTACATGGGCCTGCGCCCCAAGGACCCGGACACGCTCGAGTACGAGCGGGTGCTCGCGAAGGCCTACGGCGAGAAGAGGAAGGAGGAGATCCTCTCGACCAACATCCATCACGTGCTCATCTACCCGGGCCTGTCGGTGCAATCGCCGCTGCAGCAGCTGCGCGCGGTGCGCCCGCTCGGCGTGGACAAGACGCTCACCGAGATCTGGCACTTCCGCCTGAAGGGCGCGCCCGAGCCGATCTACCGGCGTGCGCTCGCGTACTACAACCTGGTCAACTCGCCCTCGACGATGATCAACGCCGACGACCTGGAGAACTTCTGGAAGTGCCACTCGGGGCTCGCCTCGAACGGCGGCGACTGGGTGAGCTTTCACCGGCACTACGGGCGCGACCTCGAGAAGGGCGGCGTGGTGGAGACCGGGCCGAACATGGGCACGTCCGAGGCGCCGATGCGCAACCAGATGAAGGCCTGGGCGCAATACATGACCGCGGAGAAGTGAGATGGCGACCAAGAGCAAGGCGAAGAAGAAATCGCCCGTGAAGACGGTGCGCCGCGACCGGGCGCCGGCACGCGTGAAGTCGGCCGTGCAGCGGCCCAACGGCCGCGACACGCAGCACGCGGTCGAGCAGTTCCTCTACCGCCAGGCCGAGATCCTCGACGGCAAGCGCTGGCAGGACTACATCGACCTGTTCGCCGAGGACGGCGTGTACTGGATGCCGCCCGATCCCTCGCACACCACCTGGGACGGGATGCCCGCGATCTTCGCCGAGGACAGGAACCTGATGACGGTGAGGATGAAGCGCGTGCTGCACCCGGACGCGTGGTCGCAGCGCCCGTTGTGGGGCACGAACCACGTCGTCGGCAACGTCGTGATCGAGAAGGAGTCGCCGAACGGCGACGTCGTGGCGCGCTCGCGCTTCCACATGCTCGAGCTGCGCCGCGACGACATACGTCACTTCGCCGGCCGCTACGTGCACCACCTCAGGAAGACGCGCGACGGTTTCCGCATCAAGCTGCAGCGCGTCGACATGACCAACGCGCAGGCAGCCTACGACTACGTGCTGCAGGTCTGGGTGTGAACGCGAGACTTGCGCGCGCCTGACGCGCGCGCGCCGGACTTCATGCCGCGATCACGCTTTCGCATTGGCCAGAAACCTTCCGTGCCGTTAGGCTGTCCATCCCGTTTTCACGCACAGGAGAACAAGGGATGGCTGACAACGAACGCAAGCAGCTTTCGCGGCGCGCGGTGCTGAAGGGCGCGGCGCTGATCGCCGGCCTCGCGCCGCTCGTCCAGGTCCGCAGCGCTGCCGCGGCGGGCACGGTGCCCAAGGCGGCGATGAAGTACCAGGACCACCCGAACGGCAAGCAGGACTGCAGCAACTGCGTGCAGTTCATCCCGGGCAAGACGCCCGCCGCCATGGGCGAATGCAAGGTCGTGGCCGGCTCGATCAGCCCGCACGGCTGGTGCGTCGCCTACACCGCGAAGAGCTGAGCCCGCGCGCGACTCAGTCGCGCGCTTTGTCGGGCACGCGGATCCCGTCGTAGAGCCACGCCATGCCCTCGAAGGAGGGCTTGGCGTTCGGATCGGCGTTCGGCTTGGGCGCGAGGAACCAGTTGCGCACCTCGCGCACCACGCCGGCGGCGTGGTAGATGTCGCCGTAGTAGCGCGCGGTGACCTGCACGCGCGCGGTCCTGAGATAGCGCTCGTCCTCGTACCACCGCAGCGCCCTGGCGAAGTCGTAGCCCGAGAGCTCGACGCAGGCCGCCAGCACCACGGCGTCCTCGATCGCCATGTTGGCGCCCTGCGCGAGATACTGCAGCATCGGGTGCGCCGCGTCGCCGAGCAGCGCGACGCGCCCCTGCGACCAGCGGCGCACCGGCTCGCGGTCGCACAGCACCCACATCTTCCAGACGTTGATCTTCTCGAGCAGGCGCTGCACCTCGGGGCGCTCGTTGGCGAACTTGTGGCGCAGCTCCCCGGGGTCGCCGTAGACGTCCCAGCCTTCCTCGTAGCGGTCGCTGTGGAACACGGCGACCAGGTTGTAGAGCTTGCCGCGGCGCAGCGGATAGTGCACCAGGTGCGTCTTCGGCCCGGCCCACAGCACGACGTTGTTCTGCCACAGGTCCTCCGGGACCTCGGCGCGCGGCAGCACCGCGCGGTAGGCGATGTGGCCGGAGACGCGCGGCTTGCCGTCGCCGAGCAGCTGCGCGCGCACCCGCGACCACAGGCCGTCGGCGCCGATCAGCGCGCAGCCTTCGGCGTGGACCCCGTTCTCCAGGTGCAGCACGACGTGCTCGTCGAGGGTCTCGTAGCGCTCGGCCTTGCGGCGCTCGTTCAGCTCCACCCGCGACTCCGCGCGGCAGGCGTCGAGCAGCACCTGGTACAGGTCGCCGCGGTGGATAACGCCGTAGAGATAGCCCCCGAAGCGCTCGCGGAACGCGTCGCTGCCGACCGGGATGCGGATCACCTGCTCGCCGGTGAGCGCATCCATCATCACGAGGTTCTCGGGGTGCACCGAGTGGCGCTCGATCGCCTCGGTCAGGCCGAGCAATTCGAACATGCGGTACACGTTCGGCCCGAGCTGGATGCCGGCGCCGATCTCCTTGAGCTCGGCGCCCTGCTCGAACACGCGCACGCGCAGGCCCTTCCTCGCGAGCGCGAGCGCGGCGGCGAGCCCGCCGATGCCGCCGCCCGCGACCAGAACCGGGAGTCTCGGAATCATTCGCAGCCCCTCCTTACCGCAGCGCGACGCGCGCGCCGTTCGCGCAGCGCGACCGGTCGAGCGCCATGGGCCGCGAGTCTACCGCGGCGGCTGCCGCATCGGCGTGGCGGCGAGACGGGCCTTTGTGGGGAGGCGCGCCGCGCGCATAATTGCGCCTCCGCGGCGCCCCGAAACCCCAGGACAGGATCATGGCCACCCGACCACGCATCGAGGGCGTGCTCTCGCCCGTCGTCACGCCCTTCGGCAAGGACCTCGCTCCGGAGGCGGGGCGCTTCGTGCGCCACTGCAAGTGGCTGCTGAAGAGCGGCTGCTCCGGGCTCGCGATCTTCGGCACCAACAGCGAGGCCAACTCGATGTCGGTCGACGAGAAGGCGAAGCTGCTCGACGCGCTCATCGCCGGCGGCGTCGCGCCGGCGCAGCTCATGCCGGGCACGGGCCACTGCGCGCTCACCGATTCGGTCGCGCTCACCAAGCGCGCGGTCGAGGCCGGCTGCGCCGGCGTGCTGATGCTGCCGCCCTTCTACTACAAGGGCGTGCCGGACGAGGGGCTGTTCCGCTACTTCTCGGAGGTGATCGAGCGCGTCGGCGACGAGCGCCTGCGCCTGTACCTTTACCACATCCCGCCGGTCTCCCAGGTGCCGATCTCGCTCGCGCTCATCGACCGGCTGCTCGCCAGGTACCCGGGCATCGTCGCCGGGGTGAAGGACTCCTCCGGCGACTGGAACAACACCAAGGCGATGCTCGATGCGTTCGCAAGATCGGGGTTCGACGTGTTCGCCGGGAGCGAGGTGTTCCTCCTCGACACCCTGCGCCATGGCGGCAAGGGCTGCATCACCGCCACCGGCAACGTGAATCCGGGCCCGATCGACGAGGTGTTCCGGCGCTGGCGCAGCGCGGAAGCCGACCGCCTGCAGGCGGGGATCACGGCGACCCGCAAGATCGTGCAGAAGCAGCCGATGATCGCCGCGCTCAAGGCGATCATCGCGCATTTCGGCAACGACCCGCAGTGGCGCGCCGTGCGCCCGCCGCTCGTCGAGCTGGGCCGCGAAGAGGAGCAGGCCCTGATCGGCGAGCTGAAGGCGAGCGGCTTCGCGATGCCCGGCCTCGCCGGCTGAAACCGCGACAGGCCGCGCGCCTTCCCGACGCCTGAACTGTCCCTACCTCACGCGGTAGAGCTGGTTCTCGAAATCGCCGCGCCACACCTCGAGCGTGCCCTGGCTCTTGTCGAGCTGCCCGGTGAGCACCGCCACGCCCTTGCCCTTCTCCCAGCGCGCCTTGTAGATCCTGCGGTCGGGCTTGCCGCGCTCGCTGATCACCTCGGTCTTCTCGCCGAGCGGCTTGCCGTACTTCGCCTTGAGGTGCGCGGCGAGCGCCTGCAGGTCTTTCATGTCGAAGCGTACGAAGAATGCCTGGACCGCGTTTTTCTTGAGGTAGAAGGTGATGCGCGCCGCGACTCCGCCGAAGGAGATCTGCGGATCGTCGCAGCGCCGGTCCGCGGCATCGGTCTTCCATTCGAGCGGCTTGCAGTACACGCTCGGGTAATGCTGCTTCACGTCGAGCTCGTTGCCGCCGAGCGCGACGCCGCCCGCGTCGAAGGCGTGCGCAAGGGGCGCCGCCGCGAGCGCGGCGAGCGCGAGCAGGGTCCTGGCGGGAATCGTGGTCATCGCTCCTCAGCGGCGGGAATTCAGCGCACGGCGGCGAAAGCAATCCGCGTCATGATCGTTCACCATGCCCACGGCCTGCATGAAGGCGTACATGATAGTCGAACCGACGAACCTGAAGCCGCGCCGTTTCAGGTCCTTGGACAGCGCATCCGAGATCGGGGTTCGCGTCGGGCGCCGGCGACGCGCCGGGCTCGCGAGCGGCGCGCCGCCGACGAAGCCCCACACGTAGCGCGCGAAGCTGCCGTGCTCGCGCTGCACCTCGAGGAAGCAGCGGGCATTGGTGATCGCGGCCTCGATCTTGGCGCGGTTGCGCACGATGCCGGCGTCGGCGAGCAGCCGCCGCCGCTCGCGCGCCCCGAAGCGCGCGACCTTGCGCGGATCGAACCCGGCGAACGCGCGCCGGTAGCCCGCGCGCTTGGCGAGGATCGTGTCCCAGGAGAGCCCCGCCTGCGCGCCCTCGAGGATCAGGAGCTCGAAGAGGCGCCGGTCGCCGCGCACCGGCACGCCCCACTCGCGGTCGTGATACGCGATCGCGAGCGGGTTCCTCGCCCAGGCGCAGCGCTGGCGCGCGGCCGGCACCTCAGGCCGCCCGCTTCACGCTGCCCGGGCTGGGCTGCTCCTTCACCTCGTGGCTCGCGGGGCGCGCGCGCAGCCGCACGTCGGTCCACTCGGCGCGCTCGCGCGCCGCGTTGCGGAACGCCTGGTCGCGCCCCGACAGGTACTGCAGCGGCCAGTGCTGGGGCAGGTGCTGGTACCAGGCCGAGGCCTGCAGCGTGAAAGAGGGGTTGGCGAGGTGCGGCCGCGCGAGCGCCACCAGGTCCGCCTTGCCGCCGGCGAGCAGCGTGTTCACCTGGTCGGCGGTGGTCACGGCACCGACCGTCATGGTGGCGATGCCGACCTCGTTGCGCACCCAGTCGGAAAAGGGCGCCTGGTACATGCGGCCGTAGACCGGCTTCTGCTGCGGCACGGTCTGGCCGGTCGAGCAGTCGATCAGGTCGCAACCCGCCTCCTTCAGCATGCGCGTGAGCGCCATCAGGTCCTCGCCGGTGAGGCCGCCGGGCGCCCAGTCGGTCGCCGAGATGCGCACCGACATCGGCTTCGCCTCGGGCCAGGCCGCGCGGCAGGCGCGGAACACCTCGAGCGGGTAGCGCATGCGGTTCGCGATCGGCCCGCCGTACTCGTCGGCGCGCCCGTTGGCGAGCGGCGAGATGAAGCTCGCGAGCAGGTAGCCGTGCGCCATGTGCAGCTCGAGCATGTCGAAGCCCGCCTCGTCGGCGAGCCGCGTCGCGCGCACGAACTCGTCGCGCACCCGGTCCATGTCGGCGCGCGTCATCGCGCGCGGCGTCTGCGACACCCCCTCGTGGTACGGGATCGGCGAGGCCGAGACGAGCGGCCAGTTGCCGGTTTCCAGCGGATAGTCCATGCGTTCCCAGCCGAGCTGGGTCGAGCCCTTGCGCCCCGAGTGGCCGATCTGCATGCACAGCTTCGCCTTCGAGTTGGCGTGGCAGAAATCCGCGATGCGCCTGAAGGCGTCGCGTTGCGCCGCGTTCCACAGCCCCGTGCAGCCCGGCGAGATGCGGCCCTCCGGCGAGACGCAGGTCATCTCGATGTACACGAGTCCCGCCCCGCCGATCGCGCGCGCGCCGTAGTGCACGAGATGCCAGTCGGTCGGCACGCCGTCCACCGCCGAGTACTGGTCCATCGGCGAGACCACCACGCGGTTCTCGAGCACCATGCCGCGCAGCCGGAAGGGCGTGAACATCGGCACAGGCGGGTTCGCCAGGTCGATCTCGAAGCCGCGCGCGCGCACGTCGGCCGCGAACCATCGGCGCACGTCGCGGACGAACTCGGGGTCGCGCAGCTCGAGGTTCTCCCAGGTGATCTGCTTGGAGCGCGACATCACGCCGAAGGCGAACTGCAGGGGATCCATCCCCCAGTAGCGCTTCATGTGCTCGAACCAGGCGAGCGAGACGTTCGCCGCGTGCTGGGTCTTCTCGACCTCCTCGCGGCGCGCGGTGTCGTAGCGCGCGAGCGCCGCCTTCACCGTGCCCTCGGCGCGCAGCGCCTCGTAGAGCGCGATCGCGTCCTCCATCGCGAGCTTGGTGCCCGAGCCGATCGAGAAGTGCGCGGTGGCCTTGGCGTCGCCCACCAGCACCACGTTGCCCATCACCCAGGTGCGGTTGACGATGGTGGGGAAGTTGCGCCAGATCGAGCGGTTGGCGATCAGCCGGTGCCCGGCGAGCTCGTCGGCGAACACCCGCTCGAGCGTGGCGAGCATCTCGGCCTCGTCCTTCGAGTCGAAGCCGAAGTTCCTCCAGGTCGGCTCGTCGGTCTCGATCACCCAGGTCGAGGCGCCCGGCTCGTACTGGTAGCAGTGCGCGAGGATGATTCCCTCGGGCGTCTCGCGGAAGAAGTACTTGAAGGCGTCCAGCGGGCGCGTCGAGCCGAGCCAGGCGAACTTGTTCGGGCGCAGGTCGACGCTCGGCTGGAAGTGCTCCCTGTGGGTCTCGCGGATGCGCGAGTTGATGCCGTCGGCCGCCACGATCAGGTCCGAGTCGGCGAACTCGGCGATGCCGGCGACCTCGCGCTGGAACACGAGCTTCACGCCGAGCTCGCGGCAGCGCTCGTGCAGCAGCTCGAGCAGCGCGACGCGCGAGCAGCCGCAGAAGCCGTTGCCGCCGGAGCGCATGACGCGGCCCTTGTAGACCACGTCCACGTCGTCCCAGTAGGCGAAGCGGCGGCGGATCGACTCGTAGGACGGGACATCGTAGGCCTTGAAGGTGTCGAGCGTCTGGTCGGAAAACACCACGCCGAAGCCGAACGTGTCGTCCGGGCGGTTGCGCTCGTAGACCGTGACGTCCCAGTCGGGCCAGGCCTTCTTCGCGAGCAGCGCGAAGTACAGCCCGCCGGGTCCGCCGCCGATGATCGTGACCTTCATCGCGCTCTCCTCATTGCGGGACGACGGCCGTCGCCTCGATCTCGAGCCTCGCCTCGGGCTCCACGAGCCCGGCGACCTGCAGCACCGACATCACCGGGTAGTGCCGGCCCATCAGCTCGCGATAGGCGGCCCCGACCTCCTTGAGGGAGGCCAGGTACTCCTCGCGATCGAGCACGTACCAGGTCAGCCGCACGACGTGCTCGGCCCGCCCGCCCGCCTCGGCGAGCACTGCGAGCACGTTCGCGAGCGCCTGCCGGAACTGGCCGCCGAAGCCCTTCGCGACGAAGCGGCCGGCGGCGTCCCAGCCGACCTGGCCGGCAACGTACACCGTCTTGCCGCCGCCGACCGCGATTCCGTTGGAAAAGCCCCTGGGCCGTGCCCAGCCGGGCGGCTGCAGGATCTGCATCATGGCACCTCGCTCCTTGCTTGTGCCGCGCCGCGCTCCGGGCCCGGCGCCGGCAGCAGCCCCATGTGACGAAAGAGGTCCACCTGCCGCGCGAGCACCTCGCGCGTGTAGGCCGCGACGTCGCGCCCGCGGTGGTCGTACAGCCCCACGCCGTCGCGCAGCCCGCGCTCGCCGGCCTTCATCTTGGCCTCGATGATCGCGGGCGGCCGGAAACGCTCGGCCCCGAGTGCCCGCATCAGGTACGAGGAGGCGTAGTACAGGATGTCGAGCCCGCCGAAGTCGATGAACTCGGCGAGGCCCATGCTCGCGTAGCGCGGCCCGAAACCGGCGCGCACCGCGCGGTCCACGTCGGCGGGCGTGGCGGCGCCCTCCTCCACGATGCGCGCCGCCTCGTTCATCGCCGCCGCCTGGATGCGCGGCACGATGTAGCCGGGCCGCTGCCCGCAGCGCACGCACACCTTGCCGGCGGACTCGAGCAGCGCCGCCATGCGCGCGTACGCCGCCTCGCTCGCCGCCGAGGCCGGCATGATCTCCACCAGCGGCATGAGGAACGCCGGATTGAGGAAGTGCGTGTTCAGGAACCGCGCGGGATCGGGAACGAAGGCCGCGAGCGTGTCGGCAAGGATCGTCGAGGTGGTGGAGGCGACGAGCGCATCGGGGCGCACGCGGCGCCCGATTTCCGCGAGCGCCTCGCGCTTCGCCTCGACCGTCTCGGTCACGCCCTCGAACACGCAATCGGCCGAAGCGAGCGCCTGCGGCGCCTCGTCGGCCGCGACGAAGCGGATGCGCGCGAGGATGGCGGCGCGCTGCGCCTCGTCGAGCACGCCGAGCTCGCGCAGGAACGCGAGGTTGGCGCCGACCTCGGCGAGCGCCGCCGCGCCGAGCGCGCGCGCCGCCTGCGGCGCGCGCGGCTTGAGGTCCACGAGATCGACGCGGTAGCCGGCGTAGGCGAACACCTGCGCGATGCCGCGGCCCATGCGGCCCGCACCCGCTGCCGCGATGCGGCGAATCGGTCCGGCAGCGCTCACAGCCCGTCCTCCAGCAGGGCCTGCATCTCGGCGCGCGAAAGGCGCGCCAGGCCGAGCGCCTCCAGCGTCCGGCCGGTGCGCCGCAGATCGCGCCCCACGATCGCCGAGCCGATCGCGAGGAACGACTTCGCGAGCGGGCACGGCACCCCCGCCCAGTCGCACACCGAGACGAGGAAGGCGAGCCCCTGCTCGACGTCCTCCAGCATGTAGCGGTGCGCGCTGAGCGCGATGCGCTCGGACCAGTCCTTGCTGCGCGTGAGCTTCTCGTGCACGCGCCGGCCGTACATCCATTCGTCGCCGTCCGCGCGGTAGTGGTCCGCGAGCGGGAAGTGCGGCGCCCGGTAGCCGAGCGCTTCGCGCGCGGCGATGCGCTCGGCGTCGAGCGCGTCGGTGACGCGCCGCACCGCGGGCTGGGTGCCCTCGTCGTGGATGTCCCAGCGCTCGAAGCGCTCGAGCGGCGCCGCGTTCATGGTGATGAGCGGCGGATGGATGATCGGCCCGGCGTTCATGAGCGCGGCCGAGAGCGCGTCCTCGAGCGGCTCGAGCGCGGGAAACGCCTCGCGCACGAGGGCGAGCGCCGGATCGGCGAGGCGCGCCGGGAACACCCCGGTCGGCAGGCGCGTGGCGCGCGCGGTGATCGCCACCGTGGACGGGCCGTGCTTGCGCGCGAGCCACGGCAGCGTGCCGGTCTCGGCGAAGGCGACCTCGGCGCGCGAGCCGGCTTCGCGCGCAACCTTCGCCATCAGAACCGAGCCGAACGTCCCCGGCGGCAGGAACACGACCTGGCCGTCGGCGAGGTGCGGCGCCATGGCGCGCGCGATGTCGGGCTGCGCGAACGCCGGCGCGGGCACGACGACGAGCCCGGCGCCGCGCAACGCCTCGCCGATGTCGCCGCTCGCGCCCGCGATGCGCACCGCGCGCTCGCCCTCGGCGTCCTTGAGCACGATCGCGCCGCTTTCGAGGACCGGCGCGAGCGCGAGCGCGTCGCGGCGCCACAGGCGCACCTCGTGCCCGAGCCGCGCGAGGTCGGCGGCGCAGGCATAGGCGCCGTTGCCGCCGCCGAGGACCGCCACTTTCATCGGCTTCCTTCGGCCGCCGCCTGGCGCAGCCTGAAGCGCTGCAGCTTGCCGGTCTCGGTGCGCGGCAGCGCGTCCATGAACTCGATCGCGCGCGGGTACTTGTAGGGCGCGATCGTGCGCTTCACGTGCTCCTGCAGCGCGGCGATGGTCGCCTCGCTCCTCGGGTGCCCGGGCTTGAGCACCACGTAGGCCTTGACGATGGTGCCGCGCTCCTCGTCGGGCGCGCCGACCACCCCGCACTCGGCCACGGCCGGGTGCGCGAGCAGCGCCGACTCGACCTCGGGGCCGGCGATGTTGTAGCCCGCCGCGATGATCATGTCGTCGGTGCGCGCCTGGTAGAAGAAATAGCCGTCCTCGTCCATCAGGTAGGCGTCGCCGGTGACGTTCCAGCCGCGCATCGGCCCGCGCGCGATCACGTAGTCCTTCTGGCGCTCGTCGGCGAGGTAGCGGCAGCCGGTCGGGCCCTTGACCGCGAGCCGCCCGACCACGCCCGGCTCGCACGGCCGGTCCTCGGCGTCGATCACGGTGGCCCGGTAGCCGGGGATGGCGTAGCCGGTCGCCCCGGCACGCGCGCGCTCCGGGGTGTGCGAGATGAAGATGTGGATCATCTCGGTCGAGCCGATGCCGTCGATGATCTCGATGCCGGTCGCCTGCCTGAAGAGCGCGCGCGTCGGTGCCGGCAGCGCCTCGCCCGCCGAGACGCACTTCTTCAGGCTCGAGAGGTCGTAGCCCTTCGCGATGCCCGCCATCGCGCGGAACATGGTGGGCGCGGTGAAGCAGACCGTGGCCTTGAAGCGCGCGATGGTCTCGAGCAGCGTCTCGGGCGCGAGCTTTTCCACCAGCACGGTCGAGGCGCCGAAGCGCATCGGGAAGCACAGCATCCCGCCCAGCCCGAAGGTGAAGGCGATCGGCGGGGTGCCGCAGAAGACGTCGTCCCGGCCGGGCTTCAGGCACGAGCGCGGGAAGCAGTCGCACATCGCGATCACGTCGCGGTGAAAGTGCATCGTGCCCTTCGGCTTGCCGGTGGTGCCCGAGGTGAAGGCGATCAGCGCGACGTCCTCGGCCGCGGTGTCGACGTTCGCGAACTCGGCCGGACGCCGCGCCGCGAGCGCGTCGATCGAGCCGGGCGCGTCGTCGTACCAGTACTTGATCTCCTTCAGGCTGGGGCAGGCCGGCAGCGCCGCCTCGAGCTCGGCGGCGAGCCGCCTGTCGCACAGCGCATGCGTGACCTCGGCCTTGGTGACGATGTCGGTGAGCTCCCTGGCGCGCAAGAGCGGCATGGTCGCCACCGCGATGCCGCCCGCCTTGATCACCGCGAACCAGCAGGCGGCCATCATCGGATTGTTCGGGCCGCGCAGCAGCACCCGGTTGCCGGGCTCGAGGCCCATGTCGCGCACCAGGATGTTGGCGATCCGGTTCGCCTGGGCGAGCAGCTGCGCGTAGCTGCAGCGCCCGTCGGGGGCGTGGATCGCGGGGCGCGCGCCGTGGCCAGCGCGCACCATGTCGTCGAGCAGCACCGCGGCGCAGTTCATGCGCGCCGGGTAGCGCAGCTCGGGCAGCTCGAACAGGAACTCGGGCCAGAGCGCGCGCGGCGGCAGGTTGTCGCGCGCGAAGGTGTCGGTATGGGCGGTGTAGGTCATGGCTCCCCTCCCCTTGTCAGCAGCCGGCGCGCGGCTCCGCCGTCACGCTGCGTCCTCCCCTTCGGTCACCGCGAGCGCGTGGCGCTTGACCTTCGCGAGCAGCGCGAGCAGCGACTCGTGCTCGCGGCGCGTCAGATCCGCGAGGATCGCCGCGATCCACGCCTCGTGCTCGCGCGCCATGTCGGCGAAGGCGCGCTCGCCCGCGCGCGTCAGGCGCACGCGCAGCGCGCGCCGGTCGCGCGCTTCGGGCAGCCGCTCGACCAGCCGCTCCTTGACGAGCTGATCGACGATCGCGGTGACGTTCCCGCCGCTCACCATCATGCGGCGCGACAGCTCGCTCATCTTGAGCCCCTCGGGATGGCGCTCGAGCTGCGACATCAGGTCGAAGCGCGGCAGGGTCGTGGCGAAGCGCGCGCGCAGCCGCGAGCGCACGTGGCGCTCGATCAGCAGCGTGCAGGTGAGCAGGCGCAGCCACAGCCGCAGCGCGCGGTGGTCGCCGGGGCGCGCGCGGGTCTCGCGGTCCACGCGCGGCGCGCCGCCGCGCGAGGAGCGGGCCGTTGCGGGAAGCGCGCCGCGCAGCATCGGTCTCCTTTCAGCCTGAATAGATTAAGCTTGAAGTATCCTAGCGGCTGGCGCCGCGGCTGTCACGCTGCGCTGCGCAACGCGCGCCGCGATCTGCTATCGTGTTGTTTTCTCGAACGAGGGCTCACATGCTCAAGCGCGTGATGGCCGCGGCCGCGGCTGCGTTGTTCCTGGTCGGCGCCCGCGCCCAGGACAAGCCGGCCGAACGCCCGGACCCGAAGGCGATCGAGGCGATCTACGCCTGCATGGCGCCGGGCCTGCCGGCGGGCTGGAAGACGGCATGGGTCTCGGTGAAGCTGCTCTCGGTCACCACGAAGGCGCGCAAGTTCGAGGCCGAGCTGCTGTACGCGACCTCGGCCGAGGACGCGAAGGGGACCCGGATCCCGAAGCTCGCCTGCGAGCCCGCCGACGTGGCCGAAAAAGTCCAGGAGCTCAACCGCTATCTCGCCCCGGAGCACCGCAACTGGCGCCTGGCGCGGCTCGAGTTCACGCGCGCCGGCGAGGACGTTTCCTACAAGCTCACCTACGACTATCCGGGCGAGGACAAGCCCAAGGAAGCCGTCCCGGCGGCCAAGTAGGCGCCCGCCCGACTCAGCAGGCGCGCACGCGCGCGCCCCGGCTCCTCACGCGCGGCGCAGGAAGTCGAAGTCGCAGCCGTGCTCGGCTTGCAGCACGTGCTCCATGTAGAGCTTCGCGTAGCCGCGTGAGGGCGGCACGCCAGGGCGCCAGGCCGCGCGGCGCCGCGCCAGCTCCTCCTCGCCCACAAGCAGGTCGATGCGCCGCCGCTCGATCGAGAGCCGGATTCGATCGCCGCTGCGCACCAGTGCGAGCGGCCCGCCGACCGCGGCCTCGGGCGAGACGTGCAGCACGATCGTGCCGTACGCCGTGCCGCTCATGCGCGCATCCGAGATGCGCACCATGTCCTTCACGCCGGCGCGCGCGAGCTTCGCCGGGATCGGCAGGTAGCCTGCCTCGGGCATCGCGGCCCCGCTCTTCGGCCCGGCGTTCTGCAGCACGAGGAAGTCGTCGGCGTTCACGTCGAGCTGCGGATCGTCGATGCGCGCCGCAAGGTCGTCGAGCGAAGCGAACACCACCGCGCGGCCCTCGCGCTCGAAGAGCGCCGGATCGGCCGCCGAGCGCTTGACGATCGCGCCGTTCGGCGCGAGCGAGCCGAAGAGGGCCACCAGTCCGCCTCGTTTCTGAAAGGGCTCATCGAAGGGCCGCACCACCGAGCGGTCCACCCAGGCGCCCGCCTCGCGCGCGAGCCGCTCGCCGAGCGTTTCGCCCGCGACGGTCATGCAGTCGAGGTGCAGGAGCGGCTCGAGCTCGCGCAGCACCGCGCCCAGCCCGCCGGCGGCGTGCAGGTCCGACATGTAGTGCTGCCCGGTGGGCTTCAGGTCGACCAGCACCGGGGTCGAGTCCGAGAGCTCGTTCAGGCGCGCGAGCTCGAGCTTCGCGCCGACGCGCCCCGCGATCGCGCTGAGGTGCACGATCGCGTTCGTCGAGCCGCCGATTGCGAGCAGCACGCGCAGCGCGTTCTCGACCGATCTTGCGGTGATCACCTGCGAGGGCCGCAGCGGCGCCCGCGCGAGCTCCGCCGCGCGCCGCCCGCTCGCCTCCGCGGCGCGCAGGCGGTCGGCGTGCACCGCCGGGATCGCCGCCGTGCCGGGCAGCGCCATGCCGAGCGCCTCGGCGAGCGCCGCCATGGTCGAGGCCGTGCCCATCACCGCGCAGGTTCCAGCGGTAGTGGCGAGGTTGCCTTCGATTTCCTCGATGCCGCGCTCGTCAACCTTGCCCGCGCGGTACTGCGCCCAGAAACGGCGGCAGTCGGTGCACGCGCCCAGCCGCTCGCCGCGGAACGAGGTGGGCATCATCGGGCCGGCGAGCAGCTGCACCGCGGGCACGTCGGCGCTCGCCGCGCCCATGAGCTGCGCCGGCACCGTCTTGTCGCAGCCGCCCGCCAGGACCACCGCGTCCATCGGCTGGGCGCGGACCATCTCCTCGACGTCCATCGCCATCAGGTTCCTGAACATCATCGAGGTGGGCGCGAGGAACACTTCGCCGAGCGACACCGTCGGGAAATCGAGCGGCAGGCCGCCCGCGGCGAGCACGCCGCGCTTGACCGCCTCGATCAGCTCCGGGAAATGGCGGTGGCAATTGTTGAAGCCGCTGCGCGAGTCGGCAATGCCGACCACCGGCCGCGCGAGCAGCTCGCGCGAGTAGCCCATGCTCCTCGCGAACGAGCGCCGCAGGTAGAGCGAGAACCCGGCGTCGCCGTAGTGGGTGAGCCCCCGAGTGAGGCCCTGGCCAGGCCGGTCCGATGCGCCCCGTTTCATGTCGCCACCATTCTAGCCGCGCGACACGCACCGCCGCGCTGGTGCGGTGCAGCAGCCGCGCGACAGTTGCAGCGACAGCGCCGAGCGGCAGATAATCGCCCGCTTGCTGAAAGCCTGTCCGGCCCGCCGGACCGGAAGTCCGCAGCGAGCGCCCCGGCGAGAAGGGCGCGGGCGGCAGGCGCGGGGCGCGAGAACACGCGTAAGACCAACGCTCGAATCAAGGAGGGGAGTGTGAAACCGCCTGTGAAGCTGATGCCGTGCGCCGCTGCGCTCGCCGCGGCGCTGTTCTGCTCTTCGGCCGGGGCCGCCGAGGTCAAGCTCAAGGCCGCCTCGTTCCTGCCGCAGAGCTCGATCGTGACCAAGCCGTTCCTGCGCTTCGTCGACGAGGTGAACAAGTCTTGCGCGGGCAAGGTGAGCATCAGCGTGGTCGGCCCCGAGGCGGTCCCCTCGCTCGAGCAGTGGAACGCGTTGAAGAGCGGCGTGATCGACATGCACTACGGCCCGCCGAACTACTTCCGCGGCGTGGTGCCGGCGGGCGACGTGGTGAGCGTGGCGCGCAACGAGCTCACCGAGCAGCGCAAGAACGGCGCCTGGGCGGCGATCAACGAGCTGTACAACCGGCAGCTGAACGCCTGGTACCTCACCTACATGCTGAACGGCGAGCGCTTCTACATCTACACCAACAAGCCCGCCAAGGACGGCCATTTCGACGGCTTCCGCCTGCGCTCGGTGCCGATCTACGACGGCTTCTTCAAGTCGCTCGGCGCGCAACCGCTGCGCATGGCCCCGCCCGAGGTCTACACCGCGCTCGAGCGCGGCGCGGTCGACGGCTACGGCTGGCCGCTGTGGGGCGTGCACGACTTCGGCTGGGACAAGTACACCAAGTACCGCTACGGCCCGGGGTTCATCAACGCCGCGGTGGTGATCATCGTCAACCTGGACAAGTGGAAGTCGCTCGCCGATGACCAGCGCGCCTGCCTCACCCAGGTGACCGAGCGCGTCGAGACGCAATGGCCGGCGTGGAAGAAGGAGATCGACACCGAGCAGGAAGCGCTGCAGAAGAAGGCCGGCATCCAGTACGTCGACCTCGGCCCGCAGTTCCCCAGAAAGGCCGAGGACGTGTACTGGTCGGAGCTGGAAAAGGGCGACCCGGCGTTCGTGCAGAAGGTTCGCCCGCTGCTCACCAAGTAGCCGTGCGCGACCGCGGGGCGCTTCCCGCGCCCCGCGAGGATACCTTTGGCCGACAACCCGAACGCCGGCGCGCGCAGCCGGCTCGATCGCCTGATCGACGCGCTCGCGGTGCTCGCGGGCGCGCTGCTCTGCGCCCTGGTGGCGATCGTGTGCCTAGACGTCGCCGCGCGCAGCCTGCACCTGTTCGCGACCCCCTGGACGCTCGATCTCACCGAGTACGGCCTGTACCTGATCACGTTCTTCGGCGCGCCCTGGGTGCTGCGCGAGCGCGGGCATATAGCGATCGAGATCGTCGTCGAGCGCCTGCCGGGACCCGCCCGCCGCGCATTCGAGCGCCTGGCGAACGTCCTCGGCGCGCTGGTGTGCGCGATCCTGTTCCTCGTCGCCTGCGTGGCGCTCGCGCGCTCGTACGCGAGCGGCGCGCTCGTGTACCAGACCTTCGTCTTCCCGGAGTGGTACCTGTTCGTCTTCGCGCCGCCGGTGTTCCTGCTGCTGCTCGCGATCTACGTGCGCTGGATCGTGCGCCCGGGCGACGCGCAGCCCGGCCAGGGGGGCTGAGCGCGTGACCTGGTACGAGATCCTGCTCCTGCTGATGGGGACGCTGGTCGTCTTCATGGCGCTTGGCCTGCCGGTGGTGTTCGCGTTCTTCGCGACCAATCTGATCGGCGCGTACGCCTTCATGGGCGGGGAGAACGGCGTCATCCAGCTGATGCGCAACGCGGTCGACTCGGTGCAGAGCTTCGCGCTGCTGCCCATTCCGCTGTTCATCCTCATGGGCGAGGTGATGTTCTACACCGGGGTCGCGGCGCGCGCGATCGACGCGGTCGACAAGCTGATCGCGCGCCTTCCGGGGAGGCTTTCGCTGGTGGCGATCGTCGGCGGCACGATCTTCTCGGCGCTCTCCGGCTCGACGATCGCCAACACGGCGATGCTCGGCTCCACGCTGCTGCCGGAGATGCTGCGCCGCGGCTACAAGTCGTCGATCTCGATCGGGCCGATCGTCGCGGTCGGCGGCATCGCGATGCTCATTCCGCCCTCGGCGCTCGCCGTGCTGCTCGGCTCGGTGGCGCAGATCCCGATCGCGGACCTCCTGGTCGCCTCGATCCTGCCGGCGCTCGTGCTCTCCTCGTTCTTTTTCCTCTACGTGATCGTCCGCTGCTGGCGCGATCCGCAGCTCGCGCCGGGCTATGACGTCGCCACGCTCTCCTGGCGCGAGCGGCTGATGCCGTTCGTCAAGTACGTGCTGCCGCTCTCGGCCATCTTCGTCGTCGTGGTGGGCAGCATCATCGGCGGAATCGCCACGCCCACCGAGTCG
>JAKALD010000301.1 GCA_021813275.1 Pseudomonadota bacterium | reverse complement strand
CGAGGAAAAGGTCAAGATCGTCAGGGGCGGCGGCGTGAGCGTCACGCCCCTCGCGAGCGCCAGCGCGCCTGTGGCGGGCCCGGCGCCGACCGCGCCGCCCGCCCCCGCGGCACCCGGCGCGGCCCCAGAAGGCGAGGGCGGCCAGGAAGGTCACATCCTGAAGTCGCCGATGGTCGGCACCTTCTATCGCGCGCCTTCGCCCGACGCCAAGCCCTTCGTCGAAGCCGGGCAGACGGTCAAGGAAGGCGACACGGTATGCATCATCGAGGCCATGAAGCTGATGAACGAGATCGAGGCC
The DNA here is from genome assembly GCA_021813275.1 of Pseudomonadota bacterium. Lineage (GTDB taxonomy): Bacteria > Pseudomonadota > Gammaproteobacteria > Burkholderiales > SG8-39 > JAKALD01. Next base: position 3,658 of record JAKALD010000301.1, on the reverse strand, counting down.
GACGCGTCGGGCATCATCAAGGCGGTGCTGGTCGAGAACGGCCAGCCCGTCGAGTACGGGCAGCCGCTGTTCCTCATCGGCTGAGAGGCGCCCGCCCGCAGCCTGACGCCGCGCGCACGCCTCCCGACGCATCGCCTCCATGTTCGGCAAGATCCTGATCGCCAACCGCGGCGAAATCGCGCTGCGGATCCAGCGCGCGTGCCGCGAGCTGGGGATTCGCACCGTCGTGGTCCACTCGGAGGCCGACACCGAGGCGAAGTACGTCAAGCTCGCCGACGAATCGGTGTGCATCGGCCCGCCCGCGGCGACGCAGAGCTACCTCAACATCCCCGCCATCATCAGCGCGGCAGAGGTCACCGACGCGGAGGCGATCCACCCGGGATACGGCTTTCTCGCGGAGAACGCGGACTTTGCCGAGCGGGTGGACCGTTCGGGGTTCGTGTTCATCGGCCCGACCGCGGACAGCATCCGGCTGATGGGCGACAAGGTGAGCGCGAAACAGGCGATGCTGAAGGCCGGGGTACCCTGCGTGCCCGGCTCGGACGGCGCGTTGCCGGAGGATACGAAGGAGATCGTGCGCATCGCGCGCAAGATCGGCTACCCGGTCATCATCAAGGCGGCGGGCGGCGGCGGCGGGCGCGGCATGCGCGTTGTACACACCGAGGCGGCGCTGCTCAATGCGGTGAACATGACGCGCAGCGAGGCCCAGGCGGCGTTCTCGAACCCGACCTTGTACCTCGAGAAGTACCTGGAAAACCCGCGCCATATCGAGATCCAGGTGCTCGCCGACAGCCATCGCAATGCGGTGTTCCTCGGCGAGCGCGACTGCTCGCTGCAGCGTCGCCACCAGAAAGTCATCGAGGAAGCGCCGGCGCCGGAGCTCGCGGCGAAATTGCGCGACAAGGTGGGCGAGCGCTGCGTCGAGGCATGCCGCAAGATCGGTTACCGCGGCGCGGGGACCTTCGAATTCCTGTACGAGGGCGGCGAGTTCTGTTTCATCGAGATGAACACGCGCATCCAGGTCGAGCACCCGGTCACCGAGATGATCACCGGGGTGGATCTGGTGCAGGAGCAAATCCGCGTCGCCGCGGGCCAGAAGCTGCGCTTCCGGCAGAAGGACATCCAGTTGCGCGGCCACGCGATCGAGTGCCGCATCAACGCCGAGGACCCCTACAAGTTCACCCCGTCACCCGGCCGCATCACCTCGTATCATCCGCCCGGCGGCCCGGGCATCCGGGTCGATTCGCACATCTACCAGGGCTACACCGTCCCGCCGTACTACGATTCGCTGATCGGCAAGCTGATCGCCTACGGCGACACGCGGGAGCAGGCGATCCGGCGCATGCGCATCGCGCTGTCCGAGATCGTGATCGAGGGCATCCAGACCAACATGCCGCTGCACCGCGACCTCCTCAACGACAGCCGCTTCGTGCGCGGCGGCGTCTCGATCCGCTATCTCGAACAGAAGCTGTCCCAGGAAAAGAGCAAGCCGGAGTGAGGCGCCCGTGAGCTGGCTCGCGCTGACGCTCGAGGTCGACGAGGCGCACGCCGAGGCGTTCTCCGACGCGCTGCTCGAAGCCGGGGCGATCTCGGTGTCGCTCGAAGACGCGGAGGCGGGCAGCGCGGCCGAGCGGCCGCGCTTCGCCGAGCCGGACTGGGGCGCGCCGTCTGCGTGGCGCCGCAACCGCGTTCAAGCGCTGCTCGATGCGGGCGCGGACGGCCGCGCGGTCGTGGCGGCGGCGGCGCGCGCGGCAGGGCTCGCCGTGCCTCCTGCGTTCGCGCAGTCGCGCGCGGACGAGCGCGATTGGGTGCGCGCCACGCAGGCGCAGTTCGGCCCGCTCGCGATCGGCGAGCGCCTGTGGATCGTGCCGACCTGGCATGAGCCGCCCGACCCACGGGCCGTCGTGGTGCGCCTCGATCCCGGCCTCGCATTCGGCACCGGCACCCATCCCACCACGCGGCTCGTGCTCGCGTGGCTCGAGCGCACACTGCGCTCGCAGCCGTCGAAATTGCCCGCAATGCCCGGCGTGTGCAACGAGATATCTACGAAGCAAGGCGGGGATGGGGGCGCGGGGGAAGGGCGCCGCCTCCCTTCCCCCGCAGCCGACCTGCGCTTCCTGGACTACGGATGCGGTTCCGGTATATTGGCCATCGCGGCCGCAAAGCTGGGCGCCGGCGGAGTCGACGCCGTCGACCTCGATCCGCGGGCGCTCGAGACCACGGCGCAGAATGCGCTGCGCAACGCGGTCGCGGTGCGCACCGCCGCGCCGGATGCGCTGCCGGCCGAAGCCTACGATGTAGTCGTGGCCAACATCCTCGCCAATCCCCTGGTGCTGCTCGAGCCCGTGCTCGCCGCGCGCACGCGCGTCGGCGGGCGACTCGCGCTCGCCGGGATCCTCGCCTCGCAGGCGGCCGAAGTGATCGACGCCTACGCGCGCGACTTCGAGCTCGCCGTGGAGGCCGAGAAGCAAGGATGGGTGCTGCTCGCCGGCACCCGGCGCGCCGCGCCTGCCGGCGGGAGCGCGCCATGATCCTGGTCACGCGCTGCCCGGGCTGCGGCACTGCGTTCCGGGTGCAGCCTGCGCAACTCTCCGCGCGGGGCGGCAAGGTGCGCTGCGGCAAGTGCGGCACCGTTTTCAACGGCGTCGCAGCGCTCGTCGAGACCACGCGCGCAGCGAGCCCCGAACCTTCGCCCCAGCTCGGCCTGTTCGAACCCGCGCATCAGGCAGGGCACGTCGAGCCGCGCCCCGCGCTCACGGGCGCGCTCGAGGCTGCCGGACCACCGGCCTCCACCGTCGAGACGCTGCTCATCGAGGAGACCGCGCCGGACAGGCTTCCGGCGGAGGCGGCGCCCGCGGAGGCCGCTCCGGCGCCGCGCCCTCGGCCCGAGCCCACTTCGCCCGAGCGCGCCGCGGCCGAGAGCCCCGAGCCGCCTCGCAGCGCGGCGCTACGGCGGACAGCGCGGCGTCTCGCGCCGGCGCCGCGAGGGCTGCCGCCCGAATTCCAGCCCAAGCCGCGGCCGCGTGCGCGCTTCACGCTCGTCTGGGCGCTCGTTTCGCTCCTCGCCGTGGCGGCGCTCACGCTGCAGCTCGCGCTGTATTGGCGCAGCGACATCGCGGCGCGCTCTCCGCAGGCGCGCCCCGCGCTGGCCGCCCTGTGCGTGGCGCTCGACTGCGAGCTGCATCTGCCGCGGCGTCCCGACCTGATGAGCATCGAATCGTCGGACCTGCAGGCTGTCGCGCAGCACGACAACGTAATCGTTCTCAACGCGACGATCCGCAACCGCGCCCCGTTCCCCCAGGAGTTTCCGTCGCTCGAGCTGACGTTGACCGACGAGCAGGATCGGCCGGTAGTGCGGCGCGTGCTGGCGCCCGCTGACTACCTGGCGGCGACGCGCGCCCGGCTGCAGCAGGGCATCGCGGCGGGCGGCGAGGCCGTGGCACGCGTGTATTTCGATGCCAGCCGCGTGCGCGCCACCGGCTACCGCGTCTATCTCTTTTATCCCTAAAGCGCCTGCCGACGCGCACCACAGGAGAATCGACTTGCGCACGCTCGTCACGGGTTCGATCGCCTACGACACCATCATGGTGTTCCCCGATAGCTTCACGAATCACCTGCTCCCCGATCAGCTGAACATCCTGAACGTATGCTTTCTGAC
>JAKALD010000300.1 GCA_021813275.1 Pseudomonadota bacterium | reverse complement strand
GCAGCGCGAAACGCGGATGCGGCGGTCGTTGAGGAACGCGCCGCGCCCCTTGGACGCGGTGAACAGCTCGTTGCGTCCCGGGTCGTAGACCACGGCATGCACGGGCACGCCGCGGTGCTGTACGCCGATCGAGACGGCGTACTGCGGGAAGCCGTGGATGAAGTTGGTCGTTCCGTCCAGCGGGTCAATGATCCAGCGGTACTCGGAGCGCGCGGCCGCGGTCTCGCCCGATTCCTCGGCGAGGATGGCGTGCTCCGGGTAGGCCTTCGCGATGACGTCGATGATCGCCCGCTCGGCCGCCTTGTCGACTTGCGTGACGAAGTCGTTGGCGTGCTTTGCGCGGATTTCGAGCGGCGCGCCGCCGAGCGCGGCGCGGTTGATGATCGAGCCCGCGCGGCGCGCCGCCTTGACGGCGATGTTGAGCAGGGGATGCATGGGCGTTCGGAAGGGCGACGGGGGCGCGTATTCTAATATGGCGTAATGTCCGTCGAGCTCCTGTCGCGCATGCGCGTGGTCCTGTGCCGGCCGAATCATCCCGGCAACGTCGGCGCGGCCGCGCGCGCGCTGAAGACCATGGGGCTCGCCGACCTGCGGCTCGTCGCGCCGCAGCGCTTTCCCGCGCCGGAGGCCGAATGGATGGCGAGCAACGCGCTCGACGTGCTGCGCGCGGCGCGCGTGCACGCGACGCTCGGCGAGGCGATCGGCGATTGCGTGGCCGCGTTTGCCCTCAGCGCGCGGCCGCGCGAATGGTCCCCGCAGCCGCTCGCGCTGCGCGACGCCGCGGCCGTGGCGCTCGAGCGCGCGCGCACCGGCCCGGTCGCCCTCGTGTTCGGCAACGAGACCGCGGGCCTCACCAACGAGGAGATGCTCGCTTGCCAGTTCCTCGTGCACATTCCGGCCCACCCGGACTACGACTCCCTCAACCTGGCGCAGGCGGTGCAGGTCGCGGCCTACGAGCTGCGTATGGCCGCCACGGAAACGGCGCGCGAAGCGCCCGGCGGGCGCGTGGAAAAGCGTGCCACGGTGCAGGATATCGAGGGGCTGTACGCGCATCTGGAGGAGGCGGCGCTCGCAAGCGGCTTCCTCGATCCCGCCGACCCCAAGAAGCTGCGCGAGCGCTGGCGGCGGCTGTTCTCGCGCGTGGCGCTGGAGCGCGAGGAGGTCAACATCCTGCGCGGCCTGCTGCGCGCGCTCCTCGCCCATCGGAGAAACTCCGGCCGAGATAGTTGATCGAACCAGTGGGGCAAGCGAGAATGATGCTTTCGCCGCGCTTGGCGAAGCTTGGCGGGAAGGCCTTTATGTTCAAGGATCTGCGGGAATACATCGCGAGCATATTCGAGCGCGATCCGGCCGCGCGCAGCAGCTGGGAGGTGCTCACCTGCTATCCCGGGCTGCACGCGATCTATCTGCAGAAGCTCGCGCATTGGTTCTGGACCCACCGCCTGCGCTGGTTCGGCCGGGCGACGTCGCACTTCGCGCGCTGGCTGACCGGAATCGAGATCCATCCCGGCGCGCTCATCGGCAAGCGCGTGTTCATCGACCACGGCATGGGGGTGGTGATCGGCGAGACCGCTGAGGTGGGCGACGACACGACGCTGTATCACGGCGTCACGCTCGGCGGCACGAGCTGGAACAAGGGCAAGCGCCATCCCACCCTCGGCAAGGGCGTTGTGGTTGGCGCGGGCGCCAAGATCCTCGGTCCGATCACGGTCGGCGACGGCGCGCGGGTCGGCTCGAATGCCGTCGTCGTGCGGGACGTTCCGGCCGGCGCGACGGTGGTGGGCGTGCCAGGCCGCATCGTCGAGGAGGTGACGAGCGAGAAACGGGCAGCGCGCTTCGCGGCGTACGCGGTGGTTCAGAACCAGGACGATCCCTACGCCAAGGCACTGCAAACGCTTGTCGATCACACCCACGAGCTCGAGCGCTCGCTCGCGGCGCTCGCCGACAAGCTCGCCAGGGTGGAGCAGGAGCTTGCCCAGCGCCGCGCCGAAAGCGAACGGCTGGAGGGCTTGCGCGCCGTCAAGTAGAGGATTCGAAATGCTTATCTCTGGCTAAAACTCCCCGCCAGAGGGTGTATACTTGACTAGTTTCCTCGGGAATTGTGCGAGGCTGCCATGAGACTGACTACCAAGGGAAGATTTGCGGTGACCGCGATGGTCGACCTGGCGATGCGCCAGTCGCGCGGTCCCGTGACGCTCGCGGCGATCAGCGAGCGCCAGCACATCTCGCTGTCGTACCTCGAGCAGCTGTTCGGCAAGCTGCGCCGCCACAAGCTGGTGTCCAGCGTGCGCGGCCCGGGCGGCGGCTACTGCCTGGCGCAAGCGCCCCAGTCGGTCACCGTGGCGGACATCATCGCGGCGGTCGACGAGCCGCTCGACGCCACGCAATGCGGCGGCAAGGAGAACTGCAACGACGACAAGCGCTGCATGACGCACGACCTGTGGACGACGCTCAACGCCAAGATGCACGAGTACCTGTCCTCGGTGTCGCTCGCCGACCTGGTCGAGCACCAGAGCGGCAAGCACGTCGCGGTGTTGCACGACCGCCGCAGCCAGGAGCAGGACGGCAAGCCGGTCGCGGTGGCCGCCTGAGGCGCGTGACCGGGCCGACTTAGGCACAATTGCGCTTAGAAGAGATCCGAGCATGGCGCTGACACTCACCGAAAGAGCCGCGAGCCACGTCCAGAGCTCGCTTGCGCGGCGCGGCAAGGGACTGGGCTTGCGCATCGGCGTGCGTACCGCGGGCTGTTCCGGGCTCGCCTACAAGCTCGAGTTCGCGGATGCGCTCCAGCCCGGCGATCTCGAGTTCGAGAGCCACGGCGTGAAAATCGTCGTCGACCGCGAGAGCCTGCCGTACATCGACGGCACCGAGCTCGACTACGCGCGCGTGGGGCTGAACGAGGCCTTCAAGTTCAACAACCCCAACGTCAAGAGCGAGTGCGGCTGCGGCGAGTCGTTCAGCGCTTAGCCCGCGGGCAAGGTCCGACCCCTTCGAATACCAAGCTGCACGACCCTCGCGCGACCGGTCGACCGGCGGGATGCGCCGGCGAAGGCGCGTGGGGAGTCGCTGCAGAGGGGCGATTGACACCCTCTCGCGGCGCGGCTAGATTCGTTGCGCCTCGCACGCCTCGGGCGGGAGAGACCGGTTCGTCCGGCGCCGAAGGAGTAACGACCCCGTAAACTCTCAGGCAAAAGGACCCCCGAGGACGGGCAAGCACGCTTGCCCCGGGGCGCTCTGGAGAGAAGGCCCGCTCGCGGGCCTCGCCGAAGGTACATGCGGCGGCCGCTGAACCGGCCCCGCCAATTTCTCAGGCAAACGGACAGAGGGGGCGCAGGGACCGAGAACCGGCCGCGCTCCGCTTGCGATTCGTCTGCGCGCCAGTTCCCGGTCCGCTTCGTGATCGCCGCCCGGCCGTGACTCCGGGCGCCATGGACGAGGAGGTATCGTGGACATACCGCAGTCGCTGCGCTACACCGCCACGCACGAATGGGTCGCCGAGCAGGGCGACGGCAGCGCGCGCGTCGGCATCACCGCCGTCGCGGCCGAGCAGCTCGGCGACATGGTGTACGTCGAGCTTCCCAGGGTCGGGACGCGCTTCAAGCAGGGCGAGACGGCCGCCACGGTCGAGTCGACCAAGGCGGCATCCGACGTGTACGCGCCGCTCTCGGGCGAAGTGATCGAGGTGAACACCGCGCTCGTCGAGCAGCCCGGCAAGGTGAACGAAGCGCCGTACGGCGCGGGCTGGCTGTTCAGGCTGCGGCTCGCCGACCTGAAGGAAGGAGGGGCGTTGCTCGATGCGGGGGCTTACCGCGCCTCGGCCGAGGGCGGAAAGGGCGCGTCATGAGCGGCGCGCTCGCCGAGCTGGTGCAGGGCGACCGCTTCATCGAGCGCCACGTGGCTGCGGGCGAGGCGGAGCAGCGCGAGCTGCTCGCCGCGATCGGCTGCGATTCGATCGACGCGCTGCTCGC
>JAKALD010000299.1 GCA_021813275.1 Pseudomonadota bacterium | reverse complement strand
ACGCCTCGGTGCGCATGGACATCCGCCGCATCGGCTCGATCAAGAAGGGCGACGAGGTGATCGGCTCCGAGACGCGCGTCAAGATCGTGAAGAACAAGGTCGCGCCGCCCTTCCGCCAGGCCGAATTCGACATCCTCTACGGCGAGGGGATCTCGCGCGAGGGCGAGGTGCTCGAGCTGGGGGTCGCGCACGGCGTGCTCGAGAAGACCGGCGCCTGGTACGCCTACAAGGGCGACCGGCTCGGCCAGGGCAAGGACAACGCGCGCGACTTCCTCAAGGACAACCCCGAGCTCGCGCGCGAGATCGAGATCAAGATCCGCGAGAAGGCGGGCGTGGTCATGCCGCTGCCGGTCAACCCGGCGGCCAACGAGGAAGCCGAAGAGGAGCCGGTTGCTGCGCCGGCGCGCAAGCGGGGCTGAGGTTCTTGATACCCCCGCGGAGCTGAAGGCGCGGGCGCTGCGGCTGCTCGCCCGCCGCGAGCATTCGCGCGCGGAGCTCGCGCGCAAGCTCGCGCCGCGCGCCGAGTCGCGCGCGGCGCTCGAGCGGCTGCTCGACGAGCTCGTGCAGAAGAGGCAGCTTTCCGACGAGCGCTACGCGGAGACGCGCGCGCACCAGCTCGCGCGCAAGTACGGCGCGGCGCGCATCGTGCAGGACTTGCGCGCGAAGGGCGTCGCCGAGGAGGCTGCCGAGCGCGCCGCGTCCGGTGCGCGCGAGGCCGAGCTCGCGCGCGCGCGCGCGATCCTTGCCGGCAAGTACCGCGAACCCGCGACGACGCGCGAGGAGCGCGCGCGCCGCGCGCGCTTCCTGCAGAGCCGCGGCTTCTCCCACGAAGCGATCCGCCGCGCGCTCGCGCTGTCATCCGAAGGCGAAGACTAGGCGTTCAATCTCCTACCGCAGGAGCGGAGAGGGGGTGAGGACATGAACGCATCCGAAGCACTGGACATCGTGCGCGCGCTCGCGAGCGGCGTCGACCCGGTCACCGGCGACGCGTTTCCCGAGGAGAGCGCCTACCAGCGCCCGCAGGTCGTGCGCGCTCTCTACGAGGCGGTCGCAGCGCTCGAGCGCTCCGCCCGCTTCAACCGGCGCAAGGAGGGACTTCCCGGGAAGGCGAGCCAGCCCTGGACGGAGGAGGAGGACCGGCGGCTGCTCGCGGCGTTCGACGCCGGCCGCGCGCTCGCCGAGGTGGCCGCGGAGCACGAGCGTACGCCCGGCGCGATCCGCGCGCGGCTGTTGAAGTACGGGCGGTTGGCTGCCTAGGCCGGAATGCCTCAGGCCGGTAAGTCCGAAGCGCGCAGCTCGGGCGTGAGGCCCGCGGCCTCGGCGTTGGCGAAGTTGAGCTCGACCTTGATGCCGTTCGGGTCGTGCAAGAACAGCTGGTACAGGCCTTGGTCGCTCACCTGGCGCTCGCGGAATTCCACGCCCTCGGCCCTGAGGTGCGCGAGCATCGCGCGCAGGCCCGTGCAGCGGAACGCCACGTGGTCGATGACGCCGCTGCCGCGCGTGGCCTGCGAGTCCTGCCCGACGTAGCGCCTGCGGTTCTCGGAGACGTTCGCGCCGCCCTCTGTGATGTGGATCACGTCCTGCTCGCCGAGGTAGAGCCAGCACACCGGAAACTTGAAGTCGGGCGAGGGGCCGACGCGAAAACCCAGCACGCGCACGTACCAGTCGCGCGTCGCGGCCATGTCGGCCGTCTGGATGAGCACGTGCTCGATGTGGCTGAGCGGCATGCGGGTATTCTACGGCCATCTCGCGAGCGGAGGAGGCGGCGGTGGCGCGCACGATCGGCATTTCGGGGCTGGGCATCATGGGCTCGGCGATGGCGGCGAACCTCGCGCGCGCGGGCTTTCGCGTGCTCGGCTACGACCCGGTTCCGGCGGCGCGGCGCGCCTTGAAGCGCGCGGGCGGCGCAGCGCTGCGCTCGAACGGAGAGCTGGCGCGCCGCTGCGAGGTCGTCATCACCTCGCTTCCCTCGGCCGCGGCGCTCGCCTCGGTCGCGCAGGAGCTCGCGGGGAAGGCGAAGCGCGACCTGCTGGTGGTGGAGACGAGCACGCTGCCGATCGAGGCGAAGGAGGGCGCGCGGCGCGTCCTCGCGCGCGCCGGCGCGACGCTGCTCGACTGCCCCCTCTCCGGCACGGGGGCTCAGGCGCGCACGAAGGACCTCGCGGTGTACGCGAGCGGCCCGCGCGCCGCGTACCGCCGCGCGGTGCCGGTGCTCGAGGGCTTCGCGCGCGCGCATTACCACGTCGGCCCCTTCGGCGCCGGCTCGAAGATGAAGTTCCTCGCGAACCTCCTGGTCGCGATCCACAACGTCTCGGCCGCCGAGGCGCTGGTGCTCGCGATGAAGGCGGGGCTCGACCCGGCGCTCGTGGTGCGGGTCGTGGGCGACGGCGCGGGCAGCTCGCGCATGTTCCAGGTGCGCGGCCCGATGATGGTCGCCGGCGACTACTCCGAGGCCACCATGAAGGTCGACGTGTGGCAGAAGGACATGGCGATCATCGCGGACTTCGCGCGCGCCCTCGGCTGCCCGACGCCGCTCTTCCAGGCCTCGGCGCCCTTCTACACCGCCGCGCTCGCCGCCGGCCGCGGCAGGCAGGACACCGCCGCGGTGTGCGCGGTGCTCGAGGGCCTGGCCGGTTTCGAGCGCAAGCCAGCGAGACGCAAGGCTGCGCGCCGCTGATCCCGTTGCCGAGTGATCGCCCGATCATTTAGGATCGGGCCCAAGGCGCGCGCTCGCGACGCGCCGCATCACCCGGCGCGCGCGCCCGCGACGCGGCCGGTCACATGGAGGAGGCGGCGTGGGGCCCTATCTCGTCGGGGTCGACATCGGCGGCACGTTCACCGACTGCGTCGCGCTCGACGCCCGCGGGCGCATCACCGCCACCAAGTCGCCGTCGACCCCGGGCAACTTCGCCGAGGGCATGCTCGCGGCGCTCGCGGCCGCGGCCGAGCGCCTCGGCCTGACGTTCGAACAATTCTGCGCGCAGATCCGGGTGCTCACCCACGGCACCACCGTCGGCACCAACGCGCTCATCCAGAGGAAGGGCGCAAGAGTGGGGCTCATCACCACCAAGGGCCACGAGGACGTCATCCACATCATGCGCGGCTCGCGCGGCGTGACCTCGCGCGACCTGCGGAAGGTGGTCCACTTCCCCGAGAGCCAGAAGCCCGCGCCGATCGTGCCGAAGCGCCTGATCGAGGGCGTCTCGGAGCGCGTGGACTGCTTCGGCGAGGCGGTGGTGCCGCTGAACGAAGCGCAGGCCGAGGCCGCAGTGAAGCGCCTGGTCGCCGAGGGCGTCGAGGCGATCGCAGTGTGCTTCCTGTGGTCGTTCCAGAATCCCGCGCACGAGCAGCGCGTGAAGGAGATCGTGGAGCGGCTCGCGCCCGGGCTCTTCGTGTCCTGCTCCGTGGACATCGCGCCGAAGTGGGGCGAGTACGAGCGCACCGCCGCCACGGTATTGAACGCCTACATCGGTCCCGTGATGGCGCGCTACCTCGAGAACCTCGCCGGGCGGCTCGAGCGCGCGGGCTACCGCCACCCGCTGCAGGTCGCGCAGTGCGGCGGCGGCTCGGTGTCGGTGGCGCGGGCGATCGAGTCGCCGCTGCTCACGCTCGACTCGGGCCCGGTGTCCGGGGTCACCGGGTCGCTCTACCTCGGCAGGCTCATGGGGCTCGAGGACATCATCACCACCGACATGGGCGGCACTTCGTTCGACGTCGGCATCGTGCACCGCGGGCGAGCGCAGTACTCGTTCGTCTCGAACGTGGCGCAGTACGAGTACTTCCTGTCGAAGGTGGACATCGAGGCGATCGGCTCGGGCGGCGGTTCGCTCGTGCGCGTCGAGCCCGTCACGCGCACGCTCCAGGTGGGCCCGCAGTCGGCGGGCGCCGACCCCGGCCCGGCGTGCTACGGCAAGGGCGGGGAGACGCCGACGGTGACCGACGCCGACGTGGTGCTCGGCACCATCGACCCCGATAATTTTCTCGGCG
>JAKALD010000298.1 GCA_021813275.1 Pseudomonadota bacterium | reverse complement strand
TCGAGCGCGCGAGCGTGCGCCTCGCCTCCCGCGAGCCGCTCGCCCTCGCGTACGTCGATCTGGACCGCTTCAAGCTGATCAACGATCTGTTCGGCCACATCTCGGGCGACGAGGTGCTGCGCCAGGTGGCGCAGCGCATCGGCGAGGGCTGCGGCGCGCGCGAGAGCGTCGGACGCATCGGCGGCGACGAGTTCGTCGTCGTGTTCCAGGGCGTCCCCGTGCAGCGGGCGGCCGAGCGCTGTCGGACGATCGTCGAGCGCATCGGCGGCGTGCCCTTCCAGATGGGCGACAAGGCCTTCCAGGTCAAGTGCTCGATCGGCCTGATCGAGGTGGCGAGCGGCACGCTGGTGAAGGACGCGATCGCGATGGCCGACCGCGCCTGCCGCGACGCGAAGACCGGGCAGCGCGACGCGCTCGTGGTGTACCACAGCGACGCACCCGTGTTCCGCGAGCGCGCGCGCGAGCTGCGGCTCATCGGGCACCTGGGCGCGGGGGTCGCGCCCGAGGGGCTGTTCCTCGCGATGCAGCCGATCATGTCGCTGCGCGCGCCGTTCGCATCGCTCAACTTCGAGGTCCTCATCCGCATGCGCGAGCCCGACGGCACGATCCTCGGCGGGGGGCAGGTCATCGCCGCGGCCGAGAACAACGGCCGCGTCGCCGTGATCGACCGCTGGGTGCTCGCGAGCACGCTGGCATGGCTGGACGCGCACCGCCCGCGGCTCGCCAACACGCGCTTCGCGTGCCTGAACCTGAGCGGCGCTTCGCTCAACGACGAGAAGTTCATCCGCGACGCCTTCGCGATGCTGGCGGAGCACCGCTCGGTGGCAGACCTGCTGTGCGTCGAGATCACCGAGAGCGTCGCGCTGCACGACCTGGCGAACACCAAGCGCTTCATCGAGCGGCTGCGCGACTTCGGCGCCAGGGTGGCGCTGGACGACTTCGGGGCGGGCTACACCTCGTTCTCCTACCTGAAGGAGCTGCCGGCCGACGCCGTGAAGATCGACGGCAGCTTCGTGCGCGGGGTGAACGTCCATCCCGCCAACCTGGCGATCGTCGAGGCGATCGTCGAGCTCGCGCGCAATCTCGGCATGCAGAGCATCGCCGAGTGGACCGAGGACCGCGCCACCGTCGAGGCGCTCGCCCAGGTGGGCGTGGACTACGTGCAGGGCTACGCGATCGCGCGGCCCCAGGAGCCCCACCGCATCCTGCAGATGACGTCGGCGGCCAGCTTCATCGAGGACGCGCAGCTCGCGTCGTTCGTCGGCAAGGCGCTCGTCGCGGGGCAGGGCGTGCGCTGGCCCGATCCGGCGGACGAGACGCACCTCGGGCTGCACTAGGCCGGCGCCCGCGCTTTTGGCCGCGGGCGGGCCCGGTCAGCTCCGCGGCCGGATGTGGCGCCTGCGGCTCGCCTCGGCCGTGAACTCCTCGAGCTCGGGATCGAGCGCGTCGCGCGCGGACAGGATCCCGATCGGCACGCCGTTTTCGACCACCGGCAGGTGCCTGAAGCCGTTCTCGTGCATCACGAGCAGCGCGTAGCCGAAGGACTCCTCGGGCCCGATGGTCCTCGGCGCGGGCGTCATCACCGCGGCGAGCCGCGTGCTGCGCGCGTCCCGGTCCTCGGCGACGACCCGGAACACGGCGTCCCGCTCGGTGAAGATGCCGACCAGGGAACCGCTCTCGACCACCATGATGGCGCTCACGCGCTTTTGCGCCATCAGCCTGGCGGCTTCGCTGACGGTCATGTGCGGCGGGGCGAGGAGAACCTTGCCCGGCTCCATGACGCGTCGAACCCGTTCGCTCAACACGCGCGCCTCCGATGCACGTGAATGAAGTTACGCCCTGTTTAGCAGCCGGCGAGCCGGCCGGGTTGACGCGGATCAAGCCGGTGTCGGATCGCGCGGCACCGGCGCAAGCTGCGATCAGTGCGTCGTGCCGCCCAGCAGCCGAATCAGCCAGAAGCTCGCCAGGGCGAGCGGCAGGATGATCGCCAGGAAAACGACCTGCCGATTCTCGAAGCGCGCGCCGCGGCGCCGCTCGATCCAGTCGAGCAGGCGGTCCGCGATCAGGTAAAGCGCGACGGCGACGAGGGTGAAGTAAGCAACCTCCAGCATCACGGCCTCGCCCGGACGGCGGGCTCCGGCGCGCGGCGGCGCAGCACCGCGCCGAAAGCGAGCACGACGAACATCAGGCCGCCCGCCACCGCGATCAGCCCGCCGAAGCCCATCAGCCCCATCGCCGCGATCTCCCTGGCGCCGTGCAGCGCCTCGGCCGCGCCTGCCACCTTGCGCTGCACGCCGTAGCCGCCCGACCACACCAGCCCGCCGATGTGCAGCAGCTGGCCAGCGGCGTACAGCCAGAGCTGGGTCGTCGCCGGGCCGGGGCGCACCGCGCCGAACCCCAGGCGCGGCAGCAGGTGGTAGGCGAGCCCCATGAAGGCGAGCGTCACCCCCACGATGCAGCCGTGATAGTGCGCGGGGATCTTGACGTTGCTGCCGCTGATCGCGAAGCCGATGAGCCCGCCCGCGCCGAAGAGCAGCAGCGAGGCGGCGAGCGCCGCGCGCAGCGTGCGCTCCTCGCCGGAGGGCGGCGCAGCGCGCGCCAGGCCGATCACGACCGCGAGGGCGAAGGGCGCAATCGCGAGCCCGCCGCCGAAGCGCATCAGCCAGGTGAGGATGCGGTGGTACTCGACCGAGCCGAGGTCGTAGGCGAGGTAGATCACGGGCGTCGCGAACACCGCGGCGAGGCCGATGCCGAAGAGCAGCACGGCGGTGCGCGGGGTGAGCGGCAAGGGCGCGCCGCCCGCCTCGGCGAGGCACAGCCAGGCGACGAACATGAGCAGGGTGTAGGTGAACTGCAGGACGTGCCCGCCGCCCCAGAAAGCAAGCCCGTAGTAGTCCCTCGGGTCGAGCCCGTGCGGGGCCCGCGCGAGCGACCAGGCGAAGGCGATGAGCGCCACCCCGGCCGAGACGAGCGACGTGTTCAGGCCGAAGCGCAGCGCCGCGCCCCCGTCCAGGCGCACGCCGACCGGCGGCACCGCGAGCATGCCGCGCGCGACCGCGAGCGCGACGCCGGCGCCGAAGGCGACGAGCCCGGCGAGGAACACCGGCTCGTCGAGCACCGGGATGTAGTTGCTCATCACCGGCCGCCCGCTGCCTGCGAAGGGCGCGAGCGCCATGAGCGCGGCTCCCGCGAGCGCGAGCGCGAGCGCGCCCCAGCCGAGCCCCATCGCGTGTGGGGTGCTGTTCAGCGTCCAGAGCGTGCCGGCGAAGGCGAGGAACCATACCAGCACCGAGAGATCGACGTGCACCACCAGCGCGACGTGGAAGAAATCGACCAGCGGGAACACGTCCTTGATCGCAGGGGCGCGCGAGAGCACGAGCAGCACCGCGAATACGCCTGACGCGGCGAGCGCCGCGAGCGCGAGCAGCATCCACGCCGAGGAGAGCGCGCGCCGCGCCTCCGCCGGCACCGGCAGCGCGTAGCGTGCCGCCGGCGCGCGCGCCTGCACGGCGTGGCTCCAGAAGGCGCGAGCGCTCATGAGTCCGCCGTCGCGGCGCGTAGCGCGGCGAGCGCCGCAGCGGCACGACGCTCTTCGCCCGGCGCGCAGGCGACCGTGCGTATCCGGTCGCGCGGCACACTCGGGCGCAGGTGCGGCTCGCGCTCGGCCGCGAGCCGCGCCGCCGCGAGCTGCATGCCGAGCCGGAAGGCGCACTCGCCTTCGCGGCATCCCAGGAGCAGCACGCCTGCGGCACCGCGCCGCAGCGCATACTCGATGAACGACGGCGGGAGCATGGCCAGGCAGCGCAGCTCGAGCACTGCGCTGTCCGGCCCCGCGAGCGCCTGGCTGCGCGCGGCCTCCGCGCACGCGAACACGATCATGCTCCGGCGGCCCGAGAAGCGTCCCAGCGCCCGTGCGAGCCGGCGCCTGAGATCGTGGACTGTCAGATCGGGCAGATCGATACCGGAAACGAGCTCGGGCACGCTGCGGAATGGCGTCGCGG
>JAKALD010000297.1 GCA_021813275.1 Pseudomonadota bacterium | reverse complement strand
GGCCTCGACGACGATGAACTCGCCCGTGCCGAGGCGCGCGCTCGATCCCGCGGCGGTCAGCCGCCCGCCGATCACGAACGTGGGGTCGAGCCCGCCCTCCGCGAGCACGCTCGCCACCAGGCTCGTCGTGGTGGTCTTGCCGTGCGTGCCGGCGATCGCGATGCCCTGCTTGAGGCGCATCAGCTCGGCGAGCATCAGCGCGCGCGGCACCACCGGGATGCGCCGCGCGCGCGCGGCCCGCACCTCGGCGTTGTCGCCGCCGACCGCGCTCGAGACCACCACCGCGTCGGCGCCCTCGACGTTGGCCGCCGCGTGCGCGAGGCTCACGCGCGCGCCGAGCGAGGCGAGGCGCCGCGTGGCGGTGTTCGCGGCGAGATCCGAGCCGCTCACCTCGTAGCCGAGGTTGAGCAGCACCTCGGCGATGCCGCTCATGCCGGCGCCGCCGATGCCGACGAAGTGGATGCGCCGGACTTTGTGTCTCATGTCCGTGCGCCTTCGGCCAGCGCCATGCAGCGCTCGGCCACGACCCGAGCCGCGTCCGGCCTGCCGAGCGCGCGCGCCTTGCACGCCATGTCGAGGAGCTGCGCGCGATCGAGCGTGCGCATCAGCTCGGCGAGGCGCTCGGGGCTCATCTCGCGCTGCGGCAGCAGGATCGCCGCGCCGCGTTCGGCGAGAAAGCGCGCATTCGCGCTCTGGTGGTCGTCCACGGCGTAGGGATACGGTACCAGCACGCTCGCCATGCCGCCCGCGGCGAGCTCGGCCACCGTGATGGCGCCGGCGCGGCAGATGACCAGGTCGGCCGCCGCATAGCGCGCGGCCATGTCCTCGATGAACGCGAGCAGCTCGCCCCGAACGCCGGCCGCCGCGTAGCCGGCGCGCAGCTTCTCGAGGTGCTGCTCACCCGACTGGTGCACAACGCACGGACGCTCGGCCTCGGGCAGCAGCGCGAGGGCGCGCGGCAGCGCTTCGTTCAGCGCCTGCGCGCCGAGGCTGCCGCCGACCACCAGCACGCTGAGCGGCCCTGCGCGCCCCGCGTAGCGCTCCTGCGGCGGCGCGAGCGCCGCGATGTCCGCCCGCACCGGGTTGCCGGTCCATTCGGCGCCCCTCAGCGCGCCGGGGAACGCCGCCATCACCTTGTCGGCGAGCCTCGCGAGCACGCGGTTGGCGAGCCCCGCCACCGCGTTCTGCTCGTGCAGCGCGAGCGGCCGGTCGAGCAGCGCCGCCATCATGCCGCCCGGAAACGCGACGTACCCGCCCATCCCGAGCACCACGTCGGGGCGCCATCGAAACAGCGCGCGCGCGCTCTCCCAGAAGGAGTACAGCAGGTTCGCCGGCAGCAGCAGCTTGGCGAGCAGCCCCTTGCCGCGCAGCGCCCGCGCGCGGATCCACGCCATCTGGTAGCCGCGCGGCGGCACGAGGCGCGCCTCCATGCCGCTCCTGGCGCCCATCCACACCACGTCCCAGCCCGCGGCGCGCATCGCGTCGGCCACCGCCAGCCCCGGAAAGATGTGCCCGCCGGTGCCGCCCGCCATGATCATGATGGTGCGCTTCATGCCGGCAATCCCCGGGCGAGCTGCCGATTCTCCCAGTCGATCCGCAGGAGGATCGCGATCGCGACGCAGTTCACCACCAGCCCCGAGCCGCCGAAGCTCATGAGCGGCAGCGTCAGCCCCTTGGTGGGCAGCAGCCCCATGTTCACGCCCATGTTGATGAGCGCCTGGAAGCCGATCCAGATGCCGATGCCCTGAGCGGCGAGCGCGGCGAAGTGGCGCTCGTGCAGCGCGGCGCGCCGGCCGATGAGGAACGCGCGCAGCACGACCCAGGCGAACAGCCCCACGACGACGGCCACGCCCGCGAAGCCGAGCTCCTCGGCGATCACCGCGAGCAGGAAGTCGGTGTGCGCCTCGGGCAGGTAGTGCAGCTTCTCGACGCTCGCGCCGAGGCCCACGCCGAACCACTCGCCGCGGCCGAAGGCGATCAGCGCGTGCGACAGCTGGTAGCCCGTGCCGAACGCGTCGTTCCACGGGTCCATGAAGCCGAAGATGCGGTGCATCCGGTAAGGCGACGACAGGATGAGGCCCACGAAGCCGACGGCGAGCATCACCACGAGCGCCGCGAAGTGCCTGCCGTTCATGCCGCCGAGGAACAGGATGCCGAACGCGGTGATCGCGATCACCACCAGGGCCCCGAAGTCGGGCTCGCGCAGCAGCAGCCACGACACGAGCAGCATCACGCCGAGCATCGGCAGCAGGCCCTTCTTGAAGCTCTTCATCACGGCGTGCTTGCGCACCGTGTAGTCGGCGGCGTACAGCACCGCCGCGAGCTTGGCCGGCTCGGAGGGTTGCAGGTTCACCAGGTAGAGGTTGATCCAGCGCCGGGAGCCGTTCACCTCGCGGCCGATGCCCGGGACGAGCACCACGACGAGCAGCGCGACGCAGGCGATGAACAGCCACGGCGCGGCCTGCTGCCAGAGCTTCACCGGGACCAGGAACACGCTGGTCGCCACCGGCAGCGCCACCGCGAGGAACACGCCGTCGCGCACCAGGTAGTAGGCCGGGTTGTAGGCGGTGAAGCGGCTCGCCTCGGCGGTCGCGATCGACGCCGAGTACACCATCACCAGGCCGATTGCGACGAGCAGCAGCGCCGCCCAGGCGAGCGAGCGATCGTATTCGGCTGCGGGGGCGTTCTGCGCGAAGACGTAGCTCGCCACGCTCAGTCCCCCAGCGCCTTCACCGCCGCGGCGAAGACCTCGCCGCGATGCCGGTAGTCGCGGAACATGTCGAAGCTCGCGCAGGCGGGCGAGAGCAGCACCGCGTCGCCCGGCTGCGCGGCGCGCGCCGCGCGCGCGACCGCGTCCTCGAGCGAGGCGCAGCGCTCGACCGGCACCCCGCTCGGCTCGAGCGCCGCGGCGATGCGCGGCGCGTCGCGCCCGATGAGCAGCACGCGGCGCGCCAGCTCGCCCACCGGCTGGGCGAGCGGCGCGAAGTCCTGGCCCTTGCCGTCGCCGCCGGCGATCAGCACGCAGGTCTGCGCGAGGCCCCTGAGCGCCGCGACGGTCGCGCCGACGTTGGTGCCCTTGGAGTCGTCGTAGTAGGCGACCCCGGCGCGCAGCGCGATGCGCTGCAGTCGGTGCGGCAGGCCCTGGAAGCCGAGCACCCCGGCCGCGAGCGCCGCGTAGCGCGCCCCGAGCGAGCGCGCGAGCGCCGCGGCGGCGAGCGCGTTCGCCACGTTGTGCCAGCCCGCGAGCGGCAGATCCTCCACGCGCGCGAGCGCGTTCGCGCCCTGCGCGAGCCAGCGCGTGCCCTGCACGTTGATCACGCCGAAGTCCTCCGGCCGCGGCGGGATGCCGAGGCCGAAGGTGACGCGCTCGCGCCCGGGCAGCGCGAGCGCGAGCGAGCGCGCGTCGTCGCGATTGAGGACCTGGACGCCCTCACCGAGGAACACGCGCGCCTTGGCCGCGCCGTAATCCTCGAGCCCCGCGTAGCGGTCGAGGTGGTCCTCGCTCAGGTTGAGCATCGCGGCGGCGTCGGGCTCGAGCGCCCAGGTCGTCTCGAGCTGGTAGCTCGAGAGCTCGAGCACCCAGACCGCCGGCAGCCGGCCCGCGTCGAGGCGGCGCATCAGCGCCTCGAGCGCCGCCGGCCCGATGTTGCCGGCCACCTCGCAATCGATGCCGGCCGCGCGCAGCAGATGGCCGGTCAGCGCGGTGACGGTGGTCTTGCCGTTGGTGCCGGTGATCGCCGCCACCTTGCCCGCGCGCGCGCCGCGCACGCGCCAGGCGAACAGCTCGATGTCGCCGAGCACGGGGATGCCGCGGCGCTGCGCCTCGCGCACCACGGGCTCGCCGAGCGACAGGCCGGGGCTGATGCACACCAGGTCCGCGCCATCGAGCAGCCCGGGCGCGAAAGGCCCGGTATGCAGCTCGGCCTGCGGCACGCTCGCGCGCAGCGCCTCGGCGCGCGGCGGGGCGGCGCGCGTGTCGGCCACCCGCGCGCGCGCGCCTTCGCGCGTC
>JAKALD010000045.1 GCA_021813275.1 Pseudomonadota bacterium | reverse complement strand
TCTCGAAATGGCCGGCGCTGCCCGAGGCCTGACGATCCAGCTCAAGCGCGCCGCCGTGGCGCCCGCCAAGGGCGACGGCGCGCGCATTCTCGTGGAGCGCCTGTGGCCGCGCGGCAAGTCGAAGGCTGCGCTCAGGCTCGACGCCTGGCTGCGCGACGCGGCGCCGAGCACCGAGCTGCGCAAGTGGTTCCACGAGCATCCCGGGAAGTGGGACGAATTCCGCAAGCGCTACTACGCCGAGCTCGACGCGCACCCCGAGGCGCTCGCGCCGCTGCCCGCGCTGCTCGAATCCGGCCCCGTGACCTTCGTGTACGCACGGGCCGACGACGAGCGCAACTCGGCGGTGGCGCTGCGCGAATACGTGCTGCGGCGAGTCAGGCGCTAGGGCTCAGGCCCCGAGCGGGAAGCGCTCGAGAATCGTGTAGCTCGAGCCTTCGTTCGAGAGCGTCGAGCGCACGAGGAGGAATTCGTCCACCGGCCAATCCAGCACGGGCAGCGGCGGCAGCGCGCGCGGCGCGCGCGCCTTGCGGATCAGCGTCACGTGCGCCTCGAAGGGACGCGCCTCGATCGCGAAGCCGGCGCGCATGAGCGCGCTCTTCAGGTCCGCGGCGAGCGCAACGAGCGGCGCGGGGGTCTCGTTCGGCCCCACCCAGACAATGCTCTGGCGTTTCCAGTGGCGCGCCTGTTCGATCGGCAGGGCGTGCGGTGCACAGCGCACCGAGCGCGCCGCATCGATCGCCGCGCTCAGGCGCGCGTCTTCGGTTTCGCCCAGGAAGGCGAGCGTGAGATGGATCGCCTCGGCGCGCGCCGCGCGGCCGCCGGTCTCGCGCTGCGCCTTCGCGGCCCAGAGCGCGAGCGCCGCCGCCGTCCCCGGCGCCGGCCAGAGCGCGAAGAACAGCCGCACGTCACTCCTTGTCGAGCGGCTCGACGAGCGCGACCGCCTGCGCGGCGATCCCTTCCCCACGGCCCGCGAAGCCCAGGCGCTCGGTGGTCGTCGCCTTCACGTTCACCGCGGTCGGCGAAATGCGCAGGTCGGCCGCGATGTTGGCGATCATCTGCTCGACGTGAGGCGCGATGCGCGGCGCCTGCGCGATGACGGTCGCGTCGACGTTCGCGACGCGCCAGCCCGCGGCGAGGAGCTTCTCGGCCACGTCGCGCAGCAGCGCGCGGCTGTCCGCGTCCTTGTAGCGCGGCTCGCTGTCCGGATAGTGCCGGCCGATGTCGCCGAGCGCCGCCGCGCCGAGCAGCGCATCGCAGATCGCGTGCAGCAGCACGTCGGCGTCCGAGTGCCCGGCGAGGCCCCGGTCGTATGCGATCTCGACGCCGCCGAGGATGAGCTTGCGCCCCGCTGCGAGCGCGTGCACGTCGAAGCCCTGCCCGACTCTCATCGTGTTCCCCGCCGCGCCAGGATCGCCTCGGCGATCGCGAGGTCCTCGGGATAGGTGACCTTCAGGTTCTCGCGGCTGCCGAGCACGAGCCGCGGGCGCAGGCCCTCCTGCTCGATCGCGGCCGCCTCGTCCGTGACCGGGCCGGCGGCGCGCTGCAGCGCCTGCGTGAGCAGTCCGGCGCGGAACATCTGCGGGGTCTGCGCGAGCCAGAGCTGCGCGCGATCCTCGGTGCCCGTCACGCGCTGCGTCCCCGCCTCGTCCTTGCCGGCGCGCTTGACCGTATCGGCGACCGGCAGCGCGAGAATGCCGCCGATCGCGTCGCCTTCGCAATCGGCGATCAGGCGCTCGAGGTCGCCCTTCGGCAGGCACGGGCGCGCCGCGTCGTGCACCAGCACCCAGTCGTCGGCGTCGACTGCGGCCATGGCCGCGACCAGCCCGTTGTACACGGAGTCGCGACGCGTCTCGCCGCCGCAGTACAGCGGCTCGAGCCTGCCGGCGAACGCGCTCCAGTCGAAGCGCGCGAACTGCGCGTCGCCCGGAGCGAGCACCACGAATACGGTCTCCACCGGCGGCACGCTCAGCGCGCGCACCGCGTGCCAGAGCATCGGCCGGCCGGCGAGCGGCGCGTACTGCTTGGGCTGCGCCGCCGCCATGCGGCTGCCGGCTCCGGCGGCGGGGATCAGGGCAAAAGTCGCCAACTCAAATGATTTTGAAATTCAACGCGATATAATTGCATGTCGCGCTGCCCCGAACAAGCCGACCGCGGCCTGCTCGGGGCGCGCTATTTGTGTTCATGCGCCGAGATTCGCTTCCCCCGCCGCCCGCGCGGCGCCGTTATGCGCAGCTCGCAGGCTCTGCCGACGCGCTCGCCCTCGCGCGCCTGGCGGCGCGCGAGCGCCCGCTGGTCGTCGTGAGCGCGAGCGCGCTCGACGCACAGCGCCTCCTCGAGGAGATCGCCTGGTTCGACCCGCGGCTGCGCGTCTGCCTGCTGCCCGACTGGGAAACCCTGCCCTACGACAGCTTCTCGCCGCACCACGACCTGGTTTCCGAGCGCCTGGCGACGCTGTATCGCATCCATACCGGCGAGTTCGATGTCGCGCTCGTGCCGGCGCCGACCGCGCTGTACCGTCTCTGCCCGCCCGCGTTCCTCGCCGCCTACACCTTCTTCCTGCAGCAGGGCACGCGGCTCGACCTCGAGGCGCTGCGCCGCCAGCTCGGGATCGCCGGCTACCAGCACGTCACGCAGGTGGTCGCCCCGGGCGAGTTCTGCCTGCGCGGCGGCATCGTCGACCTGTTCCCGATGGGCAGCGCGCTTCCCTACCGCATCGACCTCGACGACGACCTGATCGACTCGATCAAGTGCTTCGATGTCGACACCCAGCGCACGCTGTACGCGGTGAAGGAAGTGCGCCTGCTGCCGGCGCGCGAGTTCCCGCTCGACGAGGCGGGGCGCGCCAAGTTCCGCAGCCGCTTCCGCGAGCTGTTCGAGGGCGATCCGTCGAAAAAGAGCCTGTATCGGGACGTCTCCAACGGCATCGCGCCGGCCGGCATCGAGTATTACCTGCCGCTGTTCTTCGACGCCCTCGCGACGCTGTTCGACTACCTTCCCGAGCGCGCGACGCTCGCGCTGCACCACGACGTCGCGGGCGCGATCGAGCAGTTCTGGCGCGATGCGCGCAGCCGCCACCAGCTCGCGGGCGGCGATCCCCAGCGCCCGCTGCTGCCGCCGGCGCAGCTGTTCCTGGGCGCGGAGGAGTTCCATTTGAGGGCGAGGCAGTTCGCACGCGTGGATTTCGTCGCCGCGCACGGGGCGCCCGATACGGACGAGGAGGCCTTGCCCGGAACGCTGCCCGAGCTCGCGGCGACCGCGCTGCCGCCGCTCGCCGTCGACCGGCGCGCGCCGGACCCGCTCGCCGCCTTCCGGCGCTTCCTCGAGGGCTGCGGGCTGCGCGTGCTGGTCACCGCCGAGTCGCCGGGGCGGCGCGAGACCATGGCCGGCTACTTCGCCGAGCACGGCCTGAACCCCGCGCCGTGCGCCGATTTCGCCGCCTTCGCCGCGGGCGGCGAGCGCTTCGCGCTCGCGGCGGCGCCGCTCGCGAACGGCTTCCGCGCGAGCGCCGAAGGCTGGTGCCTCGTCACCGAGGCCGAGCTCTACGCCGGCGCGCTGCGCCGGCGCGCGCGCGCCGCCGAGAAGCGCAGCTCGGTCGAGGGGATGCTGCGCGACCTCTCGGAGCTGAGGATCGGCGATCCGGTCGTGCACGCGCAGCACGGCATCGGCCGCTACCAGGGCCTGGTGAGCCTCGACCTCGGCGAAGGCGCGACCGAGTTCCTGCTGCTCGAGTACGCGGGCGGCGACAAGCTCTACGTCCCGGTCTCGCAGCTCGAGGTGATCGCGCGCTACTCGGGCGCCCAGGCCGAGAGCGCGCCGCTGCACAAGCTCGGCAGCGGGCAATGGGACAAGGCCAAGGCGAAGGCGGCGAAGCAGGTGCGCGACACCGCCGCCGAGCTGCTCGCGCTGTACGCGAAGCGCGCCGCGCGCGAGGGCCACGCCTTCGCGGTGAAGCAGCACGCCCTGGAGGCGTTCGCCGACGGCTTCGGTTTCGAGGAAACCCCCGACCAGGCCGGGGCGATCGAGGCCGTGGTGCGCGACATGGCTTCGGGCAAGCCGATGGACCGGCTGGTGTGCGGCGACGTCGGCTTCGGCAAGACCGAGGTCGCGCTGCGCGCCGCGTTCCTCGCCGTGGCCGACGGCAGGCAGGCGGCGGTGCTGTGCCCGACCACGCTGCTCGCCGAGCAGCACCTGCAGACCTTCAGCGACCGCTTCGCCCTGGTCGAGGCCGAATGGCCGGTGAGGATCGCGGAGCTGTCGCGCTTCCGCACCGGCAAGCAGTCTGCCGAGGTCGTCGCCAAGCTCGCCGCGGGCGAGATCGACATCGTGATCGGCACGCACAAGCTGCTCTCGAGCGACGTGAAGTTCGCGCGCCTCGGCCTGGTGGTCATCGACGAGGAGCACCGCTTCGGCGTGCGCCAGAAGGAGGCGCTCAAGCGCCTGCGCGCCGAGGTCGACGTGCTCACGCTCACCGCCACCCCGATCCCGCGCACGCTCGCGATGTCGCTCGAGGGCCTGCGCGACTTCTCCGTGATCGCCACGGCGCCGCAGAGGCGGCTCGCGATCAAGACCTTCGTCGCGCCGTATTCGCAGGGCCTGGTCCGCGAGGCCGTGCTGCGCGAGCTCAAGCGCGGCGGCCAGGCGTACTTCCTGTACAACGAGGTCGAGACGATCGAGTCGATGCACGAGCGGCTCGCGCGCCTCGTGCCCGAGGCGCGCATCGCGGTGGCGCACGGCCAGATGCGCGAGCGCGAGCTGGAGCGGGTGATGCGCGACTACTGCGCGCAGCGCTTCAACCTGCTGCTGTGCACCACGATCATCGAGACGGGCATCGACATCCCGACCACCAACACGATCGTGATTCACCGCGCCGACAAGTTCGGCCTGGCGCAGCTGCACCAGCTGCGCGGCCGCGTCGGCCGCTCGCACCACCAGGCCTACGCCTACCTGCTGACCCCGCCCGAGGACGCGATGACCGCCGGCGCCAAGAAGCGCCTGGAGGCGATCCAGATGATGGAGGAGCTCGGCGCGGGCTTCTACCTGGCGATGCACGACCTTGAGATCCGCGGCGCGGGCGAGGTGCTGGGCGAGGCGCAGTCCGGCGAGATCCAGGAAGTCGGCTTCGACCTGTACACGCGCATGCTCGAGCGCGCGGTGCGCGCGCTCAAGGCGGGCCGGAGCATCGACCTCGAGCAGCCGGTGGACGTCGCCGCCGAGATCAACCTGCACGCGCCGGCGCTGCTGCCGGCGACGTATTGCAGCGACGTGCAGGAGCGGCTGACGCTCTACAAGCGGCTCGCCAACTGCACGAGCGCGGAGGAGCTGGAGGCCATGCGCGAGGAGCTGGTCGACCGCTTCGGGCCGCCGCCCGAGGCCGCGCGCGCGCTCGTGGAATCCCACGCCCTGCGCATCGCCGCGCGACCGCTCGGCGTGGCGCGCATTGACGCCACGCACGAGGCGCTGCAGCTGCAGTTCGTGAAGCACCCGCCGCTCGACGCCGCGAAGATCATCGCCTTCGTCCAGGGCCGCCGCGATGCGCGCCTGGCCGGCCCCGACCGGCTGCGCATCGACGCAAAGCTGGCCGGCTGGCCGGAGCGCGCGCGCGCCGCGAAGGACGTGCTCGAGCGGCTCGCGGCATGACGCGGCGCGCGCAGCGGCCGGCGTGGCCATGAATCTGGTGCTCCAGGGGGCGGCGTTGCGCCCCGATACGCTCGGCGAGCTGGTGGCGCTCACCGGCGCCAATCACGTCGTCGCCCTCGGACCCGCGGCCTACCGGCTCACCGGCGCGAGCGAGCAGCCCGCGATCGAGCCTTTCTGCGCCGAGCACGCGCTCGACTACGCCTGGGTACCGGACGGGCGGCGCCTGGCCGACATGCGGCTGCTCGCGCTCGACATGGACTCCACCCTGGTCACGATCGAGAGCATCGACGAGATGGGCGATGCGCTCGGGATCAAGGAAGCGATCGCCGCGGTCACCGAGCAGGCCATGCACGGCCGCATCGACTACCCGGAGTCGCTGCGCCGGCGCGTGGCGCTGCTCGCCGGGCTGGAGGAGAGCGCGCTCGAGCGCATCCTCGAGGAGCGCATGCAGCTCTCGCCCGGCGCGGAGGCGCTCATCGCGGGCTGCCGCGAGCACGGCATCCGCACGCTGCTCGTCTCGGGCGGGTTCACCTTCTTCACCGAGTGGCTGAAGCAGCG
Organism: Pseudomonadota bacterium; assembly: GCA_021813275.1. Classification (GTDB taxonomy): domain Bacteria; phylum Pseudomonadota; class Gammaproteobacteria; order Burkholderiales; family SG8-39; genus JAKALD01. Next base: position 12,232 of record JAKALD010000045.1, on the reverse strand, counting down.
GCTGGGCATCGATTACGCGCTCTCCAACGTGCTCGAGATCGCGGCGGGGCGGCTCACCGGCCGGGTGCTGGGCGAGATCGTGGACGGGCGCGCCAAGGCGCGCAAGCTGGCCGAAACCCGTGATGCGCTCGGCGCCGCGCGCGAACACACCATCGCGGTCGGCGACGGCGCCAACGACATCCCGATGCTCGCCGAGGCGGGCGTATCGGTGGCCTTTCGCGCCAAGCCCGTGGTGCGCGAGCACGCCACGCATGCGCTGGATCACGTCGGGCTGGACGGCGTGCTCAATTTGTTCATATAGGCTAAAGAACGGCGTGCTGCTGCGGCGCGGAAACGGCCAGCGTCGCAACACAGGATTGTCACAACGAGCCTAGAATCTGCGTTCCGCAAAGGAGGAGACCGCAATGAGCGACACCGTGAAATACCTGCTGGAGGAATCGCGCATCCCGAAGCGCTGGTACAACATCATGGCCGACCTGCCTGCTCCGCTGCCCCCGGTGCTGCACCCCGGGACCAAGCAGCCGGTGGGGCCGGACGACCTGGCGCCCCTTTTTCCGATGGCGCTCATCGCCCAGGAGGTGACGCAAGAGCGCGAGGTCGAGATCCCCGAGCCCGTGCGCGAGATCTACAAGCAGTGGCGCCCCTCGCCGCTATTCCGGGCGCGGCGCCTGGAGAAAGCCCTGCAGACTCCCGCGAAGATCTATTACAAGTATGAGGGCGTCTCGCCCGCGGGCAGCCACAAGCCCAACACCGCCGTGGCGCAGGCCTTCTACAACAAGGAGGCCGGGGTCAAGAAGATCACCACCGAGACGGGCGCCGGGCAATGGGGCTCCTCGCTCGCCTTTGCCGGGGCGCTATTCGGCATCGAGGTGAAGGTGTTCATGGTGCGGGTGTCGTACAACCAGAAGCCGTATCGGCGAGCGCTCATGGAGACCTACGGGGCGCAGTGCATCCCATCGCCTTCGCCCGAGACCCAGTCCGGGCGCGCGATCCTCGCCAAGAACAAGGAGCACCCGGGAAGCCTCGGCATCGCGATCTCGGAGGCGGTCGAGGTGGCGGCGACGCACGACGACACCAAGTACGCGCTCGGCTCGGTGCTCAACCACGTGCTCATGCACCAGACCGTGGTGGGTCAGGAAGCGATGGCGCAGCTCGAGATGGCGGGCGACTACCCCGACGTGCTGGTGGGCTGCACGGGCGGGGGCTCGAACTTCGCCGGGCTCGCGTTTCCGTTCCTCGGAGCGCAGCTGCGCGGCGGGAAGAAGGTGCGCGTGGTCGCGATCGAGCCCGCGGCCTGCCCCAGCCTCACGCGCGGCAAGTACGCCTACGACTTCGGCGACACGGGGCACCTGACGCCGCTCGTCAAGATGCACACCCTGGGCTCGACCTTCACGCCGCCGGGCTTTCACGCCGGGGGCCTCAGGTACCACGGCATGGCCCCGCTCGTGTCGCACTGCAAGGAGCTGGGGCTCCTGGAAGCGCGCGCCTATCACCAGAAAGCGGTGTTCGAGGCCGGCGTGCAGTTCGCGCGCACCGAGGGGATCCTGCCCGCGCCCGAAGCCAACCACGCGGTCAAGGGCGCGATCGACGAGGCGCTGCGCTGCCGCGAGGAAGGCAAGTCGCGCACGATCCTCTTCAACCTGTGCGGCCACGGCCACTTCGACATGCAGGCCTACATGGACTATTTCTCCGGCAAGCTCGTCGATCAGCATTACGACGAGGCCGAGCTCGCCATGGCCCTTGCCGGCCTGCCCTCCGTGCCCATCGCAGCCTGAGGCGCGCGCCGTGCCGCCGCGTGCCAAGCGAAAGACGCGCGCCCCGCGCAGGCTGGGCGCGGCGACGCGGCGCGAGCTGCTCCAGGCCAGCTGGATGACGCACGACGCCATGTGGTTCGCCGCTTCGGTGCGCCTGTGCGGCATCGGGCGGACGAACCTCGCCGCGCGCGCGGCCGCCCGCTCGGCCGCGGAGATCGAGGCGCAGCGCCTGTGCAACGCGCTCGGGCTGCCGCGCGTGCGCGGCTTCGCGGAGCTCAAGCGCTTCCTGCGGGAAGCGCTGGGGTCGATGCGTGCCCCGCGCATGCGGTTCGGCGTCTCGTTTCCCGCGCCGAACGTGATGCGCTGGAAGGCGAGCCGCTGCTTCGCGCACGACTGCGCGACGCGCCTCGGGGTGATCGCCGACTACCAGTGCGGCGTGTTCGAGCGGCTCGAGGGCTGGCTCGAGACGCTCGGCGTCGCGGCCCGCGCGGCTCCCGCGGTCGAGGGCTGCCTGATGCACGCGCGCGGGGCCTGCGCGCGCGAGTATCGCTTCAGCTTCGAGCCCGGGTCCCGGACGCGGCCTGACGGCTGCTCGCGTGCGCGGCGCGATTCCGGCCCGGGTCAGAATACGTTGCGCACCTCGCGAAGCGCCGGATAGCGGCGCCGCACCAGCGCCTCGACCACCTGCCTCAAGTCGAGCGCCGCGCGCGGGCACCCCGCGCAGGCCCCCTTCAGCCGCACCGTGAGCACGCTGCCTTCGAGCCCCACGAGCTCGAGGTCGCCGCCGTCGCGCAGCAGGATCTGCCGTGCCTCCTCCAGCACGGCGCGCGCCTCCTCGAGCGTGGGCAACGCCGCCCCGGCGGGCGCCTGGGCCGCGAGCCGACGCGCGAGCTGCGCCTGCTCGCGCGCGATGCGCAGCGCCTCGACGGGGTGGGTCTGCTCGAGCGCATCGAGCTCGCCCTCGGTGTAGAACGGCGCGTCGAGCTTCGCGGGCGGGGTCGCGGCGCTCACGGGGTCCGGCGCTCAGCCGACCCAGGCCCGGGCGTTGCGGAACATGCGCATCCAGGGCGAGTCCTCGCGCGCCGCGTCCGGCGCCCACGACATCTGCACGCTGCGGAACACCCGCTCCGGGTGCGGCATCACGATGTTGAAGCGCCCGTCGGGCGTGGTGAGCCCGGTGATGCCCCGCGGCGAGCCGTTGGGATTGAGCGGATAGGTCTCGGTGACATCGCCGCGATGGTCCACGAAGCGCATGGTCACCAGAGCCGCGTCAATGTCCGCCTCGCGCGCGAACTCGGCGCGGCCCTCGCCGTGCGCCGTGGCGACCGGCATGCGGCTGCCGGCCATGCCGCGCAGCAGGATCGAGGGGCTCTCTTCGATCGCCACCATGACGAAGCGCGCCTCGAACTGCTCCGAGCGGTTGCGCTCGAACGCCGGCCAGTGCGCGGCGCCCGGAATGAGCTCCTTGAGCGCCGCCATCATCTGGCAGCCGTTGCACGCGCCGAGCGCGAACGTGTCGGGGCGCGCAAAGAACGCCTCGAACTCGCCGCGCGCGCGCACGTTGAAGAGGATCGACTTCGCCCAGCCCTGCCCCGCGCCGAGCACGTCCCCGTAGGAGAACCCCCCGCCCGCGGCAAAGCCCTTGTAGCGCGCGAGGCTCGCGCGCCCGGCGAGGATGTCGGACATGTGCACGTCGCGCGCCTCGAAGCCGGCGCGGTCAAAGGCCGCCGCCATCTCGACTTGCCCGTTGACGCCCTGCTCGCGCAGCACCGCGATGCGCGGGCGCGCGCCCTTCGCGACGAACGGCGCCGCGATGTCCTCGGCGGGGTCGAACGTCGTCGCGATCGACAGTCCCGGATCGCCGAGGTCGAGCAGCCGCTGGTGCTCCTCGAGGGCGCAGGCCGGGTTGTCGCGCAGCGCCTGCATGCGGTAGGTCGTCTCGGCCCATGCGCGCTGCAGCTCCGCGCGCGGCTCGGCGAGCACCGGCCGCGCGTTGCGCGTGAAGCACAGCTCGTCGCGCGCGTTCGGATGCCCGATCAGGTAGGCGCAGCCGTGCGCCCCCTCGTCGCGCAGCACGTCCATCACGCGCTGCCGGTCCGCCGCCCGGACCTGCAGGACCGCGCCCAGCTCCTCGGCGAACAGCGCCGCGAGCACGCGATCGTTGAAGCGCCCGGCGAGCAGCTCGGGACGCCGCTCGAGGCCGTCGACGTCGTCCATCCACTCGTCGAAGCAGATCTCGTCCAGGTTGAGCGTCACGCCGCAGCGCCCGGCGAAGGCCATCTCGCAGACGGTGGCGAACAGCCCGCCGTCGGAGCGGTCGTGGTAGGCGAGCACGAGCCCCTGCGCGGCCAGGCGCTGCACCGCGCGGAACAGCCCCTGGAGCAGCGCCGGCGCGTCCAGGTCGGGGCACGCGTCGCCGAAGCGCGAATGCACCTGCGCCAGGATCGAGCCGCCGAGCCGGTTCTTGCGCTGCCCGAGATCGACGAGCAGCAGCTCGGTGTCGCCGAGGTCGGTGCGCAGCCGCGGCGTGAGCGTGCCGCGCACGTCCTCAACCGGCGCGAACGCCGTCACGATGAGCGAGAGCGGCGCAACCACCGCCTTCGCCCCCGCTGCGTCCCGCCACGCGGTGCGCATCGACAGCGAATCCTTGCCCACCGGGATCGACAGGCCGAGCGCCGGGCAGAGCTCGAGCGCCACCGCGCGCACCGTGTCGTACAGCACGGCGTCCTCGCCGGGATGGCCCGCCGCCGCCATCCAGTTCGCCGAGAGCTTCACCTGCTCGAGCGAGGCGATGCGCGTCGCCGCGAGGTTGGTGATCGCCTCGCCCACCGCCATGCGCCCCGAGGCCGGCCCGTCGATCAGCGCGAGCGGCGTGCGCTCGCCGATCGCGAACGCCTCGCCGGCGTAGCCCTCGAAGTCGAGCAGCGCGACCGCGCAATCCGCCACCGGCACCTGCCAGGGCCCGACGAACGGGTCGCGCGCGCACAGACCACCCACCGTGCGATCGCCGATCGCGATCAGGAAGGTCTTGTCCGCCACCGCCGGATGGCGCAGCACCCGGTAGGCCGCCTCCCTGAGCTCGATGTCGTCGAGCGCGAGGAAGCCGCTCGGGCGCACCACGTGGCTCACCTCGCGCAGCATGCGCGGCGGCTTGCCGAGGATCACCGCGAGATCGAGGTCCACCGGCCTGTCGCCGAGCAGCGGATCCTCGACCAGCAGCCGGCCGTCGTCCGTCGCCGTGCCGAGCACCGCGAACGGGCAGCGCTCGCGCTCGCATAGCGCGCGAAAGCGCTCCAGCGAGCGCGGCGCGATCGCGAGCACGTAGCGCTCCTGGGCCTCGTTGCACCAGATCTCGCGCGGCGACATGCCGCTGTCCTCGGAGGGCGCCGCGCGCAGGTCGAGGCGCGCGCCGCGGCCGGCGGCGTGCACCAGCTCCGGCAGCGCGTTGGACAGGCCGCCCGCGCCGACGTCGTGGATCGACAGGATCGGGTTGTCGTCGCCGAGCTGCCAGCAGCGGTCGATCACCTCCTGCGCGCGCCGCTGCATCTCCGCGTTGCCGCGCTGCACCGAGTCGAAGTCCAGATCCTCGACGTTCGCGCCCGCGCCCATCGAGGAGGCGGCGCCGCCGCCCATGCCGATCAGCAGGCCCGGTCCCCCGAGCTGCACGAGCAGCGTGCCCGGCTCGAGCGGCGCCTTCGCGACGTGCGCCGCGCTGACGTTGCCCAGGCCGCCGGCGAGCATGATCGGCTTGTGGTAGCCGCGCTGCACCCCGGCCACCTCCATCTCGAAGCTGCGGAAGTAGCCCGCCAGGTTCGGCCGGCCGAACTCGTTGTTGAACGAGGCCGCGCCGATCGGCCCCTCGAGCATGATGGCGAGCGCCGAGGCGATGCGCCCCGGCTTGCCTGGATCGTGCGCCTCCCACGGCTGCAGCGCGCCCGGGATGCGCAGGTTCGACACCGAGTAGCCCGTGAGCCCCGCCTTGGGCCGCGCGCCGCGGCCGGTCGCGCCCTCGTCGCGGATCTCGCCGCCCGCGCCGGTCGCCGCGCCCGGAAAGGGCGAGATCGCGGTGGGATGGTTGTGCGTCTCGCACTTCATCACCGTGTGCGTGAGCTCGGCGTGTGGCCGGTAGGTCCCGTCGCCGTCGGGATAGAAGCGCCGCGCGACGCGGCCCTGCATGATCGCCGCGTTGTCGGCGTACGCGAGCACCGTTCCCTCGGGGCTCGCGGCGTGCGTGTGCTTGATCATCGCGAACAGCGAGCGGTCCTTGCGCTCGCCGTCGATGATCCACTGTGCGTTGAAGATCTTGTGGCGGCAATGCTCGGAGTTCGCCTGCGCGAACATGGTCAGCTCGGCGTCGGTCGGGTCGCGGCCGAGCGCGCCGTAGGCTTCGAGCAGGTAGTCGATCTCGTCCTCCGAGAGCGCGAGGCCGAGCGCGCGGTTCGCCTCCTCGAGCGCCGCCCGTCCGCCGGCCGACAGCGCCACCCGTCCCAGCGGCCGCGGCGCGACGTGGCGGAACAGCGCATCGGCCGCGTCGAGCGAGCCGAGCACGGTCTCGGTCATGCGATCGTGCAGCAGCGCGCCGAGCGCCAGGCGCGCGGCGCCATCGAGCTCGCCCGACACGCTCAGGTGAAACACCGTGCCGCGCTCGATGCGGCGCACGCCGTCCAGGCCGCAGTTGCGCGCGATCTCGGTGGCCTTGGACGACCAGGGCGAGATGGTGCCCAGCCGCGGCACCACCACGAACGGCGCCGCGCCGGCGCGCCGGCGCTTCAGCGGCGCGCCGTATTCGAGCAGGCGCTCGATCAGCGTCCGCGCCTCGCGCCGCGGCGCGGCGTCGAGCTCGACGAAGTGCCAGAACTCGGCCTGCGCGCGGCGCACGCCGGGGTGGATCCTCTGCAGCCGGGGAAGAAGCTTGGCGAGCCGGAATTCCGACAGCGCGCGGGCGCCGCGGAGCTTGAGAATCGTGGACATGCGCGGGGCGTGGCCGGTAAGGCGGAATTATACCGGCTCGCGCGGCGCCGCCGCGCGCGGCTACTTGCCGACGACTTTGGGCGCCTTGACCGTGCCCGCGAGGTTGAGCGTCGCGCTCAACGTCTGCACGGGTGTCTTCACGTCGGCGATGATCCGGCCGCTCAACGCACCGCCCGGCGCGATGTCCGCGCTCGCGCCCGCGTTCAGCGCCCCGGCGCCGATCGCGACGTTGCGCAGCCTCACGGCCCCGGCATCGTAGCTGCCCTCGCCGCTCATGCGCGCGAACGTCGTCACGCCCGTGCCCTGCTCGCCCTTGGTGCGGATGGCACGCGCCAGGTCGAAGCTGCCGAGCACGCCCTTGGCGATCGTGAAATGGCCGTCGAGATGCGCGCCGTCGAGCAGCTTGGCCGGGTCCGCGGCGCTCATCGAGTAGCGGCCGCTCGCGTCCGCGGTGCCCTGCGAGAGCAGCGTCGGGGCGAGCACGCCTGCGTTGATCGCCTTGACCTGCAGCGTGCCTTCCACGCGCCAGCCGTCGCGCCAGTCGATGTCCGCGTCGCCGGCGATCGTGCCGTCGTACAGCTGCGCGTCGAAATGCGTGATGCGCATGCCCGAGCGGCTCGCGGTCCCCTTCATCGCGTAGTTGCTCATCGCAAGCGCAGGAACCAGTGGCGGCGCGAAATCGTCGGCAGTGGCCTCGAATTCGTACTGGTCGCCCTGGCGAGCGAGCACCATCGAGAAGTTGCCGGGCCCGCGCAGCTTGGCCGAGCGCGGCGCGCCGTTGGGGCCGACGAGCAACTCGACGTCGAGCGGCGGCAGCGAGACCGGGCCCGCCAGCTGCAGTTTCTTGAAGGTCACGCTCCGCAGCTTGAGCCCGCTGGCGCTCAATGCCCCGAACAGCGCCTTGCCGAGCTCCGCCTGCGGCACGACGGCGTCGTCGAGCTCCAGCCCGCTCAGGGACTCGGGCGTGCCGAACAGCGCACCCAGGCCCGCGGAGGCGCTCGCTTTGCGCGCCTTGAGCGCGTCGCCGACCGTCACGCCTTCGAGCTCGAGCTTCAGCCCGCCGAACACCGACATGCGCGCCGAGCGGATCGTCACCCGCGTGCCGAGCGCCGCGCCGGCGGCCCGCTCGTACTTCGCGGTCGACACCGGCATGAACTGCAGCACGCCAGCTGCAGTCGCCAGCAGCACCACCACGCCGACCGCGACCGTTCTGCCCCATTTCCTGGGCGCCCTGAACTTGCCTGCCGCTGCCGGCTCGACCGCAATCGCCTTGGCGAGGCGCTCCTTCTCGCGCTCGCGCTCGAGGGCATCCGTGCGCGCCTCGGGCGACAGCGCCTGCTCGTCACGCTTGACCTCCTCCAGGTCGAGGTCTTCCTCGGTGACCTCGACTTCGTCGGCCGCTGCCGCCGCGCTCGCCATGGCCTTCGAGTGCGGCAGGCTGCGCAAATCGCTGCTGCGGCGCAGGGAAACCGTTTCCCACTCGCCCCGCATCCGGAACACGCGCACCGGGCGCGCGATGTTCTTCAGCTTCTGCGGCCCGATATCGTCGAACTTGCAGGGGACCTTGTCGTGGATGTGGTCATACACCACGCCCGAGATGCACACGCCGCCGCGCTCGGCCAGGCCCTCCAGGCGGGCGGCGACGTTGACGCCGTCGCCGAAGAGGTCGCTGTCCTCATCGATCACGTCGCCGAGGTTGACGCCCATGCGGAAGGCGATCTGGCGCGCCGGGGACTGCCCCGCCTGGTCGCTCGCCACGGCCGTCTGCACGTCCACCGCCCAGCGGGCCGCCTCGACCACGCTCGGGAACTCGAGCAGCAGGCCGTCTCCGGCGGTCTTGAAGATCCGCCCGCCGTATTCATCGACCTTCGGGCGAATGATCTCGTTGAGTATTCTCCTGAAGCGCTCGAGCGTGCCCTCCTCGTCGATCCCCATCAGCCGGCTGTAGCCGACGATGTCGCTCGCCACGATCGCCGCGAGGCGGCGCTTCGCCTTGCCGCCGCGCTTGCGTTCCTCGGCGGGGCGGGCCTCCTCGGCAATCGGCTGGCTCGTCGTCGGTTGAGACGGCTGCGCCGTCTCGGCCTCGCGCGACGCGCGTTCCTCCTCCTCGCGCCGCCTGCGCGCGTCCTGTTCTTCCTTCGCCTTGCGATCGGCATCCTCGCGCGACTTGCGTTCCTCCTCCTCGCGCCGCGAGAACGAATCCAGATCCGCGAGCAGGGAAGCGGCCAGATCGACCTCGCCGGGCTTCTCGGCCGGGCGGGCCTGGGCCTCCTCTTTGCGAGCACGCTCCGCCTCTTGCGCCTTGCGTTCGGCTTCTGCCCGCGCCCTGCGCTCGGCCTCCTCGCGCGCTTTCCGCTCCGCTTCTTCCCTGGCCTTGCGCTCCGCTTCCTCCCGCACCTTGCGCTCCGCTTCCTCCCGCACCTTGCGCTCGGCTTCTTCCTTCGCCTTACGCTCGGCTTCTTCCTTCGCCTTACGCTCGGCTTCTTCCCTCGCCTTGCGCGCGGCTTCTTCGCGCGCTTTCCGCTCCGCTTCTTCCCTGGCCTTGCGCTCCGCTTCCTCCCGCACCTTGCGCTCGGCTTCTTCCTTCGCCTTACGCTCGGCTTCTTCCCTCGCCTTGCGCGCGGCTTCTTCGCGCGCTTTCCGCTCCGCTTCCTCCCGCGCCTTGCGCTCCGCTTCCTCCCGCACCTTGCGCTCGGCCTCTTCCCTCGCCCTGCGCTCGGCCTCCTCCTTGGCGCGCCGTTGCTCTTCCTCGCGCTGGCGGCGCGCCTCTTCTTCGCGCCGAGCCTTTTCTTCCGCCTCCTTCCGCGCGCGCTCCTCGGCTTCCTTCGCCAGGCGCTCGGCCTCTTCGCGCGCCTTGCGTTCGGATTCGAGCCGCTGGCGCAGCACCTCCGCCTCGCGCCGCGCCTTCTCCTCGGCTTCCCGGCGCGCCCGCTCTTCGGCTTCCTTGGCCAGGCGCTCCGCCTCCGCGATCTTGGCGAGCAGCTCCGATTCGACCCGGCTTCTCTGCTCGGCTTCGCGGCGCACCCGCGCTTCCGCCTCGGCGCGCGCCTTGGCCTCGGCCGCCGCGCGCTGAGCGGCGTCGCGCTCGGCCCTGGCCTTGGCGTCGGCCTCCGCGCGCGCGCGCGCGGCGTCGGCGATGCCCCTTAGCTCGGACTCCTCGCGCGCCTTGCGCTCGGTTTCGGCACGCGCCTGCGCGGCGAGGTCGACGACCGGCGGCTTGGCGGCAGCCGCCCCCGTGAGGCGTGCCTTGGAAAGCGACTGCGTGAAGTCGAGGTCGCCCCCTGGAGAGGTCGCCGCTGCGGCTCCCGGCCGGCCGGCCGGCGGCGCAGAGGGCGTGGTCGTCGCTTCGCCGCCCGCGATCAGCCGGATGAAGCCGGAGCGATCCAGCTGCTCGATGAGCTGCAGCAGTTTCGCGTCGCTGTCCGACTTGCCGAGCTTCTGCGCGACCTCCGCGAGCGTGGACTTGCCGTCGATCGCCGCGAGCACCGCACGATCCGCGCGCGCGAGCTCGCGCGTCTTGCCCGACGCCTCCTGCACGCCCTTGCCGGTCTTCGAGTAGATCGCGGACGGTTTCATGCCGTTATCTGTGCCGGCGAAGGCGCGACAGGCGGCTTATTGATTGGAATCGGCACGAGGGTTATCCGGCCGTATTATAAGCAGAGCGGAGCGCATGCAGGCGCCGCCCCGGCGCAGTGGCCGTGAGCGAGCGTCAAGCGCGCCAATTTCGTCACATCCGAGGACCGTAGCCGCCCCCGCCCGGCGTCTCGACGACGAACACGTCTCCGGCTCGCATCCCGATCGTTTCGAAGGGCCCGAGCTCCACGCGCGTGCCGTCGGCCCGCAGCACGTAATTGCGCCCTGGCCGGCCGGGCTCGCCGCCGGCCAGGCCGTGCGGGGCGACCAGGCGGTGGCCGGACAGGATCGCGGCGGTCATCGGCTCGAGGAACCTGATCCGGCGGACCGCTCCGTCGCCGCCGCGCCAGCGCCCGCGCCCGCCAGATCCGCGCCGAATGGCGAAGCTCTCCAGGAGGACGGGGAAGCGCCACTCGAGCACCTCCGGGTCCGTGAGCCGCGAATTGGTCATGTGTGTCTGCACGGCATCCGTGCCGTCAAAGCCCTCGATCCGTCCCTCCGCGGTGTCCCCGAGGATGCCTGCGCCCGAGCCCCCCGCGATGGTCTCGTAATACTGATAGCGCTCGTTGCCGAAGGTGAAATTGTTCATGGTTCCCTGCGAGGCGGCGAGCACGCCGAGCGCCCCGTAGAGCGCGTCGGTGATGCACTGGGAGGTCTCGACGTTGCCGGCCACGACCGCCGCCGGGTAGCGCGGATTGAGCATCGACCCTTCCGGAATGATCACCTCGAGCGGCTTGAGGCAGCCGGCGTTGAGCGGGATGTCGTCCGCGACGAGCGTGCGGAACACGTACAGCACCGCGGCCATGCACACCGCGGAGGGCGCATTGAAGTTGTTCGGCAGCTGCGGCGAGCTGCCGCCGAAGTCGATCGTCGCGCTGCGCCGGTCCGCGCCGATGCGGATGCGCACGCGGATGCGGGCGCCGTTGTCGAGCGGGTAGTCGAACTCGCCGTCCCGCAGCACGCCGATCACGCGGCGCACCGCCTGCTCCGCGTTGTCCTGCACGTGACGCATGTAGGCCTGCACGACCTCCAGCCCGAAGTGCTCGACCATGCGATGCAGCTCCTGCACGCCCTTCTCGTTGGCGGCGATCTGCGCCTGGAGATCGGCGAGGTTCTGCTGGACGTTGCGCGCCGGCCAGCGGCCCGAGGCGAGCAGCGCCGCAGCCTCGGCCTCGCGGAACCGGCCCTGCTCGACGAGCAGGAAATTGTCGATCAGCACGCCCTCCTCTTCGACGGTCTTCGAGCCCGGCGGCATCGAGCCGGGCGTGATCCCCCCGATGTCGGCGTGATGGCCGCGCGAGCCGACGAAAAAGAGGATCTCCTGCCGGCAGGCGCCCGCCGCCGCGCTCCACACAGGCGTGATCACCGTCACGTCGGGCAGATGCGTGCCGCCGTTGTACGGCGCATTCAGGGCGTAGACGTCGCCCGGGCGCATGCGCCCCGCGTTCTCGCGAATTACGGTCCTGACCGACTCGCTCATCGAGCCCAGGTGCACCGGCATGTGCGGCGCGTTGGCGATCAGGTTCCCCTCGCCGTCGAACAGCGCGCAGGAGAAGTCGAGCCGCTCCTTGATGTTCACCGAGTACGCGGTGTTCTGCAGCCGCGAGCCCATCTGCTCGGCGATCGACATGAACAGATTGTTGAAGATCTCGAGCATCACCGGGTCGGCGCCGGTGCCGAGCGCGACGCGCGCCGCGCGCGGCGCGCTCCGCTCGAGCACCAGGTGGTCGTGCCCGGTGACGCGCGCGCCCCAGCCCGGCTCGACCACCGTGGTCGCGTTCGCCTCGGCGATGATCGCCGGGCCCTCGAGCCGATCGCCAGGCGCGAGCGCCTCGCGCCGGTAGAGCGGCGTTGCGTGCCAGGCGCGGAGATCG
>JAKALD010000044.1 GCA_021813275.1 Pseudomonadota bacterium | reverse complement strand
CCGCGGGAGCGCCCGCCGGCGCCGGGGCTGGCGTCGGCGCCGGGCTCGGCGCGGCGCCGGGAGCCGCATCCGCTTGCGCCTGAGGCGCGGGCCCGCCCTCGTTCTCGCTCGGGATGCGCACGCTCACAGGTGCGGTCTCCCTCGGCCGCTGCTCGAACACCATCGGCAGCACGATGATCGCAAGCAGCACCAGCGCAATCGCCCCGACCAGGCGCCGCCGCCCGCGCCGCCTCAGCGCGTCTACGTCCTGCGGCTCAGTCATGCGTGCGCGCAGCGTTGCGCGAGGACTCGAGGGCGTGCATCACTTCGGCGACGGTGAGGAACGATCCGCACACCAAAATTTTATCATTCTCGCCGGCTTCGCTGCGTGCCGCCGCAAGTGCTGCGGCGGGCGAGGTGTGCTCGCGAGCCGGCGCCGTGACGCCTGCCGCGCGCAAGACGCCGGCAAGCTGCGCCGCCGATGCCCCGCGCGGGCCAGCGAGCGTCGCAAGGTGCCAGCGCGTGACGTGAGGCGCCAGTGCCCGGGCGACTCCGACCATGTCCTTGTCGCGCAGCATCCCAAGCACGGCGATGGTCTGCGCGGCTCTTCCGCTCGCGAGCAGGTTCTCGGCCAGCACGCCGGCCGCCTCGGGGTTGTGCGCCACGTCGAGAATGACCTGCGGCCGGCCGGGCACGACCTGGAAGCGCCCGGGCAGCGTCACGCGGCTCAGGCCGCGCCGGATCTCCTGCTGGCTCACGGGCAGGCGCTCGCGCAGCGCCTCGAGCGCGGCGAGGGCGGCCGAAGCGTTGCGCAGCTGGATCGCGCCGCGCAATGCCGGGTGGGCAAGGCCGGAGCGCTTGCCGGCCGTGCTCCAGTAGGCCCACTGGCCGCGCCGAACCGTGTAGCCGAAATCGCGTCCGAGCAGGAGCAGGCGCGCCCCAAGCCGCTCGGCCTCCTGGAGCACCGAGCGCGGCGGTTCCGGATCAGCGACCACCGCCGGCCGGCCGGCGCGAAAGATCCCGGCCTTCTCCCGCCCGATCTGTTCCCGCGTTCCTCCCAGATACTCGACGTGGTCGATCCCCACGCCGGTCACGATCGCGCAGTCGGCGTCGAAGGCGTTCACCGCGTCGAGCCGGCCGCCCAGCCCCACCTCGAGCACCACGGCGTCCAGCTTCTCGCGCGCGAACAGCCATGCCGCGGCCAGGGTGCCGAACTCGAAATACGTCAGCGCCACGCCGTCGCGCGCGGCCTCGACGGCCGCGAATGCCTCGCTCAGCGCCGCGTCGCCGGCCTCGCGGCCCTCGATCCGCACGCGCTCGTTGTAGCGCAGCAGATGCGGCGAGGTGTACAGCCCCGTTCGGTAGCCCGCGGCGCGCAGGATGCTCTCGAGCATCGCGCAGGTCGAGCCCTTGCCGTTGGTCCCGCCCACGACGAACACGGGGCAATCGAGCGGGGCGTTCAGCCTGGCGAGCACTTTCAGCACCCGCTCGAGGCCCAGCGCGATCGGCTCGGGGTGCTGGCGCTCGATGAACTCGAGCCAGTCCGCCAGCGTGCTGGGCCGCGTCACGGCGCGCTGCCCCTGCCCGGCTCAGGAAGCCGAGTCGGCCGGCAAGCCCTGGAGCAGCGCGAGCAGCTGCGCGAGCTTGTCGCGCAGCTGGCGCCGATCGACGATCATGTCGATCGCGCCCTTCTCGAGCAGGAATTCGGCGCGCTGAAAGCCGTCGGGGAGCTTCTGCCGGACGGTCTGCTCGATCACCCGCGGCCCCGCGAAGCCGATCAGCGCCTTCGGTTCAGCGATCACGACGTCGCCGATCATGGCGAAGCTCGCCGAAACGCCGCCCATCGTCGGATCGGCCAGAATGGAGACGAAGGGCAGCCTGCGGTCGGCCAGCTCCGCGAGCGCGGCGGTCGTCTTCGCCATCTGCACGAGCGAGAGCACGCCCTCCTGCATGCGCGCGCCGCCGGAAGCGGTGATGCACACGAACGGCAGCTTCTGCTCGATCGCCACGCGCACGCCGCGCACGAAGCGCTCGCCCACGACGGAGCCCATCGAGCCGCCCATGAACTCGAACTCGAACGCCGCGGCGACCGCGCCGATCGCCTTGATCGAGCCCTGCATCACGACCAGCGCGTCGCTCTCGCCGGTCGCCGCCTGCGCCTCGGCCAGGCGCTCGGGGTACTTCCTCGAGTCCCTGAACTTGAGGCTGTCGACCGGCAGCACCTCCATGCCGATCTCGAAGCGACCGTCCGGATCGAGGAGCGCGTCGAGCCGCGCGCGCGCGCCCATGCGCTGGTGGAAGGCGCACTTCGGGCAGACGTAGAAATTCTTCTCCAGGTCGGTGCTGTACAGCACCGCGTCGCACGCCGGGCACTTGGTCCACAGCCCTTCCGGAACGGTTTTGCGCGGACCGCTCGAGCGCTGGATCTTGGGAGGCAGGAGCTTCTGCAGCCAGCTCATGCGTTGAGCGCGGCCCGGATCGGGCGCACGAGCTCCATCACGCGCGCGATCGCCTGCGCGGGCCCCGCTGCCTCGATTTCCTGGATGATCCGGCTGCCGATGACCACCGCGTCCGCGGTCTCGGCGATGCGCCGCGCGGACTCCGCGTCCCGGATGCCGAATCCCACCCCGATCGGCAGCCGGGTGACGGACCGGATCTTGAGGATGCGGGCGGCGACCTCCGCCACATCGATGTTCGCTGCGCCGGTCACGCCTTTCAGCGAGACGTAGTAAAGGTACCCGCTGCCGACCTGCGCGACCTCACGGATGCGGCGATCGGTGGAGGTCGGGGCAAGCATGAAGATCGGGTCGATCCCGTTCTCCTTCGCGAGCGCGGCGAACTGCGTACACTCCTCCGGCGGATAGTCGACGACGAGCACCCCGTCCACGCCCGCGGACTTCGCCGCGCGCACGAACGCGTCGATCCCCATCGCCTCGATCGGGTTGGCGTAGCCCATAAGCACCACCGGTGTCTGGAAGTCACGTTTACGGAACTCGCGAACCATCGCGATGACGTCGTGCAGCGTGACCCCTTTCGCCAGCGCGCGCTCGGACGAGCGCTGGTTGACCGGCCCGTCGGCCATCGGATCGGAGAACGGCACGCCGAGCTCCAGGACGTCGGCACCTACCTCCACCAGCGCATGTAGCAGAGGGACCGTAAGCTCGGGGGCCGGATCGCCCGCGGTGATGTAGGGAATCAGCGCCTTGCGGCGGGCCGAGCGCAGCGCCTCGAAGCGCGCTTGAATGCGGGACATCGAAGGCGATTCCTACAGTGCGATGCCGGCGCGCTGCGCCACCGTGTGCATGTCCTTGTCTCCGCGCCCGGAGAGATTGACGAGCAGGATCTTGTCCTTCGCCATCGACGGGGCGATCTTGGCGGCGTGCGCGAGGGCATGGCTCGATTCCAGCGCCGGGATGATTCCCTCGTAGTGGCACAGGTCGTGAAACGCCCGCAGCGCCTCGTCGTCGGTCGCGGCGACATACTCGGCGCGTCCGGAGTCCTTCAGCCACGCGTGCTCCGGCCCGACGCCCGGGTAGTCGAGCCCGGCGGAAATCGAGTGCGTTTCGATGATCTGGCCGTTCGCGTCCTGCAGCAGATAGGTGCGGTTGCCGTGCAGCACCCCCGGCTTGCCCGCGATCAGCGACGCGGCGTGCCGGCCGGTCGTGAGGCCCTCGCCCGCCGCTTCGACCCCGATCAGGCGCACGCCGTCCAGCCCGATGTACGGGTAGAAAATTCCCATAGCGTTCGAGCCCCCTCCGACACACGCGATCACCGCGTCCGGCTGGCGGCCGGCAAGCTCGGGCATCTGCATCTTGCACTCCTCGCCGATGACGGCCTGAAAGTCGCGCACCATCATCGGGTACGGGTGCGGGCCCGCCACGGTCCCGATGATGTAGAAGGTGTTCTCGACGTTCGTCACCCAGTCGCGCATGGCTTCGTTGAGCGCGTCCTTGAGCGTCTTCGAGCCCGATTCCACCGGCACCACGGTCGCTCCCAGGAGCTTCATGCGGTACACGTTCGCCGACTGGCGCTTGATGTCCTCGGAGCCCATGTAGACCACGCACTGCATGCCACAGCGCGCGGCCACGGTGGCGGTGGCGACGCCGTGCTGCCCGGCGCCGGTCTCCGCGATCACGCGCGATTTGCCCATGCGCCGTGCGAGCAGCGCCTGGCCGACGGTGTTGTTGATCTTGTGCGCGCCCGTGTGATTGAGGTCCTCGCGCTTCAGGTAGATCTGCGCCCCGCCGAGCAGCGCCGACCAGCGCTTGGCGTGATAAACGGGGCTCGGGCGTCCGACGTAATGCTTCAGATCGTGCCGGAATTCCGCCATGAACTCGGGGTCGTTGCGGCTCGCCTCGTACGCCCGCAGCAGCTCCTCCAGCGCGTAGGTGAGCGTCTCGGACACGAACACGCCGCCGTAGGGCCCGAAGTGCCCGTGCGCGTCGGGTAGCTCATACATCTGCATGCTTGACCTCTGCGAGGAAGGCCGCGATCTTGGCCGCGTCCTTGATGCCCTGCGCGGATTCGACTCCGCTCGAGACGTCGACGCCCCAGGGCCTGACGCGCCGGATCGCCTCGCCCACGTTGCCGGGTGTCAAGCCCCCGGAAAGAATCAGCGGACGGGCGCGCTCGGCCGGCACGAGACACCAATCGAAGCTTGCGCCGCGGCCGCCGTAGCCCTCGACGTAGGCGTCCGCAAGCCACCCGGCTGCATCGGAATAGGGGCGCAGGTATTCTAGCAAATCGACCCCCGGCCTCACCCTGCAGGCCTTGAGGTATGGGAGGCCGAAGCCGGCGCAGAATTCGGGCGGCTCGTCGCCGTGAAACTGCAACGCGTCGGGCCGCACTGCCTCGATGACACGCGCGACTTCGGCGGCATCCGGATCGACGAACAGCGCGACCGCGCAGACGAACGGCGGCAGCGCCCGCCGCAGCGCGCGCGCCTGCTCGAGGGCGAGCATCCGCGGGCTGGGTGCATAGAACACCAGCCCGATCGCGTCGGCGCCGGCATCGGCCGCGGCGCGCGCGTCGGCGACGCGCGTGATCCCGCAGATCTTCACGCGCGTGCGCACGTCAGGGCTCGAGCGCCACGGGGACAGGCGCGGCTTGCCCGACAGGCAGCGCCCAGGACGCCGCATAGGCGACCGCTTCGAGGTACAGCCCTTCCGGGGCGAAGGTCGGCGCCGCGCGCGCGCGGTCGCGCGACTCGAGCACCTCGCGAGCCCATTGCGGGGAGCGCTTGCCCATGCCCACGTAGACGAGCGTTCCCACCAGATTGCGCACCATGTGATGCAGAAACGCGTTCGCGCGCAGCACGAACTCGATGCGCTCACCGCGCCGCTCGATATCGAGGGCGAGCAGCCTGCGTACGGGCGTCTTCGCCTGGCACTCGGAGGAACGGAACGCGGAAAAGTCGTGCTCGCCCACCAGATACGACGCCGCTTCGCGCATGGCCTCGACGCCGAGCGGAGCGTGGTGCCAGCCCGCGTAGCGCGCCGCAAGGGCCGGTCGCACGGGGCGGTTCAGCAATACGTAGCGATAGCTGCGCGACAGCGCGGTGTAACGGGCGTGGAAATCGTCCCCGACCCGCTGCGCCCAAAGCACGGCAGCAGAGGCGGGCAGCAGGGCGTTCACCCCCCGGACCCAGGCCGCCTGCGGCCGCTCGGCAGCGGTATCGAAATGCACGACTTGGCCCCGCGCGTGCACGCCGCGGTCGGTCCTTCCGGCGC
This sequence comes from Pseudomonadota bacterium, assembly GCA_021813275.1. GTDB lineage: Bacteria > Pseudomonadota > Gammaproteobacteria > Burkholderiales > SG8-39 > JAKALD01. The sequence continues at coordinate 12,878 of JAKALD010000044.1, read as the reverse complement.
ACGTGACCGAAACGGCCTCGCCAGAAATTGCGGACAGCGCCGCCTCGAGGGAGTCCTGCACCGTCCCGCCTCCGGCCTGGGTCTGCCAGCCCAGAAAGCGGCTTCCGTCGTACTCCAGGCCTAGCGCGACTCGCATGCCGCAAGAGAATAAGCCAAGTGCGCGGCAGCGAGCCGCCCCTGGCCCGCTCCGGTGTGGTTACTTCGCGTCAACCAAGACTTGCGAGCATCTGGCGCGCCTGGCTCTGCTGCGCGGCGTCGCCTTCCTTCAGTGCCTCGTTGAGCAGCTCGCGCGCGCCGTCCTTGTCGCCCATCTCCTCGTAGGCCTTGGCGAGGTCGAGCTTGGTCGCCACCTCCTGCCACTTCGGATCGGTGCTCGTGGTGGGGGGCTGGGCCGCGCCGGGTGCGCCGAGATCCAGATTGATCGCGGACAAATCGACGGCAGGTGCCTCCGGTGCAGCGGGTTTCGCAGCACCCTTCTCCGGAGCGCCCAGATCCAGGCTGAAGTCGAAGTCGATCGCGCCGGTGCTGCCGCTTCCTGCCGTCGCGGCGGGCGTCGCCGCAGGAGCCGCAGGCGCGGCGGCGGGCGCCTTGCTCTCGCCGCCGAGCGCGCCGAGGTCGAAATCAATCGTGCCCGCGGCGGCTTTGGTCTCCTCCGAGCCCATGATCAGGGTCCCGCTCGGGGCGAAGTCGGTCTTCTCCGCTTCCGCCGCGGGCGCGGTGGTCGTGCCGAGATCGAAGTCGAGAGTCGGCGCGCCCGCCTGCTCTTTCTTTTCGCCGCCGACGTCGAGCGTGACGCCGGGCGCCGCGCCGGAGGTCGTTCCGCCCAGATCCAAGTCCAGAGCGGGTGCCGGCGCAGGCGCGCCCGGTGCGAGCCTTACCGTATCGTCCACCACGGCGTCAGCATAGAGCGGATTCTGCGGATCGATGGAGCGACCCAGCTTGGCGACCTTGTCCCACTCGGCTCCGGAGCCGTGCGTGAGGCCCTTCAGATTCCGGGCTCGCTGCTCGAAGTTCTTGGTGTCGCGTCGGTTCGCGTAGATCTCGAGCAGCTTGGCGTGAATGGCTGCGCGGTTGGGGTCCTTCTGCAGCGCTTCCTTCAGGATTTCTTCGGCCTGCGCATCGCGCCCGTACGCCATGTAGACATCGGCCTCGGCGATGGGATCGACCTCCTCGGTTTCCCCCGGCCCAAGCCCTGTCGGGCTCACCGACAGCTGCGAAACTCCGGCAGCCGCGCCCGCCGCCGCGGGCTGCACGGCGCCGGCCACCGAGGGAGCACCGAGCCCCGTGGCCGCCCCCAAGCGCTCCTGGAAGCGGGTTTGCGCCGCCTTCTTCCGCCGCCACGCCCACGCGCCATACCCGGCCAGCAACACGATGACGCCTGCAAGGCCCGCCAAGGCAAGCGGGTTCCCAAGCAGCTCGTCCACAAAGCTCGGCTCAGGCGGAGGCGCGACCGGCTTCGGTGCCGCCTTGGGCGCCACGGCCGGTTTGGGCGCTGACGGCTTCGGTGCGGCCGGCTTCGGCGCTGGCGCAGCGGGCTTCGGTGCCGGACCGGCAGCCGCGGCCGGCGGCTGCGCCGGCTTGGCTGCGGGTGCGCCGGCCGCCGCTGCGCCGCCCTTCTTCTCCAGCTCCGCGAGCTGCGCATTCTTCAGCTCGATTAGCTTCTTCAGGTCGGCGACGTTCTTTTCCAGATCGGCGACGCGCGACTGCGACTCGTTGAGCGCCTGCTGAAGCGCCGCTCGGTCGTCTCTCTTCGCCGCCTCCGAAAGCGCGGAGGTCGGCTGCTTCGGCTCGGCCTTGGAGAGCGTCAGGTGATCCTTGCGCTCGGGCGGGGGCGCCGCCTCGGCGCGCCCCTCGGTGATCCGCCCCGCCGCCGTGCGCTCCGAGGCAGCGGCTTGCGCCTTGCGCGCGGCAACCGCCTCGGCGAGCTTTTGCCGGTACTCCGCGAACTCGCGCATATGAGTCATGACGACTTCGCGCGCTTCGTCCGGGTCGATTTCCTCGGCCGCCTCCTTGCTCGGAACGTCGAGGATCCGACCGGCCCGCACCAGGTTGATGTTCTCGTGTATGAATGCGTCCTTGTTCGCGCGGTACAACGCAACCAGCATCTGGTTCAGCGTCACGCCCGCGCTCAAGTGCTCGCGCGCGATCTTCCCGAGGGTATCGCCCTTCTTGACCTCATAGGTGCCGGCGGGCTTCGCCTCGGCTGGCGCCGCAGCTTCCGGCTGCGCCGGCGCAGCCGGGATAGGAGCCTCGGCAGGAGCCGCAGGCGGCAGCGGCGCCGCGACGATCGGTTGCGGCCGCTTCGCGTAATTTGGCGGATCCAGCAGGAACGTGTACTCGCGAACGAGCCGGCCGCTTGCCCATTGCAGCTCGATCAGCATGTCCAGGAACGGATCGTTGATCGGCTGGGATGTCGACAGATGCAGCAACACCTGGTCACCGCGGTGCTCGATGGCGAACTTCACGCCGAGCAAGGCCGGATTGAACTGGATTCCCGCGCTGCTGAAGGCCGCCTGCGAGGCCATCGCGGCCCGCAGCGAGTCCTCCTCGCCCGGCTGCAGCGAGACGATCTGAACATCGGCATTCAGCGGCTGGCCCAGTGCCGACAGAACTGTCAGGCGGCCCAGCCCCACGGCGTGCGCGAGCAGCGGCACAGCCAGCAGTGCCGCCGCGAGCAGCCTAACTCCGGTGACGGATTTGCCCACTGTACCACCCTGAGTCGTTCTTTTCTGGACTGAGTACCATAACATCATAGTGTTAGGCATGCAAACTGAGAAATCTCCTTGATTCTTTCCGGTTGTCCCTCAAGCCGCAAGGAAATTTTCCCGGCTCAGTCGGGCGCGCCCGCCTCAGCCTCGTACCCCGCGATCGAGCAGGATCCTCAGCATCCGGCGCAACGGCTCGGCCGCGCCCCACAGCAGCTGATCTCCTACGGTGAACGCAGCCAGATACTCGCCGCCCATCTGCAGCTTGCGGAGCCGCCCCACGGGGACCGAGAGCTTGCCGGACACCGCCGCGGGGGTCAGGGCGGACAGGCTCTCCTCCCGGCGATTGGGCACTACCCTCACCCACTCGTTTCCCTCGGCGATCATCCCTTCGATCTCGTCCAGCGGAAGGTCGCGCTTGAGCTTGATCGTCAGAGCCTGGCTGTGGCAGCGCATCGCGCCCACCCGCACGCAAATCCCATCGACCGGGATCGGTCGCCCGCTGCGCCCGAGGATCTTGTTGGTCTCCGCGTGCCCCTTCCATTCCTCGCGACTCTGGCCGTTGCCCAGATCCTTGTCGATCCACGGCAGGAGGCTGGCCGCGAGCGGATAGCCGAAGTTCTCCTTCGGCATGCCGGGGCCGCGTAGCGCCTCGGTCACGTCGCGGTCCAAGTCCAGGGCGCTCGCCGCGGGATCATCGAGCAGCCGCCTCGAGCTCTCGCCGATCGCCGCCATCTGCTTGACCAGCTCGCGCATGTTGGCGGCTCCCGCGCCCGAGGCTGCCTGGTAGGTCATGCACGTCATCCATTCGACGTGGCCGTTGCGCAGCAGACCCGCCATCCCCATCAGCATGAGGCTCACGGTGCAGTTGCCGCCGATGTAGTTGCGCACGCCCTTGGCGAGCGCGTCCTCGATCACGGGCATGTTGACCGGATCGAGGATGATCACCGCGTCGTCCTGCATGCGCAGCGCGCTGGCGGCGTCGATCCAGTAACCCTTCCAGCCTTCGCTGCGTAGCCTGGGATAGACCTCGTTGGTGTAATCGCCTCCCTGGCACGAGACGATCACCGGCAGCTCCTTCAGTGCATTCACGTCGCGCGCGTCCTGCACGCGATCGACGTCTCTGCCGACGGCGGGCGCCTTGCCGCCCGCCTGTGAAGTGGAGAAGAAGACCGGCTCGAGCTGCTCGAAGTCGCGCTCCTGGCGCATGCGCTCCACCAGGACCGAGCCCACCATGCCACGCCAGCCGACGATGCCTACTCTCAACATTTCCCGACGCCTCGAAACGCAGTCCGCGCCGCGCGCTTCCGACGCCCGCCCGTGTTCATGCTGCGAGCGCCGCGACCACCGCGTCACCCATCTGCCGCGTGCCCACCTTCTTGGTGCCCGCCGTATAAATATCAGCCGTCCGGTAGCCCTCGCGCAAGACCTTTCTGACGGCGTCCTCGACGAGCCCGGCGGCCCGCTCCTCGCCGAGCGAATAGCGCAGCATCATGGCCGCCGAGAGGATCGTCGCGAGCGGGTTCGCGACGTCCCGGCCCGCGATGTCGGGCGCGGAGCCGTGAATCGGCTCATACAGGCCCTTGCCGCCCGCGTCGAGCGAAGCCGACGGCAGCATGCCGATCGAGCCGGTCAGCATCGAGGCCTCGTCCGAGAGGATGTCACCGAACATGTTGCCCGTCACGATCACGTCGAACTGCTTCGGATTGCGCACCAGCTGCATGGCGCAATTGTCCACGTACATGTGCGACAGCGCGATGTCGGGGTACTGCGCTCCCGTCTCGATCATCACCTGCTTCCAGAGCTCGGTCGTCTCGAGCACGTTGGATTTGTCCACCGAGCACAGGCGCTTGGCCCGCCGGCGCGCCGCATCGAAGGCGACCTGCGCGATGCGCCGGATCTCGCTCTCGCGGTAGCGCATCGTGTTCACGCCCTCGCGCTCGCCGCCCGGCAGCGTCGCGATGCCTCGCGGCTCGCCGAAATAGATGTCACCGGTGAGCTCGCGCACGATCAGGATATCGAGCCCCGCCACCAGCTCCGCCTTGAGACTCGAGGCGCCGGCCAGCTCCTCGTACACGCGGGCCGGGCGCAGGTTGGCGAACAGCGCCAGCTCCTTTCGCAGGCGCAGCAGGCCGCGCTCGGGCCGTTTCTCGCGCGGCAGGGCGTCGTACTGCGGGCCACCGATCGCGCCGAACAGGATGGCGTCCGCCTGCCTGGCGAGCTTGAGCGTGGCTTCGGGAAGCGGGTCGCCCGCGGCTTCGTACCCGGCCCCGCCCACCGGCGCCTCCTCGAGCTCGAGCGGCACGCCCGCCCCGGCCAGCCGGCTCAGCACCTTGACTGCCTGCGCGGTGATCTCGGTGCCGATCCCGTCGCCCGGCAAGACCGCGACTTTCATGCCTAGCGGAACAGCCACGGGAACTGCTCGCGCCGGCTCGCCTCGAAGGCGCGGATCTTGTCGGCGTGGCGCAGCGTGAGACCGATCTCGTCCAGGCCGTTCAGCATGCAGTACTTGCGGAATCCGTCGACCTCGAAGCGCATCGTCTGCCCGCCGTCCTTGGTCGAGACGCTCTGCTGCTCCAGGTTGACGATGAGTCGGAACCCCGGAAAGGACGCGCACTCGTAGAACAGCCGGTCCACGTCGGCCTCGGGAAGCACCACGGGCAGCAGGCCGTTCTTGAAGCAGTTGTTGTAGAAGATGTCGGCGAAGGAAGGCGCGATCACGCAGCGAATGCCGTAATCGAGCAGCGCCCAAGACGCGTGCTCGCGCGAGGAGCCGCAGCCGAAATTCTTGCGCGCGAGCAGGATCGTCGCTCCGCGGAAACGCGCCTGGTTCAGCACGAAGTCCGGATTGAGCGGGCGCCTCGAATGATCCATCCCGGGCTCGCCGTGATCCATGTAGCGCCAGGCGTCGAACAGGTTCACGCCGAAGCCGCTGCGCTTGATCGACTTCAGGAACTGCTTCGGGATGATCTGGTCGGTGTCGACGTTCGCGCGATCGAGCGGCGCGACCAGGCCGTCGAGCACGGTGAACTTCTCCATGCCGTTACTGCTTCGCGGCGCGCTCGAGCGCCGCACCGCCCTGCTGGATATCCTTGCCCATGCCCTGCAGCGTGTTGCACCCGGCGAGCAGCGCCGCCAGCATCGCCAGGAGAACGATTCGCTTCATGTCCACCTCCGCTCTAGCGCCAGTTGCGCACGTCGACGAAATGCCCGCTGACCGCCGCGGCCGCGGCCATCGCGGGACTGACCAGGTGGGTGCGCCCGCCGTCGCCCTGGCGGCCCTCGAAATTACGGTTCGACGTCGCCGCGCAGCGCTCGCCCGGCTCGAGGCGGTCGGCGTTCATCGCCAGGCACATCGAGCAGCCCGGCTCGCGCCATTCGAAGCCCGCGTCCCGGAACACCCGGTCGAGGCCTTCCTTCTCGGCCTGCGCCTTCACGAGCCCCGAGCCGGGAACCACCATCGCCAGGCGCACGCTCGGCGCCACGCGCTTGCCGCGCACGACCGCCGCCGCGGCGCGCAGGTCCTCGATGCGCGAGTTGGTGCACGAGCCGATGAACACCTTGTCGAGCCGGATGTCGGTGATCCGCGTGCGCGGCCGCAAGCCCATGTAGGCGAGCGCGCGCTCCATGTCCTCGCGCCGCGTCGGGTCCTTTTCGCGGTCCGGATCGGGCACCTCGTCGTCAACCGGCACCACCATCTCGGGCGACGTGCCCCAGGTGACCTGCGGCTTGATGGCGCGCGCATCGAGCGCCACCTCGCCGTCGAAGCTCGCGTCCGGATCGCTGCGCAGCATGCGCCAGTAGGCGAGCGCCTGGTCCCATTCGCCGCCGCCCGGCGCGAACGGCCGCCCCTTGAGATACGCGACCGTCGAGTCGTCTACCGCGACCATACCGCAGCGGGCGCCCGCCTCGATCGTCATGTTGCAGATCGTCATGCGCCCTTCCATCGACAGCGCGCGGATCGTGCTGCCGGCGTACTCGATCGCGTGGCCCGAGCCGCCCGCGGTGCCGATCCGGCCGATCAGCGCCAGCGCCACGTCCTTCGCAGTCACGCCGCGCGCGAGCGGTCCTTCCACTGTGACGCGCATGTTCTTCATCTTCCTCGCCACCAGGCACTGGGTCGCGAGCACGTGCTCCACTTCCGAGGTGCCGATGCCGAAGGCGAGGCAAGCGAAGGCGCCGTGCGTGCTGGTGTGCGAATCGCCGCAGACCACGGTCATGCCGGGAAGCGTCGCGCCCTGCTCGGGCCCGATCACGTGCACGATGCCCTGGCGCTTGTCGAGGAACGGGAAATAGGCCTTCGCGCCGTAGGCGCGGATGTTCGCGTCCAGCGTCTCGACCTGCAGGCGCGAGACGGCGTCGCGAATGCCGTCGATGCCCTGCTCCCAGCCGGTCGTGGGGGTGTTGTGGTCCGCGGTCGCCACCACCGAACCGGTGCGCCACGGCTTGCGGCCCGCGAGCCTCAGACCCTCGAATGCCTGCGGGCTCGTGACCTCGTGCACGAGGTGGCGGTCGATGTACAGCAGCGCCGTGCCGTCCTCGTCCTGGTGCACAAGGTGACTGTTCCAAAGCTTGTCGTAGAGCGTCTGTCCCATCGGCGCGAGGCGAGCGAAAATGCTTCGAGGTAGCTTGCAATTATCCCACAACGCTCGGCCGATCTCGCGGCGCAATGCGCATCGCGCCGCGGGCAAGCGGTGCGTCAGCTACAGCCGAACCTTCCAGGCAACGAGCGCTGCGCCAGCAAGCCCGAACAGGGCGCTCAAGGAGAACGTCAACGCGGGTCCGAGCGCCTGCCAGCTCCAGCCCGAGAGCAGCATGCCGACGGCACCGCCGAGCCCGCCCGCGAGGCTCGCGTACAGCGCCTGCCCGCGCCCCTGCAGCGATGCGCCGAAGAGCTTGTGGATCGCCGCGACCGCCGCCGCGTGATAAGTGCCGAACGTCGCCGCGTGCAGCAGCTGCGCGAGAACCAGCACCGCGAGCGAGCCCACGCCCCAGCCGATTGCCGTAAAGCGCACACCCGCGAGGAGGAAGCTCGCGAGCAGCACCGCCCGCAGGCTGAACCGACTCAGGATCTGCGGCCAACGCATGAACACCACGATCTCGGCGAGCACGCCGAGCGTCCAGAGCATCCCGATCAGCGTCTTGCTGTACCCGACGCTTGCCAGATAGATCGAGTAGAACGCGTACAGCGCACCGTGCGCGACGGTCATGCAGAAGCAGGCCGCGAGCAGCGCCGCGACGCCCGGCCTGAGCAGCACCTCGCGCAGCCGCGCATCACGCGGCGCGGGCGCCGGAGCAGCCGGCGAACGCGGCAGCGCAAGCGACGCCGCGAAAGTTGCCGCCATCAAGCCGATCACGACCGAGAGCAGCGCGCCCGCCCCGCGGGCATCGAGCCAGGGGCCGGTCGCCATGACCGCGGCGATGAACCCCACCGACCCCCACAGCCGGATCGGACCGTAGCCGCCGGGCCGGCTCTCGAGCGACGAGAGCGTGATCGCCTCGACCAGCGGCAGCGCGCCCGCGGACAGCATGCTCATCACGAGCATCACGGCGAGCACCTCGCCGAATCCGGATGTCGCGCGCAGCGCCGCGAAGCCGAAGAGCGCCGCGGCCACGCCGAAAGCGACCACCGCGCGGCGCGCACCCCGGTAGGTCGCCGCCCAGCGGTCAGCGAGCGCGCCCCAGAGCGTGGGGGCGACGATGCGCGCGAGCTGTGGTGCCGCCAGCACCGCCGCGATCTCGGCGGGACCGAAGCCGCGCGCCGCGAGGTAGAGCGAGAAGTACGGCGTGAAGGCGCCGACGTAGGCGAAGTAGGCGAAGTAAAAGGCCGCGAGGCGTGCGTGCGAGGCGCGCGGCGGCTGCGTCACGGTGCTCGCGCGGGGCGGCTGCGCTGCGGTGCCGGGGCGCTACGCGCCCCGCTGGCGCTTCACGTAGGGATTGCGGCCGGTGCGCAGCTCAACGCGCAGTGGCGTGCCGCGCAGGTCGAACGCCTTGCGGAACACGCCTTCGAGGTAGCGCCGGTAGCTGTCGGGCACCGCCTGGAGCGCCGTTCCGTGGATCACGATGAGCGGCGGATTCATCCCGCCCTGGTGCGCATAGCGCAGCTTCGGGCGGATCGGGCCCTTGCGCGGCGGCGCCTGGCGCTCGACGGCGGCGAACAGCGTGCGCGTGATGCGCGGCGTCGACAGCTTCGCCATGGCCGCCGCGTAGGCCTCGTCCACCGACTTCATGAGCACGGCGAGCCCCTTACCCTGCTTGGCCGAGACGAAATGCGCGTCGGCGAAGCCGACGAAGCCGAGCTTCCACTTGAGCTCCGCCTTGATGCGCTCGCGCTGCTCCTGGGTCGCGGCATCCCACTTGTTCACGGCGAGGGTCAGCGCGCGACCGCGCTCGAGGATATAGCCGGCGACGTGCGCGTCCTGCTCGGTGATCCCCGCGAGTGCGTCGAGCACGACGATCGCGAGGTTCGAGGCTTCGATTGCCTGCAGCGTCTTCACGATCGAGTAGCGCTCGACTTCCTCGCCCTGCTTGCCGCGCCGGCGCAGTCCCGCGGTGTCGATCAGCGTGTAGCGGCGTCGCGCGCGCTCGAAGGGCACCTCGATCGAGTCGCGCGTGGTGCCGGGCTGGTCGGAGGCGATCATGCGCTCCTCGCCCACCAGGGCGTTCACGAGCGTCGACTTGCCCACGTTCGGGCGCCCGACGACGCAGACGCGCGGATGATCGCCTTCGGTGACCCGGGCCTCGGCGCGCGCCTCGGGGAACTCGTCGAGCACCGCCTCGATCAGCGCGGCGACGCCGTCGCCGTGCGCTGCCGAGATCGGCGCGGGCGCACCGAGGCCGAGCTCGTGGAATTCCGCCGCGGCCGCTTCCGGCGCCATCCCTTCGCTCTTGTTGACCGCGAGCCAGATGCGCGGCTTGAGGCGCCGCAGCCGCTCGGCGATCGCGCGGTCTCCGGCGGTAAGGCCGGCGCGCGCGTCGGTAAGAAGGATCACCGCGTCGGCCTCGGCGATCGCCTGCTCGGTCTGGCGCGCCATCTCGGCGAAGATGCCCGTCTTCGCCTCGGGCTCTAGGCCGCCGGTATCGACCACCAGGTAGGCGCGCGCACCGAGGCGGCCATCGCCGTAGTGGCGGTCGCGCGTCACGCCCGGAACGTCGACCACGATCGCGTCGCGCCGCCGCGTAAGGCGGTTGAACAGCGTGGACTTGCCCACGTTCGGCCGCCCGACCAGGGCGATGACCGGCAGCATGCGGCGCTACAGCGAGAGCGCGTAGAGGCCGCCGCCCTGCGTCTGTACCAGGAAGCCGCGCCCGGGCAGGCGCACGGGCGCGGCGCGGATCGGGCTACCGTCGGTGGCGACGCGCGCGACGAACGCCCCCGACTCGCGCGCGAGGAAATGCACGTAGCCCTGCAGGTCGCCGACCGCGATCTCCGAGCCCAGGGGCAGCGGCAGCGAGAGCTGACGGTTGGCAAGCTTGTCCTGCTTCCACAGGCTGCGCCCGCTCGCGAGCTCGAACGCATAGACCGCGCCCTTGTCGTCGCTCACGAACGCGTCGCGCCCGTCGACGCTCACGCCGGTCACGGTGGACATCTCGCGCGACCAGAGCTGGCTGCCGCTCGTGGCGTCGAAGCAGGCAACGCGTCCCTGATAGGCGGCGGCGCACACCTCCGCGCCGCTCACGGCAGGGTTGCCGACGATGTCGGTGACACGCTCGAGCTCGGTCGCGCCCCTGGGCAGCGCCACGGTCGCTTCCCAGCGCACGTTCCCGCTCGCCAGGTCGAGGGCGACCAGCTTGCCGCTGAAGCCGGCGTAGACCAGGCCGCCGCTGATCGTCATTCCCGCCGGCGAGCGCACCAGCAGCGACGGCGCCGCGCGCTGGTAGTACCAGCGGCGCTCGCCGGTCTGCTCGTCGAACGCGAAGATGCGGCTGTCGTCGCTGCGCACCAGCACGAGGCCTGCGCCGAGCTGCGGCGCCGCCAGCACCTCGCTCGAGACGCGCGCGCGCCAGCGCTGCTTGCCGTTGGCCGCGTCAAGCGCGAACACTTCGCCCCCGTCGGTCGCCACGACGGCGAGCCTGCCGTCGCTGCCGACCCCGGCGGAGAGATGCGCGTCCAGCTTCACGCGCCAGACCGCGCGTCCGGTCGCGGCGTCGATGCGCGCCACGCTCCCGTCGCGCGACGCGACGTACACGCTGTCCTGAGCCACCGCCGGGCTGAAGATGAACGTCGCCGCGCTGCCGATGCTCGAAGACCACAGCGCCTTCACCGCGAGCGGATTGGCGAGCACGGGGAGCGGCGCCGGCTGCGGGCCGACCGCGCCGCCGCCGAACCAGTTGAACGGGTTCAGGCTCGAGCAGCCCGCGAGCACCAGGGCCGCCGCCAGCGAGAAGAGCGCGCGCCGCATCTTCAGCCCCCGAGCGCGTCGAGGCGCATCTGCACGCTCGCGCGGAATGCCTCGTCCTTCGGATCGGCCTTCTGCAGGGCGAGCTGGTACGCAGCCCTGGCTTGCGCAGGCTGCTTCTCGGCGACGAGGATATCGCCCTTGAGCGCCGCGTACAGTGCGTCGAATGCCGGCTCGTGCTGCGCATCGAGCGTGCGCAGTGCCTGGGCGTACTCCTTGCGGTCGAGCAGCACCGCGGCGAGGCGCAAGCGCGCGATGTCCCTGAGCTCCTCGGAGCGCGCGTGCTCGAGCGCCCAGCGCAGCTGCGCCTCGGCGTTCTTCAGATCGCCCTGGTCGAAGTCGAAGCGCGCCGAGACGAGCGCCCCCATCGACGCGTAGAGCGTGCGCGGGTACTTCTCGATCAGCGCGCCGCCCGCTTCGTGCACTACCCTCGCGTCGCCGCTGCCGGTCGCCTGCTGCAGGGCCTCATACAGCACGCTCGCCTGCGCTGCCTGCTTGCCCTGGTACCACTGCCAGCCGCGCCAGCCCGCGAGCGCGATCACCGCGGCGGCGGCCACGAGCAGCACGAGGCCGCCGTTGTCCTTCCACCACGCCTTGAGCGCGGCGAGTTGTTCCTGTTCTTCGAGGTCGAGGTTTTCAAATGCCATGGTCAGCCATCCTGGAGAAATTCGGCGAAACGGCGCACCAGCGCGGCGCGCGGCACGCGCTGCTGCGGCCGCACCGTGCGCAGCGGCTTGGCGGTCACCTCGCCGGCGGCGAGCTCGTCCTCGCCGATGATCAGCGCGAGCCGCGCCCCGCTCGCGTCGGCCTTCTTCATCTGCGACTTGAAGCTGCCGCCCCCGGCGTGCTGCACCACCGCGAAGCCGGCCGCGCGCAGCTCGTCGGCGAGCGCGAAGGCGCACTCGAGGGTGCCGTTGCCCTGGTACACCATGTAGGCATGCGGCGCGGTGCGCGGGGCGACGCGCGCCTGCGCCAGCAGCGCAATCAGGCGCTCCACGCCCATCGCGAATCCGGCGGCCGGAGTGGGCTTGCCGCCGATCTGCGCGAACAGCCCGTCGTAGCGTCCACCGCCGCAGACCGTGCCCTGCGCGCCGAGCGAGTCCGAGATCCACTCGAACACCGTGAGATTGTAGTAGTCGAGGCCGCGCACCAGGCGCGGATTGAGGATGTACTCGACCCCGGCCGCGGCGAGCAGCCGCTTGAGCTGCTCGAAGTGCGCGCGCGACGCCTCGCCCAGGTAGTCGGCGAGGCTCGGCGCGCCCGCGAGCGCGTGCTGCACCTGCGGGCTCTTCGAGTCGAGCACGCGCAGCGGGTTGGTGTACATGCGGCGCTTGGCATCGGCGTCCAGCCGGTCGACGTTCGCCGCGAGGTGCCTGACCAGGTCCGCGCGGTAGCGCGCGCGCTCCTCGGGCGAGCCGATCGTGTTCAGCTCGAGGCGCAGGCCCTCGACCCCGAGCTCGCGCCACAGCCGCGCGCACATCACGATCAGCTCGGCGTCCACATCGGGGCCGGCGAAGCCGAGCGCCTCGACGCCGACCTGGTGGAACTGGCGGTAGCGCCCCTTCTGCGGCCGCTCGTGGCGGAACATCGGGCCCATGTACCACAGGCGCTTGCCGCCGTCGTACAACAAGTTGTTCTCGACCACCGCGCGCACGCAGGAGGCAGTGCCTTCTGGGCGCAGGGTCAGGCTCTCGCCGTTGAGCGCGTCCTCGAAGGTGTACATCTCCTTCTCGACGATATCGGTGACTTCGCCGATGGCCCGCTTGAACAGCGC